>DASXQW010000171.1:0-9988 GCA_036506975.1 Casimicrobiaceae bacterium | reverse complement strand
ACGAACGGACGCTTAGGCTGACCCGCGAAATCACCGACATGTTCTAAGGAGCAGAAAACATGACCTGGGTCGCAGTCGCTGCAGCAGCCTTTAAAACCGTCGGTGCGCTCGTCGAGGGCAACGCGCAGCAAGCCGCCTACCGCGAAGCCGGCGCTGCGCACGACTACAACGCCAAGGTCGCGGAGCAGAACGCCGAGCAAGCGTACAAGCTCGCCGATGCGCAGGAGGCATTGCAGCGACGCAAGGCGCGCGTTGCGCTCGGGGAACAGGCGGCACAAATCGCCGAGTCGGGCGTCACCTATTCCGGCTCGGCGCTGCAAGTGGCGAAACAGTCCGCGGCGAACGCCGAGCTCGACTCGCTCTATATCCAGTACCAGGGCGATGCTCGCGCGCGTGGCTACCAGGCGCAAGCCGTGGCCGAGAAATATGGTGCTGACGTGTCGCGGGCGAACGCGCGCAGCGCCAGGACGGCGATGTACATCAATGCGATCAGACCCGGGCTCGCTGCCTGGGGCGACAGCTTGCAGCCGACGACGCTCGGCGGCGGCTCAGGCCTCGGCTATGGGACGGCCGGCTCCGTCGCTGGCGGCGACGTCGGGCCGTGGTAGCCACTTTCCCATGTGTGGGATCCGGGTTCCGAACAACCAGCGGTAAGCTGGAAATGCCGAGGAGCGCGTCAACGCGCTGGCTCGGCTAAACCACAACCCCGAAGGGAACCCACGACATGACCGCGAAACAACGTACCACCACAACGATCACGGCTGCGCGCCTGGCCGTCCTGCGCGACACGTTGGAAGAGCTCGAGCACCTCGCCAGCGCGACAGCGAACCTTTTGCAACGGCTGCGCGCGCAAACAGAGCTCACTCCCGAGCTCGCCTCCCTGATCGCGATCGGCGGCCAGCTATCGGCACTCTCGAGCGCCGCGATCATCGCTGCGTGGGGCCAGGAGAAGGGCGCGCTCGCAACGTAGGGAAGCCGCAGCAGCATCGTCGAGGTCGGCCATGCCTGACCGCGGCTCGGGCGCTGGCAGATCATCCGTCGGCGCCCGGCTCGCGCCCCGCCCGCGATTGCGTCGCACCCGAGGCGGTAGCCGCTCCGTCCAATTCGGACGGTTCCTTGAATTTCGTGATTTTCTGCTTTCGCCGGAGCAGTAGCGACCGACCTAGGCGCTTCTCGAGTTCCGCAGAGAGTTCGGTTGCGACACGACGATAGACCTGTTCGTCCCTGTTAACGTGGTCGAGTATCGCGGCCAACAGCGTGTTGGCCTGGGCTATCAGATGGACGCCCGCGACCTTCTCAATCTGCGCGCGTGTTGCCTTCGCGTCAGCCTGGAAAACGGTCCCCATCGCCTGCTGAATTTGGAGGTGCACCTTCCGGTATTCGTCAATCGATTCGGCTAGGTCGTGGTAGAGGCGCTCGGCCAAGGCGAGGTCTTGCAGCAGCTCGGGCCTGTCCGAGAGGAACGCGAGCTGCTTAAGATCCAGGGCGAGGTCCCGCTTGAATGCTGCGTGTGGCGCGCGAACCGTCATCCAGGGAGGCGCCCCAGGCACATACTGCTCGATCTTCACCTGCTCCTCCTTGATGGCGCGCCCAATCATCCTAAGCGTCGAAAGGCAGTGTGCGAGCGTCACAACGGCAATGTTTCCGGCTGCTAGGTCGATTCGCCGCTGCTGGATCCGCCACGTCAGGAATGCGGTGCCGACGCCGAGGATCGCACCGGCGGCAGTCCCTATAAGCGCTTTCGTGACGTCCAGGAGAAACCCACAATCCATCGCTAATCGCGCACCGGCGGCCCGTAGATCGCGACGTCGGCGAAGTGCTTGCGCTTGATCTCCCTCGCGTCGCCCGAGCCCTTCGCATCGAGTTCCCATTGCGTTGGTAGGCGCACTTTGCCGCGCTTCTCGTCCCGCTCCGGATCGTGTTCAAACGCCAAGCCAGGGTCGCTAGCGAAGCCGCCGACGGCGATCGCTACCTCGCCCACGGTGTACAGGCTCGATTCGCCACGGGCCGCCAGGTGCGCCAGGAATACGAAACGGGAGACGCTTGTAAGGCCGCGCGTGTCGGTGATGACCGGGCGTCGCGCGCCTGGCCTGTCGAATCCACGGAACCGGCCCCGGTCGTCCATCTTCACCGGCATGTCCGTAGGCGTGAGGTAGTAGGCGTCGCCCTCGGGATGAACGTCGAGTGCCGAGCCCATGGCTGCCCTCCTCCTCGCTTCGCCTCGGGCCGACGTTGGGTTACCCAGGCCAGGCATTGCTCAGCCCGTTGGCCTGTTGTCCGCGCTGAGAAAAGTATACCCGGAAAGGCTGGAAAACGCGCTTAACCGATTGACGCGGCAGCGCAATTAGCCCGGCTGCCCATGCAGACGAAGAGCACGTTTGCGGTGCGCTGCTTGCTGCGATGTTCCCGGTAACGATCTAGGTTGGACAGCACGGCGGATCGATTCGAGGATTGACGCGACGGCGTTAGCCGCGCTCCCGCTTGGGATGCTCGTGCAGCGATATGCCCTTATCCTGCCCCTGCTCGGCGCCGGTAATCGTATCCACGGTCAACTCGCGCGGGACCGTCTCCCAGGTTGAAAGCGCGGCAATGGCATTGCGGCGGAACGCCCGGTACATCCGCAATGCCGCCTTCGGCGTCATCCCCGGTATGGTCTCGAGCGCGGCCCTGGCCATCGCGGCGGAAAGCTGTTCGTCGAAACGCTCGAACACCGACTCGATATTGATGCGCATTATGGCTCGCTCCTTATGACGATTACCCAATTACGTCGATTGTCCACCATCCCGGCGTCAGCGAAGTGACAAGACCGCAAAAAAGATAAGGATATGCAGGCACCGTCAGGATCCTGTCAGAGCTGCTGCTCCTGCGCCGACGCGGCGCCTACTGCATGAACCAGCCATGGCTCACGACCAGGGATTGGCCGGTCAGCGCATTCGAGGGAAACGCGGCGAAAAACAGCGCCACCTCGGCGACGTCGTCCACGGTCGTGAACTCGCCGTCGACGGTCTCCTTGAGCATCACCTTCCTGATCACGTCGTCCTCGGAAATGCCGAGCGTCTTCGCCTGCTCGGGAATCTGCTTCTCGACCAGCGGTGTGCGCACGAAGCCGGGACAGATCACGTTGGCGCGCACGCCGCGCGCTGCGCCTTCCTTCGCGATCACCTTGGCGAGCCCGATCAGCCCGTGCTTGGCGGTGACATAAGGCGCCTTGAGCACCGAAGCTTCCTTGGAATGGACCGAGCCCATGTAGATGATGCTGCCGCCGCGACCCGATTTGTACATGTGCGGGATGCACGCGCGCGTCGTCAGAAATGCGCCGTCGACGTGGATTGCCAGTATCTTCTTCCATTCGGCGTAGCTGAACTCCTCGATCGGATGCACGATCTGGATGCCGGCGTTGCTGACCAGGATGTCGACGCCCCCGAACGCCGCGACGACGGCGGCTACGCCCTCGTTGACCGCTTTCTCGTCGGTGACGTCCATGGGAATACCGATCGCCTGGCCGCCGCTCGCCCGGATCTCGTTTGCGGTCGCCTCGGCGGCCTTCTCGTTGAGGTCGGCGATCGCCACCTTCGCGCCCTCTCGCGCGTACACCCGCGCGATGTCCTTGCCGATGCCGCTCGCGGCGCCGGTGACGATTGCGGATTTGTCCTTGAGCCTCATTTCGCCTCTCCGATTTGCCGCAACGGTTCAGGTCGCGAGATCGAATACCTGGATGCCGTCGACGCTCTCGGTCGCGTGATGCCAGCTCGGGTTGGCGCACGAACGCCGCAGGTCATCGAGACCTCCTTCCCAGAGCTGGCGCACCGTCGCCCGCGAGAATTCATAATCCTTGGCGCTCGAGGCGTGCGTGAGGCGCCGATTGATAAGGTGCACAATGGTGACGTGCCGCTTGGGCTCGCATAGCGGCGCAAGCATTCGATAGTCCGGATCGTCATGCAGCTTCGTGGGCAGCTTGCGCAGGAAGCGCCCCAGCGCGGCGCGGACGTCCTCGAGCTCCTTCGCGCGGCTAGTATTGAATCGGGTCTTGCTCGAATACTGGATATCCTTGCTGCGCTCGAGCACTTCGTCGAGATTTTTCGGCAAATCGCCGCACGCACTGAACAGATCGACCTGCATGATCAGGGCGCTGATTCCAGGCGAATCGTCGAGCACGTACCAGAGAGGCGAATTCGATACCATGCCGCCGTCCCAGTAATGACTGCCGTCGATGATCACCGGCGGAAACCCGGGCGGCAGTGCCCCGCTCGCCATGATGTGCTCGGGCTCGATCCGCTGTCGCTGGTTGTCGAAATACACGGAGTTGCCCGTGTGGATGTCCACCGCGCCCACGGAAAGGCGCATCTCCTTGCGATTGATGAGATCGAAGTCGACGAGCTCCTCGAGAGTCTCCTTGAGCGGCGCGGTGTCGTAGACGCTGAGCGCGCCGGGGCTGCCATCCGGCGCCAGATAAGGCGGCGGCACGCGCGGCACAAAAAAACCCGGCACGCCGAAGGCGGTCGTCGCCATCGCGCTGACGCGGTTGAATGCGAGTCGGAGCGGATCGAGATACGCCGGCGGAATGATCGGAATACCCGAGGAGACGCGGTCCCAGAACGCGATCAGACGCTCGATCCGCCGCTCGGGCGGATTGCCCGCGATCAAGGCTGCGTTGACCGCGCCGATCGAAACCCCCGTTACCCAGTTCGGCGCGAAGCCGCACTCGGCCATGCCTTCGTAGACTCCCGCCTGATAGGCACCGAGCGCGCCGCCGCCTTGCAGCGCGAGGACGCTCTGCTCATGCTTCGGCAACCTAATGCGAGGCGGCTTGGTTGCGCGGTGAGCCGTCATCCGGAGCATGTGAGCACCACGTTGTCGCAATGAAATGCTACCACGTATGTGGCTCGACCCAGACATCTCGCCTCTCAATCCGGCACCGCGACGCCGAACAACTTTTCCTTGAGCTGGTAGAGCCGGTCGCGCAACTCCGCTGCCTTCTCGAATTCGAGATTCCTGGCGGCGTCGAGCATTTCTCTTTCGATGCGCTTGAGCTCGCGCTCGAGGTCTCTCTCCGGCATCGCATCGTACTTGGCGTGCGCCTGCGCAGCCTTGAGCTGCTTTCGCTCCTCATCGATGTCGTAGACGCCGTCGATGATGTCCTTGATCCGCTTCTGTACGCCCTTGGGCGTGATGCCCAAGCGCTCGTTGTACGCAAGCTGCTTGTTCCGGCGGCGCTCGGTCTCACCGATCGCCGCCTTCATCGATCCGGTCATCGTGTCGGCGTACAGGATCGCCATGCCGTTGATGTGCCGCGCGGCGCGGCCGATGGTCTGGATCAACGAGCGCTCGGCGCGCAGGAATCCTTCCTTGTCGGCATCGAGCACGCCGACCAGCGATACCTCGGGGATGTCGAGTCCTTCGCGCAGCAGGTTGATACCGACCAATACGTCGAACTCACCTAGCCGCAGATCGCGGATGATCTCGACCCGCTCGACCGTTTCGATGTCCGAGTGCAGGTAGCGCACCTTGACACCGTGCTCGTTCAGGTAATCGGTCAGGTCCTCGGCCATCCGCTTGGTGAGCGTAGTGACCAGCACACGCTCGCCGCGCTCGACACGCAGGTTGATTTCGGACAGCAGATCGTCGACCTGAGTCTGCGCGGGGCGCACTTCAAGCACGGGATCGACCAGTCCCGTGGGCCGCACCAGCTGCTCGACGACCTGACCGGCGTGCTGCCGCTCGTAGTCGGCGGGCGTGGCGGACACGAAAATCGTCTGCGGCAGGAGCTTCTCGAACTCGTCGAAGCGCAGCGGCCGGTTGTCGAGGGCGGACGGCAACCGGAACCCGTAGTTGACGAGGTTTTCCTTGCGTGCGCGGTCGCCCTTGTACATCCCGCCGACCTGCGGAATTGTCACGTGCGATTCGTCGATGAAGGCGATGGCATTGTCCGGCAGATAGTCGACGAGTGTGGGCGGCGGCTCGCCGGGCTTGCGTCCCGACAGGTGCCGCGAGTAGTTCTCGATGCCCTTGCAGAATCCGATCTCGAGCATCATCTCGATGTCGAAGCGCGTGCGCTGCTCGATGCGCTGGGCCTCGATCAGTTTCATCTGCGAGACGAAGAATTCCTTCTGCTGCGCGAGCTCGACCTTGATCGCTTCGACCGCGTCGAGCACCTTGTGCCGGCCCGTGACGTAATGGCTCGACGGGAACACCGTGAAGCGCGCGAGCTTCTGCTTGATATGCCCGGTCAGAGGGTCGAAGAGCTGCAGCGAGTCGACTTCGTCGTCGAAGAGCGAGACGCGTATCGCGTTCTCCGCGTGCTCGGCCGGGAAGATGTCGATGACCTCGCCGTGGACGCGGAATGTCCCACGCCGGAAGTCGGTGTCGTTGCGCTGGTACTGCAGCTCGGTCAGACGCTTGATCGCTTCGCGCTGGGCCAGGCGATCGCCCTGCCGGAGGTGCAGGATCATGCTGTGGTACTCGGAGGGGTCGCCGATGCCGTAGATCGCCGACACGGTGGCGACGATCACGCAGTCGGGACGCTCGAGGATCGCCTTGGTCGCGGACAGACGCATCTGCTCGATGTGCTCGTTGATCGACGAATCCTTCTCGATGTACAGGTCGCGCGACGGCACATACGCTTCGGGCTGATAGTAATCATAGTAGGAGACGAAGTATTCGACTGCGTGGCTCGGCAGGAACTCGCGGAATTCCGAATAGAGCTGCGCAGCGAGCGTCTTGTTCGGCGCGAGCACCAGCGCCGGCCGGCCGGTGCGGGCGATGACGTTGGCCATGGTGTAGGTCTTGCCCGATCCGGTGACGCCGAGCAGCGTCTGGAATGAAAGTCCGTCGGCGATCCCCTCGACCAGCTTGTCTATCGCTTCGGGCTGATCGCCGGCCGGAGGAAACGGCTGGTGCAGCTCGTAGGGGCTGTTGGGGAACGTGACGACCATGGGGTGCTCGAGCAAAGAACAATCGACCATTGTAGCCGAAGCGAGTTCCGCGGCGCACATCCTTGCGCGGCGTAACGGTTCAATGTTCACAACCTCGGCCGGGGCTACCGCGCAGCACATGTTAAGATTCACGCATCGACCGCGCACCGGTGCCCCGATGAACGCTCCCCTCGCCGCCCCGCTCCTGTCCGCCATCGAGATGGCGCCGCGCGACCCGATCCTCGGCGTCAGCGAAGCGTTTCACGCCGATCCGAATCCGAACAAAGTCAATCTCGGCGTCGGCGTGTATTACGACGACAACGGCAAGGTGCCGCTGCTCGAGTGCGTGCGGCGCGCCGAACACGCGATCACGGAGCGCGGCGCGCCGCACGTCTATCTACCGATCGACGGCATCGCTGCGTACGATCGCGCGGTCCAGAAGCTGGTCTTCGGCGCGGAGAGCGAGATCTTGCGCACCGGCCGCGCGCTCACCGTGCAGGCGGTCGGCGGCACGGGCGCGTTGAAGATAGGCGCCGACTTCCTGCGCCGCTTCGCGCCGGCAGCGCAGGTCTGGATCAGCGATCCGTCGTGGGAAAATCACCGCGCGCTATTCGAGAACGCCGGCTTCAACGTCAACGTCTACCCGTACTACGATCCGGCTACACGCGGCCTGGACTTCGCCGGCATGATCGGCGCGCTCGACCGCGTGCCGGCCGGCGCGATCGTCGTCCTGCACGCGTGCTGCCACAACCCGACCGGAGTCGACCCGTCGCCCGAGCAATGGGGCCGCATCTTGGAAGTCGTCCGCTCGCGTGGTCACGTTCCGTTTCTCGACCTTGCCTATCAGGGCTTCGGCGAGAGCCTCGACGCCGACGGCTCGGTCGTGCGCCGCTTCGCGGAGACCCCGGGACCGCTGTTCGTATCGAGCTCGTTTTCGAAATCGTTCTCGCTCTACGGCGAGCGCGTCGGCGCGCTGTCGATCGTCGCGACGGATAGCGATGGAGCGGCGCGTGTGCTCTCGCAGGTCAAGCGCGTCGTGCGCGCAAATTATTCGAGCCCGCCGATGTTCGGCGGGCAGGTCGTATCAGCGATCCTCGACTCACCCGAGCTTTCCTCGCTATGGGAGAAGGAGCTCGGCACGATGCGCGAGCGCATCAAGACCATTCGCGGGGCGCTCGTCGACCGCCTGGCACGACGCGCCCCCGGCGCCGATTTTCGGTTCGTCCTCGAGCAACGCGGCATGTTCTCGTATTCGGGCCTCAGCCGCGAGCAGGTCGGGCGGCTGCGCAGCGAGTATGCGGTCTACGCGATCGATACGGGACGCATCTGCGTTGCGGCGCTCAATGCGCGCAATCTTGATTACGTGGCCGAGGCGATCGCTGCGGTGATCGCGTAGTGCGGGGACGGTGCGGCAGGTGCGCGGCGCTTTGACATGGGTGAGACGCAGGCTATAATTATAAGTTGCCGGCCGCGGGAATAGCTCAGTTGGTAGAGCGCAACCTTGCCAAGGTTGAGGTCGCGAGTTCGAGACTCGTTTCCCGCTCCAGTTTTCATGAGGGAGAGCGCCAGCTCTTCCTTTTGCGCTTATAGTGGTGTAGTGGCTCCCAGCCGCAGTGCGGTGCGGGTTGTCCGATGCGCATCATCCACCCGGCGGGGTGGCAGAGTGGTCATGCAGCGGCCTGCAAAGCCGTCTACGCCGGTTCGATTCCGACCTCCGCCTCCATTAAGCCGAGCCATTAGAGTCGAAAGCAGTTAGCCTGGCGACCTTTGGCTGCTGCAACTGCAGCGACCAGGCTGCGGCACGTGATTGGAGAGCTACGACCTTGGCTACGTCATCTCCTTCCGTCATCTGTTTTGCCCACATGCTTGTCGTACTGGCTGCCGGGGCCGCCTCCGTCGGGCCACCAGCGCGCGCCGAGGCACCGGCGAACACAGCGCGTGTCGTGGGCCTCGTCAACCCTGCCTCGCAGAACTGCGTCGACAAGGGCGGCAGACTGACCCTCGAGAGAAACCGCAAGGGCGGCCAATTCGGCGTTTGCACGTTCCCCGACAACCTGCAGTGCGAGGAGTGGGCGATGATGCGCGGCGATTGCCCCGCCGGCGGCATCAAGGTGACCGGTTTCGTTACGCCGGCCGCCCGCTACTGCGCCATCACCGGCGGCGCATACAAGGTCACTTCCGGCAGCAACACAGCGAACGAGCAAGGCACCTGTACTTTTAAGAACGGCAGGACTTGCAGGGCGATCGCTTATTTCGACGGGACGTGCAGGCGGGAGTCGATCCCGCGCGCAGTGTCTCCAGCGGGGGCAAGCCCGCAATCGGCTTCGGTTGCAAAAGCAATCCGGGCGATCTTTGTGTGCGATGCGGGCAAAACGGTGAATGCCGTCTTTACCAATGGCACAGAGAGCCGCGTAAAGCTCAGCCTCTCCGACGGCCGCGAACTCTCGGTGCCGCAAGCCGTGTCCGGTTCGGGCGCACGCTACGCGAATAGCAATGAAAGCTTCGTGTTCTGGAACAAAGGCAATACGGCGTTCATCGAAGAGAACGGCAAGACGACGTACAGCAACTGCACGACCAAGCGCTAGCATTCGACACCCTAGGTCGGTTCGGCGCTCTCCAATGTGGCGCGAGCGCGTCGAGACCGCGGGCCGGCGCGTAGCGGACCGATCCCGTCTCCGAGCACGCTTTTCCGCATCAGATGATGCTAGAATGGATGCTAGACGTCAGGAGGCATCCCTATGCGCACGACGATCAACCTCGATGATGCATTGCTGAATCGCGCCCGGGAACTGAGCGGCTTGAAGGAGCGCAGTACCCTTCTGCGCGAGGCCTTGGAGGCCCTGATCCAGCGAGAGAGTGCGCGTCGCCTCGCGCGACTGGGAGGCACGCAGTCCCGATTGCGTGCGCCTCCGCGCCGTCGTCCCAAGGCTTCATGATCCTGGTGGACACGTCCGTCTGGGTGGACCACCTGCGGCGCAGTGATGCAGTCCTCGCGGCCGCGTTGAACGCCAATGTCGTGGCCATACACCCGTTCGTGATCGGAGAATTGGCCTGCGGGTTGCTCAAGTCGCGGGGGC
>DASXQW010000170.1:0-2670 GCA_036506975.1 Casimicrobiaceae bacterium | reverse complement strand
GCAGCCTAAATCGACGATATGTCCTGGGGCCTCGAGCGTAACGCGAGCGAGCAGGTCATGCGCCGGTCGCAGGCGTTCACCACCGAACTTGAGGTACTGCTGGGGATTCCAACCCATGGACGCGCATTGTGCCATGGCCGTGCCTCGCTCCCATCAGTGTCGGCCCTCGACGCGATCTCGCCGGTCGAGGACAACGACGATCTGACACTGGCTGGCATCAAAACTCGGTTAGGACGATTCATCACGCCTGGCTCCCGGCATCAATTCGAGTAATATTCCTTCGAACGGTTCACCCGCGAACGGTGCATGTGGAGGTCATCCCGGCGCAGGCCGGGAACCAATTTCGGAGAAACAAATTGAGCCCGGCCGCAGCCTGCCCCGGTATGCCTGAGGCCGGAGACGGGGCGACGCGAATCGCTTGACACGCATCGATACCTGCACGCTGTGATGAGCAAGAGCGACCACGTGCCCAGTTTTCTCGTCGGCGTCGACATCGGCGGTACGTTCACCGATTGTGTGGCACTCGACCGCCGCGGCCGGATCACCGCGACCAAGTCACCGTCCACGCCGGAGGATTTTGCCGAAGGCATGCTCGCGGCGATGCGCCTGGCGGCCGATCGCCTGGGCCTGTCCTTCGAGCGATTCTGCCGCAACGTCGCGGTGCTCACGCACGGAACGACCGTCGGCACGAATACGCTTCTCCAGAGAAAAGGCGCGCGCGTCGGCCTGATCACGACCCGTGGCCACGAAGATGCCATCCACATCATGCGCGGCTCGCGTGGAGTCACCTCGCGCGATATCCGCAAGGTGGTGCACTTTCCCGAGAGCCGGAAACCTGTGCCGATCGTGCCGAAACGATTCATCGCGGGCGTGTCGGAGCGCGTCGACTGCTTCGGCGAAGTCGTGGTGCCCCTCAACGAAGTCGAGGCCGAGGACGCGATCCGGTATCTGATCGAACAGAACGTCGAAGCCGTCGGGGTCTGTTTTCTCTGGTCGTTCAAGGAACCCCGGCACGAGTTGCGCGTGAAGGAGATGATCCGCGATCTGGCTCCGCATCTATTCATATCGTGCTCGGTCGACATTGCGCCGAAGTGGGGCGAATACGAGCGCATGACGGCGACCGTGCTCAATGCCTATATCGGCCCGGTCATGGCGAAGTACCTCGGCAATCTCGATCGCAAGCTCAAGGCGTCCGGGTACGCGCAGCCGCTGCAGATCACGCAGTGCGCGGGCGGCTCGATCTCGGTCGACAAGGCTATGGAATCGCCACTGCTCACGCTCGACTCCGGACCCGTATCGGGCGTCACCGGATCGGCGTTTCTCGGCCGGCTCATGGGCTGCTCGAACATCATCACGACCGACATGGGCGGCACTTCGTTCGACGTCGGCATCATCTTCAATGGACAGCCGGCCTATTCTTTTGTCTCCAACGTCGCGCAATACGAATACTTTCTGCCCAGGGTCGACATCCAGGCGATCGGCTCGGGCGGCGGCTCGCTCGTGCGCGTCGATACGGAATCCGGGACGCTCAACGTCGGACCGGAGTCGGCGGGCGCCGACCCGGGCCCCGTGTGCTACGGCAAGGGAGGCGTGACGGCAACGGTGACCGACGCCGATGTGGTGCTCGGCACCATCAACCCCGACAATTTCCTGGGCGGACGCATGCGGCTGGACCGTGACAAGGCCATCGCAGCCGTGCAACGCGTCGCCGCTCCGCTTAAGCTGTCGCTGATGGAAGCGGCGAGCGGCATCGCCCGGATCGCCGAGTTCAAGATGGCCGATATCATCCGCAAAATGACCGTCGAGAAGGGATTCGATCCGCGCGACTTCGTGCTGTTCGCATTCGGCGGCGCCGGCCCCGCGCACGCGGGTGTCTTTGCTTACGAGCTCGGCGTGCAGAAGGTGGTGATCCCGCAGAAGGAAATCGCCTCGACCTGGTGCGCCTTCGGTGCGGCCTCAGCGGACATCCTGCATGTGTACGAACAGGTCGACATTCAGGCGAGCCCGTTCGACGCGCAGCGCATCAACCGCGCGCTCGATTCCCTGGAGCAAAAGGCGAACGAACAGATGGACCGCGACGATATTGCGAAGCCCCGCCGGCGCTTCCAGTTCTCGCTCGACATGCGCCACCGCGGCCAGATCAACGAAGTCGAGGTGCTGCTCGCCGGCAAGCGCCTCTACGGCGCGTTCGCGCAAGGCCTGAGCCGCCGCTTCTACACGCGCTACGAACAGCTTTACGGGCGGGGTTCATCCTACGCGGAGGCGCGCTTGGAGATCGTGACGCTGCGCCTGCGCGCCACCGCGGCCACGCCGCACCCGAAGCTGAGCGCGGCGAGAAAGCGACGCGCGGCGCCGAGCCCCAGAGCCGTCCTGGGCAAACGGAATATCTACTGGGCGGAGCTCAAGAAAGCGGTCGCTAGCCCGATCTACGATGGCGCGGCGCTCGTGCCGGGCAATCGCCTGCGGGGCCCGGCGGTCGTCGAAACCACCGATACCACGGTGGTCGTGCATCCGGGACGCTCGCTGGACGTCGACGCGTTCGGCAACTTCGAGATTGTGTTTCGCCAATGAGATTATGTAGGGCCGGATTCATCCGGCCAACGCCGCGGCCGAATGAATTCGGCCCTACAGGAATCTCGCTGGGTCCCCGCGTGCGCGGGGACGACGAAA
>DASXQW010000169.1:0-4476 GCA_036506975.1 Casimicrobiaceae bacterium | reverse complement strand
GATCACCCGCGCAGCGACGCGTCCTCGTGCACTTCGCCACGGTCAATCATGAATACGCTGTCCAGCATTTCGCGGGAATGCGAGAGATCGGACTCCGACAAAATCACCGAGAGCCCTTCCTGCTTGAGCTGGGCGATCACTTCGACCAGCCGCTGGCACAGGACCGGCGCGACGCCTTCGAACGGCTCGTCGAGCAGCAGCAACCGGGTGCCGCACATCAATGCCCGCGCGAGCGCAGCCAGCTTTTGCTGTCCCCCCGAGAGCTGTAGCCCTTTACGCTGCGCGAACGCTTCCGCTTCCGGAATGATCTGGTAAACCTTGGCCAACCGTTGCGCGACATCGGCCAGCTGTGTCGCCCAAGCGGGCAAGAGCACGTTCTCTTCGACGGTCAGCGCCGGGATCAAGCGGCGATCTTCGGGCATGTATCCGATGCCCAACCTCGCGCGGCCATGTGTAGGCAGCGTGGTCAACGTCCTGGCGTCGAATGTGATCGCGCCACTCCGGCACGGCAGAATCCCCATGATGCTGCGCATCAGCGTAGTCTTGCCCGCGCCGTTGCGCCCGATCAGTCCGGCGAACCGGCCGGACGGCACGCTCAAGCTCACGTTGCGCAGGATGCCGACCGAGCCGATCGACACGTCGAGGCCGTCAATGCGCAGCATCGCTGGCGGCTCTTCCGGTCACTCGCGCATGACGGGTGCCGATCACATACTTGCGCACCTCGTCATCGTTCAGCACGGTGTCGGGTGTGTCGTCGGCAATGATGCGGCCCTCGTAGAATGCGAGGATGCGCTCCGTGTAGCGACGCACGATGTCCATGTCGTGCTCGACGAACAGGATGGTGACGCGTTCGGCGCGCACCGCGGCCATCACCGCGTCCATGATGACGAATTTTTCATCGGCGCTAACTCCGCTGGTCGGCTCGTCCAGCAACAGAATCCTCGGTTTCACTACCATTGCCATCGCGATGTCGAGCAGCTTGCGTATTCCTTCGGGCAGCAGGCCCGAGAGCATGTCGCGATAGTCGTCGAGGCCGAAGCGCGCGAGCGCCTCGTTCGCCGCTTCTTCCACCTGGTCCGACGCGAGCGTCGCGCCGGATGCCCAATGCTTTCCACCCAGGACCACCACGCCTAGTGCGACCAGCAGATTCTCGCGCACGGTGAGGCTTCCGAACAGCTGCGGGATCTGGAACGAACGGCAGATTCCGAGTTGGGTTACGCTGCGTGGAACGAGTTGCGTAATATCGCTGCCGGCATAGCGGATCGTTCCCGCATCCGGCTTGAGATAGCCGGTCACCATATTGATGAACGTGGTCTTGCCGGCGCCGTTGCCACCGATAAGGCCGACAACCGTATCGGGCTCAATGCTGACATTGATGTCGGCCGCCGCGGTGACCGCGCCGAAGCGTTTGGTCAGGCCTTCGGTTTGGAGAATCGCGACCATCTCAGGCGCCCCTGCCCCGGCGACCCAGGAGCGACCACAGGCCCGCCGGCAGGAACATGATCACGAGGAGCATCGCGATCCCCAGTACCATCTGCCATGTGTACGGTGTGTATTGATACGCGACGCTCTTGATCCATTCGAACAGCAGCGAGCCGGCAAATGGCGCGGCGACATTCGCCGTGCCGCTTAAGATTGCGACAAACACGAATTCGCCGGACGTCGTCCAATACGCGAGGTCGGGATCGATATGGCCGATCGACAGCGCGACGAGACCGCCGCCGATGCCGGCAAGCACGGCGGCAATCACATAGTTCAGATGCACGATGCGCCGCACCGAAGCGCCCATGTATTCGACACGGAGTTCGTTGTCCCGGATTGCCGGTCCGAGTCGCCCGCGATGCGAGCGAAGGTATCCGTTCAGTGCGAGCATGGCGGCAAACGCGATAATCGCTGCCACGGCGTAGAGAGAATAGAGGTGCGCCCCTTGCCATAGCGCGACGCCGGCCACAGTACTGTACGCAATGTTGAAGCCGTCGCTGCTGCCCAGCACCGACATCTTTATCAGCAGGCCGTAGAGGATCATCGAGAACGCGAGGCTCAGCATCGCGAAAAAGATGCTCCGGTAATTGGCGAGCAAGAACCCCAGGATGAAGGCGATCACGCCCGCGGCTACGCCACCGAACAGGGGCATCAGCACGGCGTCGGATGTCAGCAGCGAGTCGGGAAGACCGAAGATCTTGCTTACCGACACGGCCGCATACGCGCCAAGGCAGTAGTAAAGGCCCTGGCCGAACGAAACCAGGCCGCAGCGCATCAGCAGCAACAGGCCGAGCACGACCATGCCCTTGCCCAACGCGAGAATGACGAGGCTTTGTGCCCAGTTCGGCAGCCACCAGCCCCCCGCGAGAAAGACGACCAGCCCCAGTCCCAGCCACCCCGCTGCGCGATCGCGTCTCAAATCTTGCGCGCCTCCACCGCGCTGAACAGGCCTTTTGGACGAACGATCAACACCAGGGCCATCACGAGATAGATGCTGAACAATTCCACTTCGGGCAGATAGTGCACGGCCGCCGACCGTACCAGTCCGACGATGAAGGCGCCCAGCGCAGCGCCCGGCAGGCTGCCAAGGCCGCCAATCACCACCACCGCAAAAGCGAGCACGATGACCTCCACGCCCATCGCGGGCACCACCGACACCTTGGGCGCGATGAGCGCGCCGCCTAGCGCGGCAAGCATGGTGCCGATCGTAAACGTGACAAGATAGACGCGCTCGACGTTGATGCCCATTGCTGCGCTTACCTCGCGGTCATGGATCACCGCAAGCAGCAGCTTGCCCTGCCGAGTGCGCGTCAACACGAAGGTCAGTGCGACGCCGACGAGGACCGCGATGACGACGAGCAAAGCGTCGTACATCGTGTACGGAAGATCGCCGACATTGAAATTGCCGAGCAGACCGTAGGGCTGATATGCAGAATAGGACTCCACGCCCCACACCAGCTTGATCACGTCTTCGAGGATCAGAAACACTGAATACGTGACGAGGATCAGGACGACCTCGTCTCTGCCGTACATGAAGCGCAACAGGCCGCGCTCGATGATCGGCCCCGCGACAACCCCCACCAACACGGCGGCAAGGCCGAGCAGCGCGAGACTGGCATACGGATTCAATCCCGCGTTGAACCACGCACCAACCAGCGTGGCCGCGACGTAGGCGCCCAATGCGTACAAGCTGCCATGCGCCATGTTGAGGATCTTCATCACGCCGTAGATCAGCGTCAGCCCCACGGCGATGATAAACAAATACGAGGAATAGATGACGCCGTCGATCAGCACGGAAACGAGATCGGTCACACGCTCTCCTCCGCATGTCGGGGCGGCCAGCCGCCTCGAGACGACGCTTTCGTTGGGCGACGAAGATCCGCCGCCGCTCGATGCGCTAACGCGTCATTTCGCTGTCTTGAATCCCGACTTTATCCACTCGTCGCTCTTGACTCCGTCGGGGGGCGTGACCCGCGACGCCGCGAAGCGCTTGATATTGACGACGGTGACCTTGCCGCCAACGTTCTTGGTCACGCCATACGCGGTGCCCTGCACCGCCTGATGGCCCTTGCCCAACGCCATGTCGACCTTGCCTCCTGGCGCCTCGAAACTCAAATTCTCGAACGCCGCGATGATCTGCTCTTGAGTAGGCCGCTTGCCATTATTCGCCGCCTGCGCCTTTTCGTACGCGGCCTTCACGCCCAGAATCGCCTGTGCCATTTTGTACGCGGGATAGCTCGGGGCTACGGAATAGCGGTCTTCGTACGCCTTTCGGAACCAGCGGTTCAGCTCCGTATCCGGCGCGAACATGTCGAATGGCCCGCGAGCGCCAATGACCGTGCCTTCGGGCACCTGAGTGCCCAGCCGTACCAGTGTCGGCTCGCCCGCGGTCATGACGACCGTGCTCTTCTTGAACAGGCCCCGCGGCGCGCCTTGCAGGATTAGCGCTTCGGCGTCGCCACCCCAGAAGCTCGAGTGCACGATATCCGCGCCGCTGGTGAGCAGCGCCGATATCTCCGCGCCGTATTGTCCGGCGAGCAGCTTGGGCATCTGTGAGGTCGCGATCTCCACGCCCGGTTTCAGCACCTTCATCGCGGCTTCGAAGTCGTTCCAGGAGTCCTGGCCCCAGGCATAGTTCTGATTGATGCCGGCGACTTTCTTCAACGCTGGTTTCATTTCGGTCACGTACAGCGCCGCGGCGGTGTTGTCCATCGTCGCCGTCGCCCCGGTTCGAAACAGGTACTTGTAGCTGGCGTCCTCGAAAATGCGCGGCGTGCCACAATCGAAGAATACCGTTAGGCGCTTCAGTTCTTCGGCAAGCGGCGCGATGGCCAGGCAATCGCCGCTGGAGATATAGCCGATCACCACGTCGGCATTGTCGCGCTGGACCAGGTTTCGGTATTCGTTGACCTGCTTGGTCGTGCCGCCCGCCTCGTCGACGAATGCGATTTCGATCGGCGTGCCGCCGAAACCGGCGGTGGCGTACGGCGCCGG
>DASXQW010000168.1:0-4450 GCA_036506975.1 Casimicrobiaceae bacterium | reverse complement strand
GGTTGGCGAAGGCGTCACGCGCGTCAAGCCTGGTGACAAGATCGCGGTAAGCCCATCGCAGGCCTGCGGGCGCTGCGACTATTGCCGCGAAGGGCGCGAGCATCTGTGCCGGAACATGCGCTTCCTCGGCAGCGCGAGCCTTTACCCGCACGTGCAGGGGATGTTCTCCGAGTATTTCGTCCTGGGCGAGCGCCAGTGTTACCCGGTGTCCGGCGACGTGAGCCTGGGAGAGCTGGCGTTCGCCGAGCCGCTTGCGGTCGGGCTGCACGCGGTCAACCGCGCCGGCAATCTGCTCGGCAAGAGCGTGCTCGTCACGGGTGGCGGCACCATTGGCTGCCTCACCGTCCTGGCGGCGCGACTCGCAGGCGCGACCGCCGTGACCGTGTCCGACGTGCTCGATCGACCGCTGGAAACGGCGCGCAAGGTCGGTGCCGTGCGTACCATTCGCGCCGACCGCGACGCCGAGGCGCTGGCATCCCCGCAATTCGACGTCGCCTTCGAGGCGTCCGGCAGCTTTGCCGCGCTCAAGTCCTGTGTCGCTGCCACGAACCGCGGTGGCACGGTCGTCCAGGTCGGCACCCTACCGCACGAGCCGCTGCCCTTCGTCGTCAACGACATCATGGTGAAGGAGCTCGACTTCAAGGGTGCGTTTCGCTGGGGCATCGAGTTCGACTGGGCGGTCGAGTACATTGCTTCGCGCCGGGTCGACGTACGGCCGCTGCTTTCGGGGCAGTTCCCGCTGAACGAGGCGGTGAAGGCCTTCGAGCTGGCGAAGGACAAGACGCAAAGCACGAAGGTGCAGCTTGTCTGCGCCTGAGCGATTCCACCATTACGCATCACAAGGAGGAAATATGCGAGTCTTCAACAAAGTGATCCTATCGGCTGTCGCGTTCTCGATCGCGGCGCTGGTCGCGGCCGGCCCGGCCGCCGCGCAGACCAAGCTCAAATGGGCGCATGTCTACGAGACCAGCGAGCCGTACCACAAATGGTCGGTGTGGGCCGCGGACGAGATCAAGAAGCGCACCAACGGCAGATATGAGATCGCCGTCTTTCCGGCCTCGCAACTCGGTAAGGAAACCGACATCAACCAGGGCCTCCAGCTTGGCACCGTGGACATAATCATCTCGGGGCTTTCCTTCGCAGCACGCACGATGCCCCGGATTGGCGTCGGCTATTACCCCTACACGTTCCGGGACGGCGACCACCTGGTGAGCTGGGCGAAAAGCGGCGCGTTCAAGGAACTCACCGACGAATACCGCCAGAAGACCGGAATCCAGATCACCGCCATGACCTATTACGGCGCGCGCCACACGACCTCGAACCGCGACTTCAAGGACTGCGCCGGAATGAAGGGGCTGAAGATCCGCGTTCCCGACGTGCCTGCGTACATGGCACTGCCGAAGAGCTGCGGCGCGAACCCGACGCCGATCGCATTCGCTGAAGTCTACCTGGCGTTGCAGAACGGTACCGTCGAGGCGCAGGAGAACCCGCTGACGACGATCGAGGCCAAGAAGTTCTACGAGGTGCAGAAGAACGTCATTCTCACCGGCCACATCGTCGACTCGCTCGCCACGCAGGTTGCGCCGCACGTGTGGACGAAGCTCTCCGACGCGGACAAGAAAACGTTCACCGACGTGATGCAGGAGGCCGCGGCCGGCGCCACCGGCGACATCAAGAAGCGCGAAGCCGAGCTCGCCGACGAGTTCAAGAAGAAGGGCCTCAACGTCCATGCCGTCGATCGCAAGGGGTTCCAGGAGGCCATCATGAAGAACATCACGCTGGAATCGATGGGGTATTCTAAGGCCGATTGGGACAAGATCCAGCAGATCAAGTAGCCGCGCGAGCCCGCAGCGTCGCCGGTCGCCCCGTCCGAAGGATGGAGATCGCGCGAGGCGAGTCGCGGCTGCTGCCGACGCGAAACGTGACATGTATACGCCATCGGTACAAGGAGGCGGCCGCGCGGGCAAGCCCCGCGTCATCCCCGCGGAAGCGGGGATCCAGTGGCTCGGCGACGTTTGACGACACTGGGTTCCCGCGTGCGCGGGAACGACGGTACAACGTTGACGTGGATCCGCCTTCGCAGGAATGACGTCTTGTTTGGAGTAAGCCGCGACACATGACCGCCAAGGCTCCACCGCCGTCCGAAGAGCACGTACTCGACGCTGAAGGCCACTTCCACGCGAGCGACGAACCCGTCGATCTTTCCGGCTACGGCTGGGAGGACTGGCTGACGCTGGGCTTCTTCTGGCTGATGGCGGCGGATGTGTTCTACCAGTTCTTCACCCGCTACGTGTTGCAGGACTCCGCGGCGTGGACCGAGGAAATCGCGCGCTATCTGCTCATCGTGGTCTGCTTCGTCGGCGCGTCGATGGGGGTGCGCAAGAACACGCAGATCCATGTCGAATTCCTGTACCGCTGGCTGCCCGCGCCCGTCGGCCGCGCGTTGTCGACGTTCGTGGACGTCGTCCGCTTCGCGTTCCTGGCTTATGCGACGTACCTCACCGCCCTGCTGATCCCGAGGATGCAGAACCTCAAGATGACCGTCGTCGATTTTCCGATGAGCTACATCTACGGCCTCGTGGGCCTGGGATTCGCGATGATGACCTTCCGTTCGATTCAGGTCGGGATTCGGCACTGGAAGCAGGGCTGGAGCGTGCTCGAGCGTCCCGGCGAAGCGGAGGCCTGAAGCGATGAACAGCATCCTCCTCGGCGGGTTCGTCGCAATCATGGCGACCGGCGTGCCGATCGCCATCGCGATGTGCATCGCGTCGCTGCTCTACATCTGGATCTCCGGCACGATTCCGCCGCTCACTGTCGTGCACCGAATGGTCGGCGGCGTGGACAGCTTCCCGTTGCTGGCGGTGCCGTTCTTCATCTACGCCGGCAACCTGATGAACTCGGCCGGCATCACCAACCGGATCTACAACTTCGCGCTGGCGCTGGTCGGTTGGCTGAAGGGCGGCCTCGGCCACGTCAACGTCATCGGCAGCGTCATCTTCGCGGGGATGTCGGGCACCGCGGTGGCCGACGCCGGCGGCCTCGGCACCATCGAGATCAAGGCAATGCAGGACCACGGCTACCCGACCGACTTCGCCGTGGGCATCACCGCCGCCTCGGCGACGCTCGGACCGATCATTCCGCCGTCGCTGCCGCTGGTGATCTACGGCGTGCAGGCGAACACGTCGATCGGCAAGCTGTTCGCCGGCGGCTTCATTCCCGGCGCGGTGATGGCGATCTTCATGATGGTGATGGTCGGTTACTACGCGCATGTGCGGAAATACGGCGCCGACATCGTGTTCTCCTGGCCGCGGATGGGCCGCGCGTTCCTGGAAACCGGCGCGATCGCCCTTACCTCCGTCGCGCTGTATTTTCTGTGGTCGAACGAAACGCTGGGCGGCTTCGTGCGCTTCGGCATTCCGCTGGCCGCCGTGATGGTCGCCGACAAGGTGTTCAAGTTCGAGGCTTTCATGGCGCTGCTGACGCCGGTGATCCTGATCGGCGGCATGGCGAGCGGCCTGTTCACGCCGACGGAGGCGGCGGTCGCCGCGGTCGCGTGGGCGCTCTTCCTGGGTTTCGCCTGGTACAACACGATGAACTGGCGGATGCTAATCAAGGTCTCGATGGAAACGATCGAGACCACCGCCACTGTGCTGTTCATCGTCGCCAGCGCGTCGATCTTCGCGTGGGTGCTGACGACGACGCAGATCACCGATGGGATCGCCGCCTTGGTGCTGTCGATCAGCGACAATCCGCTGGTCTTCCTGCTGCTCGCCAATATCTTCCTGCTGTTCGTCGGCTGCTTCATGGAGACGATCGCGGCGATCACGATCCTGGTCCCGGTGTTCATGCCGATCATCGCCAAACTGGGCATCGACCCCGTGCACTTTGGCCTTATCATGGTGTTGAACCTGATGATCGGCCTGCTGACGCCGCCGGTGGGCATGGTGCTCTTCGTCCTGCAAAAGGTCGCCAAGATCTCCTTCGAGAGGACCGTCAAAGCGGTGCTGCCGTGGTTGTGGCCGCTGCTCGCCACCCTCGCGCTGATCACGTACGTGCCGCAGCTCGTGCTATGGCTGCCCGACGTCATTTACGGAAAGTAGACATTGTCCGCCGTCCGCGCCGTCGAGATGCAACAGGTCGACCGGGATTTCGCCGCCATCGAGCGGCCGGGTTTCGCCTGCGCGAGGCTGACCGCCTGAATGCAGCAAGGAGAGCATCATGCTGACCAAAACCTCATTGACCATCCGGCTGCACCCGAACGACGACGTCGTGATCGCCCGCCAACAGCTCGTCTCGGGCACCGCGCTGATCGACGAGAACGTCAAGGTCTCGGGCCTCGTGCCGCCCGGCCACAAGGTCGCGACGCATGCGATCCCCGCCGGCGCGCCGGTCAAGCGCTATAACCAGATCATCGGCTTTGCCAAGCGCGCGATCGCGCCGGGCGAGCACG
>DASXQW010000167.1:0-3779 GCA_036506975.1 Casimicrobiaceae bacterium | reverse complement strand
CGCCTTGCCGTTGCCCGCCAGAGGACCGGTGAGGCTCATGCCGAAGCCGATCTTCAACGGCTGCTGCGCGTGCACCGGAGCAACAAGCGCAAGCGAGAGGGCGACAAGCCCCGTCGAGAGCCACCCCATCAGTCTGTTCATTTTCTCCTCCTTATAGGTTTGAAAGATGCTTACACCGCGCCTTCCGCGCTGTCAAATCGACGCATTCGCCCGAGAGCGCCGCCCCCAGGCGCATGATCGGCTCGCGATTCCGTCGTCCTCGCGAAAGCGGGGACCCAGTGTCTTGTCTAACAACGCCGCTGGATTCCCGCTTGCGCGGGAATGACGACCAAGCGCTCATTGCTCGGCTCTGCGATCCAGACGAAGACCCAAGTTCTCGTCGGTCATTTCGTCTACCCCGGCACCTGGGTGTGGAACCAGTCGAGGATCTGCTCGCCGGTCCAATGCAGGACGCCGGGCTTGCCGAGCACATGGCGATACAGCCGCTCGAGATAGCCAATGCGATGCGGGACTCCGGAAATATAGGGATGGACGCTGATCGCCATCACGCGGCGCGCCACCGCACTCTCCTCGTACAGGCGATCGAAGTGATCGCTGCCGCGACGCAGCATCTCCTCGGCCGAATGATGCTGCACGACCATCATCGCGATGTCGTTCACCTCGACCGTGTACGGTACCGAGAGAATCGGACCGTGCGTGGTCGCGATGTAGACTGGCTGGTCGTCGAGCACCCAGTCGGCGACGTATTCGATGCCGGCTTCGGCGAGATGGTCGATGGTGTCGAAGGTTTCCGTCAGGCCGGGACTCTCCCAGCCGCGCGGGGCCTTGCCGGAAAAGGCGCGAATCGCCGCGATCGTATCCGCAATCGCCGCCCGCTGGTCCTCGACCTTGTGCATCGGCTCCTGCTGCCAGCCGTGACCCATGAACTCCCACGCCGCGTCCTTCGCCGCCTGCGCGATGCGCGGATAGTTGCGGCACACCACGCCATTGATCGCGAGCGTGGGCGTCACGCCGAATTTCTGCAGGCAGTCGAACAGCCGCCAGAAGCCTACGCGCATGCCGTATTCGTGCCAGGCCCAGTTCGGCAGATCCGGAAGCAGCGGCGCTCCCATCGGCGGTGACAGCACGGTGCGCGGCATCGGCCTTTCGATGCCCCAGTCCTCGACGTTGACGATGGTCCACACGACCATGCGCGCACCGCCGGGAAGCGCCAGCGGTGGCCGGTCGACGATGGCCGAGTACGGCACACGTTCTCTCGGTGTGCGCGGCGCGATCACTTATCCTCATTCCCGCGCAAGCGGGAATCCAGTGTCTTTGCGCGAACGCCGCTGGGTCCCCGCGTTCGCGGGGACGACAGAAGTTCGATGTCGCGCAGCACCGGATCGCTGTCCCGCGCGACTTCGTTCTCGATCAGCGCGCCGCAGCCCGGACAGAAGAATTGGCGGAACACGGGTCGGTCGTCGATATAGCGCCGGTAGTCGCCGATGTTCGGGTTCGCGGTGCTGATGTCGGACTCGCGGCGCACGCAGTGATCCTTGTAATTATCGCGTACGGGCCCCAAGTCAGCCCCGCACTTGGAGCACGCGAGGCGTAAACCGCCCTTTTCGCGGCGCAGGTCGAGATTGTCCGTGACGCGCAGGACCCGTTCGCCGTCGAGATGCGCAACGCCGCCGTCTTTTTTGCGGTTCGCTTCGCGGCGGCCGCTGCGCAGCAGTCGCGTCGCCGCAGCGTCAACGACGCCATCCGCCGTGATCACGACACCGTAGATCTCGCGCGCCGCCGCGATCGACACGGAGCGGTTGTCCACGTCTTCGCGGACTTTCTCCGGCTCGCGTTCGAGGGGATCGCCGAAGCCTCCCGCCGCCGACCAGATGACCGCATAGACGTCTCCGGGTTGCTGCTGGAAGTTCTCCTGGCGGAGCTGCAGCGTGACTTCCTCACCGTTCACCTCGGCGATGTCCGCCGGCATTTTGCGTGCTGCGAAGCGCTCGACGATGTCGGTTTCGCGCTTGAACTTGTACACGTTGGTCGTCGCCGGGTAACCGCCCATCATCCCGGGCGAGGTCGGGATGGCGTTGCCGGAGGATAAGGTATCTTGCGTGATGACGTCGGTGTGGTGCGGAATGAAGCAGGATTCGGCCGAGAGCCCGCCGCGATAGCGTCCCGCGCCTCCGGAATCGATGACTTCCTTGCGATACAGGAACAGCAGCGGGAACGTCTGTTCCGTGTGCTCGACATTGGGCAGCTTGCAGATCGGCGTGCGCGACTGGCCGCCGGTCGAGATCCCGTCGCCGGTGGCGAACGCGCCGATCGCTCCGCCGATCGGGTCGACCAGGATGTAGCCGTAAGGGTCGCCCCACTGGTCGATCCCGCGGAAGATCGTCGCCGGCCATTGACTCGTGCCGCCGATGCACATGATGTCGTTGCGCATCTCCGGGTCGCTGTGGATCATCTTCGAGAGCGCGTTGTAGGCGGGGTAGACCGAGATCTCCATCGCCTGGATCGGCGCCGTGGACACCGACGCGGGGAAATTCGCACAGTTGAACGTTCCCGGAGTCGGATCGAACTCGACGTGGCGCAGTGCCCCGGCGATGCAGAAGTACTGGTCCCAGCACAGCAGCTCGTTTAGCGCCACCATGATCGAGCCGCGCCAGCCGGAGTAGGTGGCGTTCATCGCTCCGGTCTGCGGCGCCGTGCCCTCGTTCTCGAAGACGAGCTTGGTGCCCATCTTACGCAGCGTCAACATGACGCAATAGCTGCGCCGGTCGCCTGGACGGCAACACTCGACGTAGGAGCGCTCGCGCCACACGCCGTCGGGCAGGCGCTTCAGCTTTTTCAGGAACGCGGCTTCCGCGTTGTCGATGATGCGCCTCATCACTCCCTTGACCACTTCCGGTCCGTAGCGCCCGACCAGCGCCAGTACCCGGTCGCGGGCGGTGATGTCGCCCGCAAGCTGGGCGCGAAAGTCGAGCGCCACGGCTTCGGGCTTGCGCGAGGAACGCAGGTACAGCTCCTCGATGTCGCGCCGGATCTCGTTGCCTTCGACGATTTTCACCGGCGGGATGCAGATCCCTTCCTCGAACGCGGACTCCGCCGAGCCGCAGAACGACGACGGCGTGATGCCGCCGAGATCGTATTGATGCAGGCAGTTGGTCACCCAGCAGAAAAGCTCGCCCTTCCAGAACACGGGGCAGATGAGCATGACGTCCTGCTGGTGCGCGGCCCCCACCCACGGATCGTTGGCCAGGAACATATCGCCGTCGCGGATGCCGGGATTGTCGCTGCGGTATTCGAGAATCCATTTCACCTGCGTATCGGTGACGCCGGACATGTACTGCATGTAGGGCCCGAAGTATACGAACTCGCCGTCCTCGGTGAGGATCGAGGGATTAAGGTCGAGCGCATACATGGCGACAGGCGAGCCCGAGACGCGCTGGATGGTGGCTCCGTGCTCTTCGTTGACATGCCAGAGCGCGTGCCGGATGACCTCGTAGGTGATCGGGTCGATATTGCCGGCGGCCTTGCGCTGCAGCTTGAGCTTGGGAGAGATCAAGAGTTTCTTCGGCGGCACGTAACCCATGTTCCTGCCGTCGAACGCGGTGCCTTTCATTTCGCTTATTTTGGGCATGACCATCTCCTTTCGTCGTCCCCGCGCACGCGGGGACCCAGCGAGATTCCTGTAGGGCCGAATTCATTCGGCCGCGGCGTTGGCCGGATGAATCCGGCCCTACATAATCTCATTGGCGAAACACAATCTCGAAGTTGCCGAACGCGTCGAC
>DASXQW010000166.1:0-5019 GCA_036506975.1 Casimicrobiaceae bacterium | reverse complement strand
CGTCTTCTGAAAGCTCATCCACACGACGAACAGCGTCGGATACAGCGTCACAATTAGAAGCAGCAGCAGGACCGGAATGAACCACAGCACTGGCCGCAGCTCTCTCAGCCGCCTCCGCGCGCGCGTCGGTCGCGCGGGTGTTGGGGGGTCCGCAATCGTCGCAGTGTGCTGGGCCATGGTCTCGCCCCTCCGCCGGTGCGTTGAACGCTGAGCCTTACCTGTCTAAGTGTTACGCGACCGCGGAAGGTTGGCGGCGTCGTGCTTCAGGCGCCATCCACGGCATGATCCAGCCTCGATCGGCTTCGTCGACGATGCTGCCAGGCGGGTTGCACGCGTCGATCGCGTTAAGTACCTCATCGGTGAGACGGGTACCGAAGCCCGCTGTCGCATCGTTGAACTGACGTAGGTTGCGGACCCCGAAGTTGACGGCGGTCACGCCCGGATGAGCCAACGGAAACGCCAGCGCCATCTGCGCAAGCGACATACCGGCCTCGCGCGCAACGCTCGACAGCTGCTCGATCATGTCGAGCTTGCGTTGATTGCCGGGTCGCGATAGGTCGAACCGGGTCCGCAGGATCGGATAGTGCTCGCCCCACTCGCCCTTTACGAGGCCTGCCCGCGAATCGTTTGGAACCGCGGCATCGCGCCGGTATTTCCCGGTGAGCCATCCTCCATTCAACGGGCTCCATGCCAGAAGTCCCATGCCGAAATGCTGCACAGCCGGCAGGACGTCGAGCTCGATGCTCCGCACGAAGATGGAATACGGCGACGTCTCGGAGACGAAGCGCTTAAGGCCACGCTGCGCGCTGATCGAATGGGCTTGCGCCTGGTACCACGCGGGAAACATCGAGCAACCGAAGTATCGGATCTTGCCGTGCCGTACGAGATCGGTCAGCACGTCGAGCGTCTCCTCGAGGTCCGTGTCGAGGTCGGGCCGATGGATTTGATAGAGGTCGATGTGATCGGTGCGAAGGCGTTTGAGGCTCGCCTCGACCTGACGCATGATCCATAGGCGCGAGGCACCTTGTTCATTCGGGCCTTCCCCCGCCCGCAAACGCACCTTGCTCGCCAGGACGATCTCGTCGCGATGGCCGGTAATGGCCTTTCCTACGAACTCCTCCGACTGGCCATGTGAATAAGTGTCCGCGGTGTCGATCAGGTTTATTCCGGCATCCAGCGCCGCGTGCACGATGTCGATGCACTCCTTCTCGTCGGGATTGCCATCGGCGCCGAACATCATGGTTCCCAGAGCGTATGTGCTTACGCGGACGCCGGTTCTTCCGAGCGTGCGATATTCCATGGCTTCCTCCTCCGCAGCCTGCGGTTAGCAATAGTCCATGCACGAGGTGTTTGCACAAACCATCGGTTAGCTTCTACGAGGCCACTCGACTCTCGTCGCGCAAGCTGTTACGCGGCTGCAAGATCCGTTTGCGTTTGCGCCGAACGAAGCGGCCATATCGCCGCGATTTCGTTGGCCGCTTCCATTACCAAGCTTGCATTTCGCACGATGTCCTCTGCGCCAAAGCGCATTAAGGGTCCCGCGACGCTGCACGTTGCGACCGCAGGTGTATTCGGGCCGGACGGACGGATCGGCGCGGCGATGGCCGCGATGCCGCGTTCACCTTCCTCATACGACATCCCCCATCCGCGCGCCCGTGTCTCGTCGAGCGCCGCAGCGAACGCGTCCATCGATTGAATGGCGCGCGGGCCATAACGCCCCGGTGGGGGGAAGCCCTCCTCGCGCACAATGCGCATCGCCTCCTCGGGTGGCAGCGTCGAAAGCCATGCCTTGCCATGCGAGGTAACGGTAAGCGGCGCTCTGCCGATCATCTCGGGCTGATAGATCAATCCCGTGCGGCGTCCCTGCACGAAAGCGACCCAGCTCAACCGCTCGCCTTCCACGATCGCCATGCGCACGAGCTCCTGTGATTCGTCCGCGAGCTTTTGCAGGATCGGCCGCGTGAGATCGGGAATGCGCGTGGCGAGGAGCACGCGCTGTCCCATAATCGCGAGTCGCAGCGTGAGGCGGTAGAAGCCGGTTTCCGGCTCCTGCTCCACCCATCCCATGCTGCACAGGGCAGCGAGGAGCCGGTGTACGGCGCCCTTCTGCAACCCCAGCCTCTCGCTGATGACGCCGAGGCGATACGCGCGCGGCTCCTCGGCGAGGAACTCGATGAGCTCAAAGCACCGCTCCAGCAGGGGATTGACGACTTTCATATGATCAGTAATGACGTTTCGAATCCGTTTCTGGAGCCGCTACGCCTCTTCTCCTCGTGGACTTGACACTGGAATAGGATCTGGAATATCGTTACACATCGTAGCGCGAAACGCAAGAGGTGCAGCACAGCCCTTCTGGGCGCCGAAGCAGGGTCTGCCCGGCCCGGGCCCGAAAAGGCCCTGCGGCCGTTCAGCGCTCTTGCGCCATCCCATAAGAGCCGTCCAGCGCCGCGAATACCGACACCGGAGGAAACGATGAGAGCAATGCATGGAAGCCACCCGTTTGCCCGCAGTACGGCACGCCCGTGTTCCTGGTGGCAGCGCGTTGCCGACTTGATCGCCGCGCTAGCTCTGCTGGTCGCGGTCACGCCGATGGCGCTCGCGCAGCCGGTGGAGATTGTCTACAACACGTTTTCCGACCCCAATAACGCGAACGACCCGCGCGCCATAGCACAAACGAAGATGATCGCGGAGTTCGAGCGTCAGAATCCCAATATCAAGGTTCGTGTGGTGGTTGATCCGACGGGTGCGAATGGCGCGCGCACCCTGCGCATCCGCGCCGATTCGCCGGATGTCATTCGCGCGACCAACTTCCAAATGCCGGAGTACGTCGCCACGGGCTCGCTGCTGCAGCTCGACGACCTGGTCAAGGGCGACAAGATCGATCAGAACGACTGGCTGGTGCCGTTGGCGGCTGGCATGGTAGGCGGGCACGTCTTCGGGCTCCAGCAGGATTACCGCATCCCGATTCTGATCTACCGCAAGCAACTTCTCGACGCGGCAAAGGTGACGCCGCCGCGCACCTGGGACGACGTGTGCACCGCCGGGGCGAAGCTCAGCAAGGGCAACGTGGCCGGCTATGCGATCCCGATTGGAACGACCGGTGGGATCGGGGGCGCACAGGCATTCGGCGAATTTCACCTGAGCACGATGCTGTCCGCGCCGGACGGCAAGTACTTCGCCGCCGACAACAGGGCAATCGCCTTCAGCAAGGACGCATTCATCCGCGGCGCGCAGGTGATCAAGGACCAGTTCGTGAAGTGCAAGTCGACGCCGATGGCCAGCTTGCAATATGGCTACAACGAGGTCCACGATGGGCTGCGCGCGGGCACCGTCGCGATGGCGACGTTCGGGCTTTATCGTTATCGCGGGATCCAGGCTCAGGGGGCCGGCGAGGATCTCGCGTGGGCGCCGGCGCCGGGCTTGAGGCCCGACGAACCGCAGGCGGTGTATGGCTTCCAACTCACGATCAATGCGTTCTCCAAGCAGAAGGAAGCGGCCTGGCAATTCGTGAAGTTCATGACCAGTCCCGCCGCTCAGGCGATTGCTGCGCAGGGCGGCGAAGTGGTTGCCCGTGCCTCTGCTTACAACGATCCGTATTTCGCGTCGCCACAGGGGCGCGATCAGCGCGCCTGGGCGGAGCTCATCAAAGTGCGCGGCCGCCAAGTGAACTACTCCATCATCCAAACGGCCTTCCATCAGATCGTGGCCGACGCGTTCCAGCGCATGGTCCTGCGCAACGGGACCCCGGAGGAAGCGTACCAAGAGGTTGTGGGCAAGTACAACGAAGCGCTCGCAAAGACACCATGACCGATGGAACCCGTCGCAGGCGAGTGACGACCTCACTGGCACAGCCGCATCCTTATACGCCTTCGACAGCTGATTCTTGTTTGGCATTAGCCTTCCACATCGGTGGGTAGCGTGAGTGCGGTGCCCACTGGAATTTCAGCACGTGAATAGAGGAGACTCAAATGCCACCAGCTCATCCGATCCTTAGCGCGGACCAGCTCGAGGCTTATCACGGCGACGGTTTCATCGTTCCGTCGTACCGGCTGCCAGAAAAGGATATCGCCAAGCTCCAAGCGCTGACCTTGAAGTTGATTGAAGACAATCCGACTCTTGCGGATCACCACATGGTGGGTCCTCATGTTCCGGGAAGCGGCTTCGAAGGTCTCAAATCGAGCCCTGGCTGGCTGGATATCGCCACCCATCCCGACATCGTGGACATCGTTGAGCAGATCATCGGTCCTGACATCATCCTTTGGGGAACCGGTATCTTCCACAAGCGCGCGCTCGCAGGTCCCGCCACGCCATGGCACCGCGACGCCAGCCACACCCCGGTCAAACCGCTTGCGACGACATCCGTGTGGATTGCCGTCTTCGACAGTCTGCGCACTAACGGCTGCTTGCGTTTCCTGCCTGGAACCCATGCGGCAAAGCAAGCGGGAAACCACATCTGGCAAGAAGGCGACGACCTGATTTTTGGGGTCACGGTCGACCAGAGTGAAGTGGATGAAAGCAAGGCCGTGGACGTCGAGCTCAGAGCGGGTGAGATGGTGCTGTTCGACATCTTCACGATTCACGGAGCAAGACATAATCTCGGCGAGAAGCCGCGCGCGGGTTACACGCTTCGCTTCATGCCCTCCACAAGCCACTACGATCACGACGCTGCAGTGCTGCGCGACAAACCCGGCTATGGCCACGATACCCGGCCGTTGATCCTCGTTCGCGGCGTCGATCGTTGTGGCAAGAACGATTTTCAACGCGGGCACCCGAAGGCAACACCTAAGGTCCCTGCGTAGCGGCTGCTGCCTTGTCGTCGCGCGGCTAGGGGACCCCCCGTCCAGCACGTGAACACCGACACCGGAGGAAATAATGAGAGCAATGCATGAAAGCCGACCATGGGCCCGACGCAACGCAGCACGCCCCAGTTCCTGGTGGCAGCGCGTCGCCGACTTGATCGCCGTACTCGCCCTGCTCGTCGCGGTGACGCCGATGGCGCTCGCGCAGCCGGTGGAGATC
>DASXQW010000165.1:0-11929 GCA_036506975.1 Casimicrobiaceae bacterium | reverse complement strand
GGAGATTCGCCATGACCAAGCCAATCACGACTGCGGGGCTGTCGGTGCTCGCCTGCGGTGTTGCGACCGCGGCGTTCGCGGAAACGATCAACTTCGATGCCGACCGCGTCGGCGGCCTTCCCGCGGCGTGGACTGCGGGTGTCACCGGCCGCGGCGCCTCTCACTGGGCGGTCGAGGCCGATGCCAGCGCGCCAAGCGCGCCCAACGTGCTCAAGCAAAGCGGACGCGGCGACTTTCCTTGGTGCGTGAAGCGCGACGTTACGATCGCCGATGGCTACGTCGAAGTGAAATTCAAGTCTCTTGCCGGCAAGGACGATCAGGCCGGTGGCGTCGTCTGGCGGTGGAAGGACGGCGACAACTACTACGTGGCCCGCGCTAATGCCCTGGAAAACAACGTTTCGCTCTATTACACGCAGAGCGGCCGCCGCATCACCATCAAGTATGTCGATGCGCCGGTCGCGAAAGGGCAGTGGCACGTTCTGCGCGTCGAGTTCGCCGGAGCGCATATCGCTGTCTCGCTCGACGGCAAACGCTACATAGAGCAGGACGACGCGCACATCGGCGGCGCCGGCGCGGTCGGCGTGTGGACCAAGGCGGACAGTGTCACTGCGTTCGACGATTTCAACTACGGTGGCGCAGGAAAATGAGCGAAACGACCGCTTCGACGATGCGCCGCGTGCTGACGGCGCGCGGACTGCGGGCATTCGGCGATGGCTACGTGAGCCTGCTCCTCCCCGTGTATCTCATCACGCTCGGGCTTTCGCCGTTTCATGTGGGAGTCATTGCTACCGCCACGCTCTTAGGCTCCGCCGCGCTTTCGCTGCTCGTCGGACTGCACGCGCATCGGATGGGGTATCGGACGCTGCTGCTCGCGGCCGCGGCGCTCATGGCTGCGACGGGCTTTGCATTCGCTGCGGTGAGCGACTTCTGGCCGCTTCTCGTCATCGCCGTCGTCGGCACGCTCAATCCGTCGAGCGGCGACGTGAGCGTGTTCCTGCCGCTCGAGCAGGCGGTGCTGGCGCACGTCGGCACCGACCGCGGACGGACGGCGCTCTTCGCGCGCTACAGCCTCACCGGTGCGCTCGCCGCGGCGATCGGAGCGCTGTTCGCCGCGGTGCCCGACCTGGTGGTGAACGGCGGGTACGCAGGGGCGAAGCCCGCGCTGCAGGCGATGTTCGTGCTCTACGGGCTCATCGGTCTCGGATCGGGCTGGATCTACCGCAAGCTTCCCGTCCGGCTCGCCGCGCCGGAGCACGCCTCCGCCGCGCCACTCGGGAAATCCAGGAGCATCGTGTTCACGCTCGCCGCATTGTTCAGCCTCGACGCGTTCGGCGGCGGCTTCGTCGTGCAGTCGATGCTCGCATTGTGGCTCTTCGAGCGCTTCGAGCTGTCGACGATCGTCGCCGGCACGATCTTCTTCTGGACCGGCGTGCTTTCGGCATTCTCGTATCTCGTCGCGGTGCGCATCGCGAAGCGCATCGGGCTGGTGAATACGATGGTCTTCACGCATCTGCCGGCCAACGTCATGCTGCTGGTGATTCCGTTCGTGCCGCAGCTCTCCTGGGTGATCGTGCTCCTGCTCGCGCGGAGCGCGCTCTCCCAGATGGACGTGCCGACGCGGGGATCGTATGTCATGGCGGTCGTCACGCCGCCCGAGCGACCGGCCGCGGCGAGCATCACTGCGGTCCCGCGCAGCCTCGCCGCAGCGGCGAGTCCGCTGCTGGCAGGATATCTCCTCGGCATTTCCGCCTTCGGCTGGCCGCTTTTCATCGCGGGCGCGCTGAAGATCGCCTACGACCTGGCGCTGCTCGTCATGTTTCGCACGGTGCGCCCGCCCGAGGAGACCAAAGCGACCGTCTGAGCGGGCGGCGCAGACTTGCCGGCTACTGGATCATAGTTCGACCCGCGTTCCCAGCTCCACTACGCGATTGGTCGGGATATTGAAGAAGTCCGTTATATCGCCGGCGTTACGCGCCATGGCGGCGAAGATCTTGTCGCGCCAAAGCGCCATTCCTTCGACCCGCACGCTCGGTACGATCTTCTCGCGCGACAGGAAATACGTGACCTCCATCGGCTCGAGCTGCAAGCCCTGCGGCCCGCAAAGCTCCAACGCGAGGCCGACGTCCGGTGTCTCCATGAAGCCGTACCGCGCGGTGACAAGCCAGCAGTCATGCGCCAGCCGCTTGCATACGACTCGCTCTTCCGGTTCCACGAAGGGCACGTCGCCGAAATCGACGGTCATGAAGACGTTCTGCTCGTGGAGGACCTTGTAGTGCTTGAGACTGTGCAGCAGCGCGTTCGGCGTCGTGTCGGGCGTCGACGTCAAGAACACGGCAGTACCGGGGCAACGCTGCGGCGGGTACAGGAACAGCGATTGGAGGAAGCCTTCCAGCGGCGGCGATGAGCCCGTCACCCGCTCGTATAACGTCTCACGGCCACGCCGCCACGTCATCATGATCATGAAGATGAAGGCACCCAACACCAATGGGAACCAACCGCCGTCGAGCACCTTGTGCATCGCCGCTGCAAAAAACACGGCGTCGATCAGCATGAAGAACGCGGTTGCGAGCACGCACAGCCACAGCGGATAGCCCCAGCCGTAGCGAAGCACGAAGAACGTGAGCAACGTCGTGACAAGCATCGTGCCCATCACCGCCACGCCGTAGGCCGATGCGAGCCGCGTGGAGCTGCCGAATCCGACGACCGCAATGAAAACGGCAAGCAACAGTATCCAATTCACTGCGGGCACGTAGATTTGCCCAATCGCTCGCTCGGACGTGTGGCGGATCGGCATTCGCGGCAGATAGCCCAGTTGAATGGCCTGTTGCGTCATCGAGTACGCGCCCGAAATCGTCGCCTGCGACGCGATGACGGTCGCCGCCGTGGCGAGCACGATCATCGGGTAGAGGGCCCAATCCGGGTATGAAAGATAGAAGGGATTCTCAACGGCGCTCGGTCGAGCGATCAGCAGGGCGCCCTGACCGAAATAGTTGAGCACGAGCCCCGGCGCGACGATAGCGAACCAGGCAACGCGGATCGCCCGCTTGCCGAAGTGGCCCATATCCGCATACAGGGCTTCGGCGCCGGTGATCGCAAGCAGCACCGAACCGAGGACGACGAAAGATGCGAAGCCGTGCCCGGTTGCGAAGTGCAGCGCGTACGTCGGATCGAGCGCCTTCAATATCGTCGGCTCTTGCATGATGTTCCAAATGCCGATCGTCCCCAGCGAAACGAACCACAGCGCGCATATCGGGCCGAACAGAAGGCCGACGAAACCGGTGCCGTAGTGTTGTATTGCAAACAGCACAATGAGAATGCCGGCCGAGATCGGCACGATATACGGCTTGAAGGCGACGGTGCCGACCTCCAGGCCTTCGACGGCCGAGAGCACCGAGATCGCGGGGGTCAGCACGGCGTCGCCGTAGAAGAGCGAGGCGCCGAAGACTCCGATCATGAGCAGCGTTGCGCGCAATTGCGGCCGCTCGCCGACGGATGCGGTGGCGAGTGCCAGCAACGCCATGATGCCGCCCTCGCCGTGATTGTTGGCGCGCAGGACGAGCGTCACGTATTTGAGCGAGACGACGATCATCAGCGCCCAGAAGATCGCCGAGACGCCGCCGATGATATTGTCCGAGGTCAGCGCAATCCCGTGCTCTGGATTGAATGTCTCTTTGGCGGCGTAGAGCGGGCTCGTGCCGATGTCGCCATAAACCACTCCTAAAGCGAGAAGCGCGAGAGCGGAGGTCGTCTGCCTGCGGTGGGGTCCCGAGGAAGGCCCTGCAAGCGCCGGTTGCGGTGCCAACGCGGTATTCATGAGCGGACAGCTTAGGCCCTGATCCCCGCGACTTTGCGCGGTCGGCTCGATTCTTTACGGCAAATTTATGCCCGTGTTGCGTTAAAGTCGACATATGAACGTCGATCGGGATTGGATCGGGTATGCGTGGGCCGCGGGCGCGACGGTGGCTTGCACATTGGTCGGCTTTGAGATGCACTCGCGCTTCGACCTGGTGAACATCGCGATGGTGTACGTGCTTGCGGTGGTGATCATCGCCCTCAAGTTCTCGCGCGGCCCTGGCATCGTCGCGTCGGTCCTTTGCGTTGCCGCCTTCGATTACTTCTTCGTTCCGCCGCGGGGAACATTCACGGTCGACGACGTCCAGTATCTGTTGACGTTTGGCATCATGCTGGCGGTGGCCCTGATCATTTCGGGCCTGGTCCGCAGCATTCGGCGCCAGGCCGCCGCCCGAGCGGCGCTCGAGATCGAAGCCGAGACCGAACGCATCCGCAGCGCACTGCTCGCCTCCATATCGCACGATTTGCGCACACCGCTGGCGGTGATGGCCGGAGCATCGTCGAGCCTCGCCGAAAGCGGTGAGCGGTTGAGCCCGGCGGAGCGTCACGCGCTCGCGAAGAGCGTCTTCGAGCAGGCGCGAGAGATGTCGGAGCGCGTCAACAAGGTTTTGCAGATGACTCGTCTCGAGACAGGCGCCCTCAAGGTGGAGCGTGACTGGGCTTCGTTGAGCGAGATCGCCGGGTCCGCGCTTGCACGGTTGGCCGAGCGCATGGCGGCGCATCGCGTCATCCTGGAGCTGCCGGAGGATCTGCCGCTCGTGCGCGTCGACTCGACGCTGGTCGAGCAGGCGCTCGGGAACCTGCTCGAGAATTGCGCGAAGCATACGCCACCGGGAACGATCGTCCGGCTGCGCGCGCAACGCCGCGCGGGAGAAATCCTCGTGTCGGTCGAGGACTACAGCGGAGGCGTTCCCGAAGCGGACGTCGAACGCATATTCCAGAAGTTCAATCGTGGCGCGATCGAGGAGGCCGGCACGGGGATGGGACTCGGGCTCGCGATCTGTCGGGCCATCATTCGTTTGCACGGGGGCAAAGCCTGGGCCGAGCGCGTGCCCGCCGGCGGCACGGCGTTCCGTTTCACGCTTCCCGTCGAGGACGCACCGCCAATTCCGGCCGAAGCGGTCGATTGACATGAAAGAAGTTCGTCCGACGATCCTCATCGTGGAGGACGAGCCGGAGATTCGGCGCTTCTTGCGCGCGTCGCTCAGTGTCGAAGGCTATCGGATCGCGGAGTCGGCGACGGGCCGCCGTGGGTTGATCGATGCCGGCACGCACAAGCCGGACCTCGCCATCGTCGATCTGGCGCTGCCGGATGTCGACGGCATCGATGTCATTCGGCGGCTCCGCGAGTGGTCTTCGATGCCGATCCTCGTGTTGTCCGCACGCGCGCAGGAGCGATCCAAGATCGACGCGCTCGACGCGGGTGCCGACGACTATATGACCAAGCCGTTCGGGATCGGCGAGTTGCTCGCACGCGTGCGGGCGGCGCTCCGCCACGCGGTCCGTTCCGGATCGGGCAAACCGCTGCGCCTGGGCGGCGCGGTCGTCGATTTCGAACGGCGTAGCGCCGCGCGCAATGGAGTCGACGTTCGTCTGACACCGATCGAATTCCGCCTGCTGGCAGCGCTCGCGAAGCATCTCGGGATGGTTGTGACGCATCGTCAGCTGCTTGCGGAGGTATGGGGACCGACGCACCAGAACGATACACACTACCTGCGCGTCTACATGAAGCAACTGCGGGAGAAGCTGGAGACCGATCCGGTCAGGCCGCGCCATCTCGTGACCGACACCGGCGTCGGCTATCGCCTGATTGCTGATGAGTAACGCAGGAGCCGCCGGCGGAAGCCCCCGAGGCTGCATACCAGGCCGACGCAAGCACGACCAGCGCCCAGACGATCGTCGGCCCGGTCGGCAGGTCGAGCGCGGTCGACACGACGAGGCCGACGGCGTAGCCCGCGGCGCCGAGCGCCCATGCGCTCGCGAGTCGCCGTCGCGTCATGGTCCGCGTCGCCAGCGGCGGAACGATCAGCGTCGCGAATACGAGATACAACCCGACAAGTTGCACCGAGACGGTGACAGCGACCGCGAACAGCACATAGAAGCCGGTGCGCCCCAGACGCTGCCGCCACCCGAACCACAAAGCGAGTATCGCCGCGTAGGCGAGCGCCGCCCATAGCAAGCGCGAGGGCTGAGCCCACAAGATTTGTCCGACGAGCAGATCGTGCAGGTGCTCGCTGCCATGGACGTTGCTCGCCAGCAGCAGGACGCTGCCCGTCGCACCGAGGATGAATACGACGCCGATGACCGCTTCCTGCACGTCGGGCCAGATTCGCTCGGTCCAGGTGAGCAGCAGCGCGCCGCCGAGGGCTGCGGCGAGCGCGGCGATCTGCACCGCGATGCCCTCGGCCTCGAAGCCCAATTGGTCGGCGAGCAGCACGCCGCAGCCGGCGATTTGCGCGATCGCCAGATCGATGAACACGATGCCGCGGGCGAGCACCTGCATCCCGAGCGGCACGTGCGTAGCGGTGACGAGCAGACCGGCGGCGAACGCCGGTAACAGAATCGAAATGTCGGCTGTGCTGAGAGTCACTGCATCCCCTTGAGTAACCGCTGGATCGTGTCGTCGAACAGACTGAACATATCCTTGGCCGCATCGTCGCCGCCGACCGTGAACGGCAGCACGACCACGTTGATCTTCGCGCGCTCGGCAATCCACTGCGAGGCGCGATCGCTCTGGTACGCGGCGCGGATCACCATCTTCACCGGTTGACGTTGGATGGTCTCCAGTACCTCGGAGAGATGGGCGATGGTCGGCTCGACGCCGGGCTTCGGTTCAAGCGCGGCGACCTCTTTCATGCCCAGCCAGTCGAGCAGATAGGGGAAGCCCTTGTGTTGAACCAGCACGGGGACCCCTCTCAGCGGTGCGGCCTCGCGCTCCCAACGCGCGATCGCCGCGGTCCAACGCTCCGCGAAGGCCTTGTAGCGCGCCTGGTAATACGCGGCGTTCGCTGGATCGAGCTCGGCCAACTTTGCGGAAAGCGGGCCGGCGACGCGCGCGATGTTGCGTGGATCGGTCTGGATGTGCGGATTGCCCAACGGGTGAACGTCGCCCTCGGCGCGATCGAGGCGGGTCGGCTTTTCGACCATCGGAACCAGCGGCGCCGCCGCGAAGTAACCGGGTTTGCCAGCTTGTACCTTGGGATTTCCCGCTTGTTGGGTCACCAGCGGCAGCCAGCCGATCTCGAGCTCGGCGCCGGTCGCGACGACCAGGTCGGCGTTGCGGGCGCGGGCAATCAGACTCGGCTTCGCCTCGACGTGATGCGGATCCTGCAGCGCGTTCGTCGCGGTGTAGACCTTGACCTTGTCGCCGCCCAACTCTTCGACGAGCGCACCCCATTCCGGGACAGTGGCAAAGATGTTGAGGACAGCGAACGCCGGTGCGGCCCAGACGCCGAGCGCAGCGGCGAGTAGCCAGGGCTTGAATGATGTCATCGCGATGCTCCTTAGAACTTGTGCGCACCGTGCGCGCCCAGCGTCAGGATGTATTGCAGGAAGAGCTGGTTGTCGGTGACGCCGCCCAGCGTTTTGCTCTGTGCCCATTGCAGCCTGACGCGGCTGAACTCGGACGGCGTGTAGTCGACCATCAGCGTGTAGCGCTCCGGATGGAACGCCGGCGCTTCGAGGAAAACCGCGTTGGCTCCGTAATCCACGTGTCCGGGATCGAGCCGGTCGTATCGCGCACCGGCGCGCCAGTAGGGCATGAATTGGTATACGCCCTGCAGGTACCAGCCGCTTTGCCGCGACGTATACGCGGACGTTTGGGTCAGACCCAGCGCGCCGTCGACGTCATAGGTGAAATCTCCGCTCTCGCGGCGCCAGAAATACTCGCCCTGCAGCTTGAAGTTGGTGTTCTGGGCGTTGCCGTTCGGCGCGTATTTCCAGACGAAGTCGGCGATCGCGACGCGGCTCGTGCCGTTGAATCCAACCTGCGCGTCGTTACCGGCGAGGTCGAGCTGCGAGTAGTTGCGGTCCTGCGCACGCGTCTGCAGATACGAGATACCTGCGCGCCAGCTATGGCTGGCGCCGATGTCGCCACCCGTGTGGGCGTAGAGCACTCCGGAACCGACGCCATTCTTGTTGCGCGCCGAGCCTGGAAAGCTGTCGCCGTTGCCGACTTCGGCACCGAACTCGAGGAACTGGTCGATCGGCGCGATCCACTTTACTTGCAATCCGTCGTTGCCGTACTGCCCGCCGAGAAAAGCCTGATACGCGAGCGGGGCATCGATGAAATCCCATGCGTGCTGGTGCTGCTCGTTCATGTAACCGAGCCCGGAAAAGAAGCGTCCGAACTTCGGCACCAGGCCGTAGGGCGCCGCCGTGTACACGCCATAAGCCTCCTCGACCGAGACGGTGTTCTCCGGCGTTAGCGAGACGATCAGATTGCCCGCGAACAGGTGGTCGACATTGGCGGAAATTGCGAGCTCGGACTCGCCTAAGCTGAAGCCGCGGCGCCCGGGACCGATCTCGCCGCCTGGCGCGAACCCGGAGATGCTGAACTTCTCTGGGTCCTGCGACAGGTTGGCGTACCTTCCTTGCAGCACCGCGGATATCGCGGGATTGAACGCCGCGATGCCGGAAGCGGGTGACGAGACCGGCGAAGTGGCAGCGGATGGCGCAACCGAGGGTTGCGGTGCGGCTGCGGCTTCCCTGGCCTTCGCCGCCTCCGCGTCCTTCAGGCGTTGTTCGAGCGCCTGGAGTCGCGCTTCATAGGATTCGCGAATTTGCCGGATCTGCTCGCGGATTTCTGCGACCTCGGCATCGGATGCCGCGTACAGCGGCGGGGAAAGCGAGAGTGCCAGCGCCACGGAAAGCGCGCGCGGCACCAAGGATGGCTTGGCCATACGATCTCCTTCGAATGAACGATGTGCGCCATCGGGCTGATGGCGACCGCGTGATTCAAAGGAGAGCGGGCGGAGCGCGGGTCTGGTAGTAGGCTGGTGCGGCGCCGGCGAACGTCGCGAATTCGGGCGCGACTAGAGAGTCGGCAATCCGGTCTGCGACGAAGCGGTCACCGGGTGCAGGCGATGCGTTCGCGCCGCCTGCGAATGACGCGCAGATTGCGCAGGCGTCGTCCGCGGCCGGAAGGATAAGTGCGGCGCCGTGCGGTCGCGCAAGGCGCTCGCCGTCGTGCTCGAGCGCGTGCAGTTGCGCGCCGAGTTGCATGCCGGCGAGCAGCAGGGCGAGCGCGAAGCTGAGTAGTTGTCGGGGCAAGCGAGCCACGGTGCGGCCTAGATGCAACTCGGTGTCAAATCTATCACGATTGTCCAGCCGGAACATCGACCGTTTGGTCTAGCGTAGCCTGGGTTGAGCGCCCTTCGACTGCGCTCAGGACAGGCTTCGCGCGAAACCCCGGGGACAACAGCGCAAGTTGCTCTCCGCGCTCCGGGCTACGCAAGTTACGGCGCGGCACGGCGTCACATCGCGCCGGTCGCGAAGGTCGGCGCGAGCACTTCCAGCGCGTCGAGCGCAGCCGAGGGCTCCTTGATCGTGATCCGCCACAGCGTGCGCGGATCGTCGGGGTCGGTCAGCGTGGCGGAGTGCAGCAGCGATGCGTTGTCCCAGATGACGACGTCGTCGACGCGGTAGCTCAGGCTGTACACGTATTTCGGTTGCGTAGCGTGCGCCGCAAGCTCGTCGAGCAGCGCGACCGCTTCGTCTTCCGGCATGCCGACGATGCCGTAGGAGCTGCCCGAGACCGCGTAGAGCGCCCTGCGGCCCGTGACCGGGTGCGGCCTCACCAGCGGATGCGTGATCAGCGGCATCTTCGCCTTCTGCTCCGCAGTCAACGGCGACGCGGCGACACGGCTCATCTCGTCGGCGACCTTGCGGTTGCCATAGTGGTGGATGCCGATGAGCCCGTCGATACGCCGCTTCATCGCGTCCGGCAGATCGTCGTACGCGGCATACTGATTGGCGAAAAGCGTGTTGCCGCCGGCTTTCGGGACCTCGATCGAGTAGAGCATTGTCGCGCGCGCCGGCACTTGCAGATACGAGTAATCGGTATGGAAATATGTGCCGGCATCGGCAAGCCCCACCGGTTGTCCGTTCTTCGTCCGGTTGGACAGGATCAGGATGTTCGGGTCCTCCGGATGATGGAACTGGTCGATGACGTGCGGCTCGGGCGGCCCGAAGCGGCGCGCGAACGCGACGTACTGCGCCGGCGTCAGCGACTGGTCGCGCAGGACCAGCACCTGAGCGCGGAAGAAGGTCTGTTCGAGCTCGGCGAACCCTTCAATGGAAAGCGCGCGCGAAAGATCGACGTCGGAAGTTTCGAGCCCGAAGCCAGGGCTCAGCGGCTTCACTTGGAACATGGTTAAGCCCCCGGTTGTAGGGCCGAATTCATTCGGCCGAGCGTCATGTCCGAATCGATTCCATCTATTGTAGGGCCGAATTCATTCGGCCGCGGCGCTGGCCGGATAAATCCGGCCCTACTTGAGGAACTCCGGGCGCAGCCATCTCGGCAGGACCAGCGGAATTTCCGGCCAGATGATGATCGCGGCAAGGACGACCAACATCGGGACCAGCATGATCATCGTGTCCTTGAGCGCATATCGCAGCCGCACCTTCGCGATGGCGCAGGAAATCATGAGGCACAGTCCGTAGGGCGGCGTGACGAGCCCGAAGGCGAGCGCGACGATACCGATGATCGCGAATGAAACGGGATGCATGTTGACCGAGACCGCCAGCGGCTGCAGCGTCGTGCCGACGATGATGATGGCCGGAATCGCGTCGAGGAAGCAGCCGACGACCAGGAACACGAACGCAATAAAGAAACCGGCCCCGACAATGCCGAGATGCCATGCCGTGACGTTCTCGAGCAGCGCCTTGGGAATCTGGAAGTATGCCAGCAGCCAGCCGAAGACCGAGGCGGTGCCGACGCAGAACAAGGCGATGGCCGAGAGCTTTCCGGTCTCGAGAAACGCAGTCCACAGATGATGCCGGTCCATCTCGCGGTAGAAGAAGATCGACAGCACTGCGGCGTAGAGCACTGCAGCAGCCGCGGACTCCGTGGCGGTGAACCAGCCGAGCAGAATGCCGCCGACGACGATGAACGGCGTGAACAGCGCCGGGACCGCGACAATGGCGGCCATGACGAATTCCTTGAATGTCGCGGCCGGGTACGTCGGATATTTGCGGATCTTGGCATAGACGTGCACGGTGCCCATCTGCGCGAGGCCGAGCAGGAGTCCCGGGATGACGCCGGCGAGATACAGGGCGCCGATCGACACCGACAGCACGCCGCCCCAAACGATCATGAGGATCGAGGGTGGAATGATCACCGCCAACACGGCCGATACCGCGGTGATCGCGATCGAGAAGGAGAGGTCGTAGCCTTCCTTGACCTGCGCCTCGATGAAGATCTTGCCCTGGCTTGCCGCATCGGCGGTGGAGGACCCCGAAATACCGGCAAAGAAGACCGAGAGCAGCACGTTGATCTGCGCCAGCGCTCCCGGGAAATTTCCGACCATCGCCCGCGACAGGCGGACCAGGCGGTCGGTGATGCCGCCGACGTTCATCAGGTTGGCGGTCAGCAGGAAGAAGGGCACAGCGAGCAGGATGAAGGAGTTGTAAGCCTTGAACGTGGTGTTGAACACGACCATCGGCGAGAGCCGCGGCTCGATGAAAAGCACCGGCAGGCACGCGAGGCCGAGCGCAAAGGCGACGGGAACCCGCAGAACCATGAGCGCGAAGAACGTTCCGAACAGCCACAGGGCCGCGACAGCAGGGGTCAGCGTGGCACCGGTCACAGCCGAGGCTTCCCGACATTCGTCAGGGGACTCACCTGATCGCCAAAGATCAGGCGCAGATCCTTGATGAACCACTCGCCGAGAAAGAGCATCCACGTGAGTCCTGCGAACGGCCATGCGATGAAGATGAAGGTCATCGGCATCTCCGCCAGCTCGGAGCTCTGGTCCCAGCCGAACTGCACGAACTTGACGCCGTACCAGATGAAAACCAGCGCGAAGACGAGCACGAACACGTTGGAAACGATGCGTAATAGCGCATTCGCCCGCGG
>DASXQW010000164.1:0-6465 GCA_036506975.1 Casimicrobiaceae bacterium | reverse complement strand
ACGACTGCGCCACACACTCCGGAAGTGTGCTCGCCTGCATTAACGGGACTGTCTCGAGCACCCTGGACTTGAGCGTTTTCATGGCTCAAAGTATTACGCAGTCACCCCGGAGCCCACTATCAGCGAACGCCTGTTATAGGGCGCCGGCGTTGTCCGATTCGCGCGTAGGATATGAACTCAACGAGAGAAGGAATTATCCAACGCATGTATCGCTGCGCGCATTGGCTGACCCATGTCAATGGAGTCGCCCTGGCGGCTGCCGTGCTCGCGGTCCTGTCATTCCTGACCGGCGCGTCTGTCGCCATCGCGGAGGAAAAGCCCATGAGCCTGACCATCACTTCAACCGCGTTCGCGCCCGAGGGCGCGATACCGTCGCTCTACACTTGCGAAGGGAAGGACGTCTCGCCACCGCTGGCCTGGAGCGGCGCGCCGGCGGCGACGAAGAGCTTCGCGCTCATCGTCGACGATCCCGACGCGCCGGATCCCGCCGCGCCCAAGATGACGTGGGTGCACTGGGTGCTGTACGACATTCCCGCGAGCGCGAGCAGCCTGCCCGAAGCAGTCCAAACGAGTGCCCTGCCGCCCGGAACGCGCGAGGGTGTCAACGATTGGGGCCGCACGGGGTTCGGCGGGCCGTGTCCGCCCATCGGCCGTCATCGCTACTTCCACAAGCTCTACGCGCTCGATGCCGTGCTGCCCGATCTCAAGCGCCCGAAAAAAGCCGCGCTGGAGCAAGCGATGCAGGGACACATCCTCGCGCAAGCGGTGTTGATCGGCACATATCAAAAGCGTAAATAATGGTTGCGCTAGTGGTATGAGACGGACGTGCTGAGCGTCACGTCGCGTCTTCGTTGCGTGCCCATTCAGGGGTGAGACATGCTTGTGATCTGGGGCAGGAACAATTCGATCAATGTGCAGAAGTTGCTCTGGTGCTGCGAGGAAATGACCGTCAAGTACAAGCGCATCGACGCCGGCGCCGCCTTCGGGGTAGTGAACACAGCCGAATACCGCAACCTCAATCCGAACGGTCTGGTACCGACTATCGACGACGACGGCTTCGTTCTCTGGGAGTCCAATGCCATCATCCGCTATCTCGCCGCGAAGCACGCCGCTGGAAGTCTCTGGCCCGACGATCTCAGGATTCGAGCCAGCGCTGACCAGTGGATGGATTGGCAGCAGACAATGTTCTGGCCCGCGATCCGGCCCCTGTTCATGGGACTTATCCGTACCGCGCCGGACAAGCGCAATCCGCGGGCAATGGAGGAATCCCGTCTCAAGACCGCGGAAGTGCTTGGAATCCTGGACAGCCAGCTGAAGTCCCGCGGTTACGTTGCAGGAGACGCCTTGACGATCGGTGACATCCCGCTCGGCTGCGCCATCTGGCGCTGGATGGCTCTGCCGATCGAGCGCCCCGAGCTGCCGAACGTACAGCGCTGGTTCGATTCGCTGGCGCGGCGGCCGGCGTACAAGGCGAGTGTCATGCTGCCGTTGGGCTGACGTTGCAACTCTTCTCTGCTCCGATGATCGCGGCCGCGGCCGCGATCATCACGCTCGCCGGCCTGGCGCACGGCACGCTCGGGTTCGGCTTTCCGCTCATTTCCACGCCGCTGGTAGCGCTCTTCGTGGACGTCAAGACGGCCGTGCTCGTGACCGTTCTGCCGAATATCGCCGTCAATATCATCAGCATCCTGCGCGGTGGAAATTGGCGCGCCAGCATCGGCAAGTACTGGCCGCTCGCGTTGTGGGTCGTGCTCGGTACGCTGCTGGGCAGTCATCTGCTGCTGACCGTGCGACACGAGCCCTTGCATCTGCTTCTGGCGGCGATGATCATCGTGTTCCTGTTGCAGGACCGGCTGCGGCAACTCGACTGGTCGTGGGTGAAGCGCAAGCCGCAGCTCGCGGCCTTTTTCTTTGGGCTGACTGCGGGCGTCCTCTCCGGCGCGGTAAACGTGGCGCTGCCGCCGCTCGTGATCTACCTCATGACGCAGGGGCTGACGCCGCTGGCGATGACTCAGACGCTCAACCTGTGTTTCATCGCCGGGAAGACAGTCCAGGCGATCGCGCTGGGCGTGAGCGATGCGCCGAGCCAACATCTGCTTTACGCCTCGCTGCCGCTGGTTCCGCTGGCGGTCGTCGCCGTTTACGCCGGAATGCGCCTGCAATCGCGGATCAGCATCGAAACCTACAATGGCCTGCTGCGCAAGGCGCTGGGCGCAATCGCCGCGGTCCTTATCCTGCAGGTCGTCTGGGAGCTCTCGCGTCAGGCATAGCGTCACCGCGGCGCGCGAGGATCATCGAAGAATTCGTGGATCAGAAAATTCTCCAACGCCGCGTTGTCCGAGAGACGCGCGGAGAGCACTAGATCGCTGTCACGACGCGGTGAGTGCCAGATAAAATCCGATTTTGAGTGCTCGCGGATGATAGCGATCATCTTGCGCACCACGGCGATGCGCATGTTGCTGTTGTCGCCTTTTCGCACCTCGATGAGCTGCGGAGTCCTGCGGCCCATATCCTTGTTCCAGCCAAAGAACTCGAAGGCGGCATCGTCGTAATCCATGCGCTTGATCTCGAAGATCCCGCCGCCCCTCCTGCTTTCCTGGGTGCCGACGCCGGTTGCCGGCACGGGGAGATTGGCCGCGAGGCCGGCATTCGGTTCGGCCCTGGCAATGGCGACAGGAGGCGCTTCTGACTCGCCGCGCTCACGACGCCGCGCCTGAATATAGGACCAGAGATCGCTCTCGACGGGCGGGGTCATCCGCGGCGGCGCTGGAACGGATGGCGTTGCCGGAGCCGGCGTCGGGATCGTGGGCGCCGTCGGAGCGGGCGCCTCAAGCACCGGCGGCGGTCGCGTGCGCATGGTTACCCTCGGGGGCCGCGCCAGAGGCCGCGCCGATGCCACGATTTCATTCGGTGGCGCAGGGGTTTGTATAGGCGGCGGCTTTGGAATGGCCGCCAGACGAACCTGCAACCGGTCATTCACCAGCTCTTGTCCTTCACCCCGCGGCATCAAGAGCGGCGTTCGCGGCAACCACAGAAAAAGCACGGCGAGGTGTACGAGCAACGACAGCGCGATCGTCACCCACAGGGTGCGTACGGTCACCACTTCGTGCAGGTGTCGGGGTTCGTCGAGCCAATGGCTCATCGGTCAGTCGGTCCTGGGCGTCGCCCCATGATCGGCGCGGTCGCTGCGGATTTGTTGCGGGGTTTGACGCGCGATGGCTCTTTGGAAATCCCAGCCTCACCCAAGATTTTCTCACAGGCGGGGACGCATCCGCCTTCCTCTCAACCGAACTTGGCCTTTATTCGCTCGGAGAACTTCGCAAGATCGATCACACTCCGCTCGTGCGTGCCGGCGCCGATCTCCTCGGTCCCCTCCGTCGCCCGGATCCTGAACTCGATCCGCCGTCCATCGACCTTGGTCACTTCGGCCTCGCCTGTGACACGCCGGCCGGCCGGTGTCGCCGCCAAGTGGCAAACATCAACGCGTGTGCCAAGCGCGCTTTCGCCGGCATCCAGATACGGTTTGATGGCGTTGAGCGCGGCGTTCTCCATGATCATGATCATGACCGGCGTCGCCAGAACCGGAGGCAAGCTCGCGTCCTTGAAACGGTTGGCGAGATGCTCGGGAGTTACGACCAGGCTGAAAGAGCCTTGGGCGCCTTCCGGTATGGATTTCATGCAAACTCCTTCGGCGGTTGCGCCGTCCGGTCAGATGCCTGGATGGAAAAAGGCGGACGCCGTGGCGTTGATCATGCTCTCGCCGGATTATCGTCCAGCTTTTTCCCGTAAACCAGGCGAGCGAGCGCTGCTTCTCGGCTTGCGGCGTTTGAATTGGCTCGCTCGCCGCGCGACAATGGCCTCGGGCGTGATCAATCGGATGTAGCGCGTCACGTGACTTGGGAACGCACTGCGCGTCGCGGAGCACCTTACGCGAGAGGTGGCGTGTCGCCCGGTGGGAACCGGAGCAAGCTAGTGAAGCAGAAGGAGCTCGCGAAGGCGATGAGCCTCAGCGCAATAATTCTGCGGCTCGCCATCGCATGCCTGATCGTGTTTGCGGGAATCGCCATGTTCCAGGACCGTTTGCTCTACTTCCCCGACAAGGCCTCCCTGGGGGACATGATCTCCGGAGGACTGCGCGCGTGGCCAGCGCCGCAGGATTTCCGCGGCCTGGTGGCGGAGCCGGATGGCCCGGTGCGCGGCACCACCATCGTCTTTCATGGCAATGCTGGACATGCCGGTCACCGCGCGTTCTACGCCAAAGCGCTGACGCGCCTCGGGTTGCGAGTGATTCTTGCCGAGTACCCCGGCTACGGTCCGCGCGACGGAGCGCTGGGCGAACAGAATCTGGTCGCCGACGCCGAACAAACGATCGCGCTCGCCCATCGCCTCCATGGCCCGTCGCTGCTGCTCATCGGCGAATCGCTGGGGGCCGCGGTAGCCGCTGCGGCCAGTGCGCGCCAACGCGACAAGATAGCGGGGCTGCTGCTCATTACGCCATGGGATCGGCTCGAGAACGTCGGGGCGTACCACTATCCGTGGCTGCCGGTGAAGTGGTTGCTGCGGGACCGCTACGACAGTGTCACTCACCTGGCGTCCTTCGGCCGCCCCATTCTGGTGGCCGTCGCCGAGCGGGACAGCATCGTGCCCGCCCGTTTCGGCACTGCGCTTTACGAGTCGCTCTCGGAACCCAAGCGACTCACCGTGCTGAAGGGAGCGGAGCACAACGACTGGCCGGGTCGCGTCAACGACACCTGGTGGCGCGAGGCGACCGGCTTTCTGCTCGGTGAGTCGCGTTGAGTTATTGCGAACAGACCTGCGTCACACGCGCCGCGATTTATCACCGGATGACTTCGTCGGCGCGAAGCAGCAATGACTGCAGGATCGTCAGTCCGACCGCCTGCATCGACATAAGGGCGGGTCAGAAATATCGTCGGAACCCTTGTGTCGTGGATACGTGCGGCGATGACGCAACATGCGTCATTGGTAATCTTCCTCGCGCTGATGTCGGACGGCAAGGATGTTCACCGCGCCGCCAGACTCGATTTCAAACAAGGCGACGTATCCGGCGGAGCCGAAGGGAATGATGAGCTCTCTCAAAAATGGATTGTCGACGAGTGCCTTGCGGCAGGAAAACGGCGAGAAACGAAGTAACTCCACGGCCCCTCTGATCGCGTCCAAGGCACGCTCTGCCGCCGTAACGTCTCTTGCCAGCAGAAAATCGTAGAGTCGCAACAGGTCGTCTTCCGCCTCCGGCGTGAAGCGAACCGCGTAGCGTTTCACCAGGCAGCGCGCTGCTTCGCTCTGACGAGTTTGCGCGCAAGTTTTCCGATCACCCTGTTGGCCGGGATATATTTGCCGGCCTTCTTCGCTTGGACGGCACTCGCCAGCCCGCGGGCGATGAATTCCTGTCGCGCCTTGCGGTACTCAATGCCCCGAGTCAGCGCGTCGAGGACGAAGCTGGAGAGGGTTTCTCCCTGCTCGAGGACCGCTTCGGCTTGCCTGCGCAGCTCGGGGGATACGCGCAGAGGCGGGATCGTCGTGGTTTTCATGGTCCGTCTTCAAGGCGATGCATCGCAGATGCGATGCATCATAGCCTGTTTCCGCTTCGGCGTCCAGGCGATCGCGTATGCGAGTCTGCGGACTGTTCGAAACGCGTCGCCGCTTCACTGTGCGACGCAAGCACATGTGGCGCGCCGATTTGTAGGCATTCGTCCGACGCCACGCACGGCTAATCTCCAGGGAACCTCTCGCACGAATATTTGCCACAACAAGGCAGAGCATGCGAAAGGAGGTTTGCGTATGAAGCGTATGCTGATCAAATCGCTACTGGCGTCCCTGGTGCTCGGTGCGCTGGTTTCCGGTTGCGCCACGACGATCGACTATCCTTATTACCACTATCGCGGCTACGTGGGTCCGGGCGAGATCGAATATCACTACAGCAACCGCTACTGACGCACCGATCCATCAGGAAACGGCCGCGTTTGCGGCCGTTTTTTTGCCGCGCCGTCCGGATTGAATGATGGCTGGGGCCCATGGTCGCGCCGTCACCGCCGACGCACCGGCGGCGGTTGGCCTGAGCATCATGGCGCCGGGCATGAGGATCAAGGTCGCCCGCAGTACCGGGGTATTGTCGGCGGATGCGATGCACCTCGGAGAGAAGCGCACGGCGGATCAGCAATCCGCCGATGAAGCCCGCCAGAAGGAGAATGGCCGCGGCGCCCGCGAGGCCATACAGGACGGGCTTGCTCAGGTGCCACGCCTCGCCTGGCGCCGAATACGACTGAAATACCCGTTCCGGCAACGACAAGGCGGAGCCCATCGGAGTCGATACTCGCGCCTGTGGACACTATGAAGCCGGCCGGGTTGACCCGGCATTGGCGAATCATTAAATTCCGTTAATCCGCCGGCATCTACCATGCCGCGCTGCGCCAAAGCTCACGCCGTTATGCGTCTTTCGTCCTTTGA
>DASXQW010000163.1:0-4828 GCA_036506975.1 Casimicrobiaceae bacterium | reverse complement strand
GGCGTGTTCGACGGCTTCAGCACGCGGCTGGTGGAGAAGGTGGGCTACACCGCTGCGTTCATCACCGGCAGCGGCGTGAGCGAGAGCCGCTTGGGTCAACCCGACGTCGGGCTGATGGGTCTCGAGGAAAACGTCGCCGCCGCGCGCGCGATCGCGGCGTGCTCGAATCTCGCGCTCCTCGCCGACGCCGACACCGGCTACGGCAACCCGATCAACGTGCATCACACGGTGCGCGCGTTCGAGCGCGCGGGCGTGGCCGGCCTCATGCTCGAGGACCAGGTTTGGCCCAAGCGCTGCGGCCACCTGAAGGGCAAGGAAGTGATCTCCGCCGAGGAGATGGTGCAGAAGATTCGCGCCGCCGCCGAGGCGCGCGCCGATCCCGATTTCGTCATCAAGTCGCGCACCGACGTGCTGGCCACGCACGGCGTGGCCGAGGCGATCCGCCGGCTCAACCTCTACGCGGAAGCGGGCGCGGATTTGCTCTTCGCCGACGCGGCGATGTCGGCCGAAGACATCGGCACGATCGCGAAGAACGTGGTGAAGCCCGTGTCGGTGAACATGGGCTTCGGCATCCGGCAGCGGTCGACCACGCCGCTCCTCTCTGCGAAGCAGTTGCAGGATCTCGGCGTGGCGGTCGTGATCTATCCGCGTCTGCTCACCGCCTGCGCGCTGCAGGGGATGAAGAACGGCCTCCAGCTACTCAAGCAATCGCTAGCCAGCGGCAAGGTCGTCGATCGGCCCGATGCGCTGGTCTCGTTCGAGGAACTGCACGACATCATGGGCATGCACGAGATCGAGGAGATGGAACAGCGCTACCTCACGCCCGAGCAGCTCAAAACCAAGTACGGCCGCGGGCGCAAGGCGTCGATGATCATGCCGGGCGCGAAGGCAACGAGGCCCGCCAAGCCCGGTGCGAAATCGAAACAGACGGCGTGACCCGAGCTCGAACGATCGCGGTCTACGACCATAGCCGTCGTACGCCGCATGAGCCTCACGGCTCAACGACTTTGCGGTAAAGATGCCACGTTGCATGGCCCAGTATTGGTAGGACCGCCGCGAGGCCGATCAAAAACACGATTGCCCCCGCAGCCAGCAGCACCACAACAATCATTCCCCAGACCGCCATCACCATAGGATTGGAAGCTACTGCTCTGAACGAAACGGCGACCGCTGTAGCGGCGCTTGCCGGTCTGTCCAGGAGCAACGGAAAGGCGACCACCGAAATTGCCAGCGCAGTGAAGGCAAATAGGAACCCGAGACCAATGCCGTACACTATCAGTGCACCGCCCCGTCGGGTCGTAACTAACTGGGTCACAAAATCTGACGCCGACACGGGTGGGTTTTCTCCGAACAGGCCGAAATAAAGGAACTGCGCCATAAACAGCCAGGCAACATAGAGCAACGTCATCACGACCGACAGCGCGAGGATGGGAGCAAACGAGGCGGAGTGGACAAAATCGAACGTTGAGCGCCAACTGACGTCGAGCCCGCGTTCTCGACGTCGGCTCATCTCAAAAAGAGCGACCGAGACCACGGGGCCGATAAGGGTCAAACCCGCGACCATTGGAAAGGCTAGATGTAGCAGATTCTCGCCAACCAAAAACAGTGTTAGGAGCAGCGCGAACAGGAAATAAAGTAGTACCGTCAGGACAAAGCCAATGGTTGGCCTGGCATTGAAGTCGTCGTAACCTTCCTTCAGCGACTGCCAGAGATCGTTCAGCCCGATCTTTCGGATTCCAATCTCGTTCGATCTGACTTGTACATCCCTGAATAATTTTTCCTGAGCCATGGCGAAACCGTTCTTTTCAAAGAGGTCTTGAGACCACGTTGTCGGCAACCGAATTACCAACCGTTCCGAACCTTGGTGTGTAGTGTCGAACTCTAGATCTGGGATTATCCTAGAAAGAGCAGTTGACGACGATGGGTTCCGTCAAGCTGCGGACAGAACCGGCGCTTCCGGCGATCGTCGGGTCACCCAGATGAAACTGCTCCGCAGTCGCTACAAAAGCCCGGGAACCCGCGCCAATATTGGGTTTGCGGCTGTCCACCGTATTCTCAAGTGCTTATCATCGCTTCCTATGTAAGCGCCGTGCCGATTCCCCCTGCATACCATGATCCGAGCCCTCTGCGCATCCCTCCTCCTGTTCGCGATGTCGTGGGCTGCCTCTGCCGACAACGCGAAGCCGCTGACCACGATCGTCCTGGTCGCCCAGGCGGAGCTACGTGATCCCAATTTCAAAGGCTCGGTCGTGCTGGTGATGAACAATATCGGTCCCGCCCCGGCCGGCATCATCATCAACAGGCCTACGAGTATCGCCGTATCGCGTCTGTTTCCCGACCTCGAACACCTGGCGCAGCTGGACGACAAGGTGTACTTCGGCGGTCCGGTCGAGATCGAGACGGTGTCTTTCCTCGTTCGAGCCGATGCCGCGCCCGAGCACGCGACGGAAGTTCTCCACGGCGTCTACATCAGCACGAACCGGGAACTGCTGCGCAAGCTGCTCGGCCGCGACAAGCCGATGGAAGGTCTGCGGATCTTCATTGGCTACTCGGGCTGGGCGCCCGGTCAGCTCGAGGCCGAGATTGCGCGCGGCGATTGGACGCTCGCGCCCGCCGAGGTGAGCGCGATCTTCGACGGAAAGTCCGAACGGCCCTGGCCCGAGCGGCAGACGCCTGACGCCGCGCACCGCATTTGAAGATTGTCACCTTCGTTTCGGCTCGATGTGACTGTCGCGGTTAGCTTCTAGCGACCGATCGAGGACCGCGATGGGCTCTGTCTAGCCTGCACCGCATCGACCAAGCCATCGTCCTCGCGGAAGTGCGCAAGGCTGGCTTCGTACTCGAAGCCGAGAGCGATTTCCTGCGCGACCCCGCCGATACGCGCGAGGAGTCTTCCGGCGACGCGAAGATTCCCACCGACAAGTTCGCGCTTCGGTTCGTCAAGCCATAGAGAGAGAAGACGGCCTCAGGACGTGGCGTGAGCGGGCGCCTCATGCGCCGGCGCGCGCGAGCATTGCGTGGAGCAGCACATTCGCTCCCGCCTCGAGGTGCTCGGGACGGGCATCCTCGATTTCGTTGTGACTGATACCGTCCTTGCACGGCACGAAAATCATCGACGTCGGCGCGACACGCGCGATATAGATCGCATCGTGGCCCGCGCCGCTGACCATTTCACGGTGCGAAAGCCCTAGCGCGCGCGTCGCGGTGCGCACGGCGTCGACGCAGCTCGGGTCGAAGCGCGACGCCGGAAAGTGGTCGACCTGCTGCAGATCGCATTCGAGGCGAAGGTCGGCGGCGATTGCCGCCGCCGCGTCGCGAAGCTCGCGGTCCATCGTCGCGAGATGCTCGTCTTCGGGATGCCGCATGTCTACGGTCATCTTGACGAGCCCGGGGATGACGTTGCGCGAATTGGGGCTGACCCGCATGGATCCTACCGTGGCTCGACCGTCGGGCGCATGGCGTAGCGCCAGCGCGTTGATCGCTTCGACGAATCGCGACGCGCCGCGCAGCGCGTCGTGACGCGCTTCCATCGGCGTCGGGCCGGCATGCGCATCCTGCCCGGTCCAGACGCAGTCGTACCAGGAGAGGCCCAGCGCGCCGGTCACCACGCCGACGATCTTGTCTTCGCGCTCGAGAACGGGTCCCTGCTCGATGTGCGCCTCGAAATAGGCGTCGAGCGCGCGCCCGCCCACGGGAGTGCTGCCCGCGTACCCGATGCGGCGGAGCGCGTCCCCGAAGCTAACGCCGTCGACGTCGCGTTGCTGCAGCAGGTGCTCAAGCGTGAACACGCCCGCGAACGCGCCGGAGCCGCCCATCACCGGCACGAAGCGGCTTCCTTCCTCGTTGGTCCATATCGCGACGCCGATCGGCTTGTTGGTCGCGACCTTCGCATCGTTGAGCGTGCGCAGCACCTCCAACCCGGCGAGCACGCCGTAATTGCCGTCGAACTTGCCTCCCGAGGGCTGCGTATCGACATGGCTTCCGGTCAGCACCACGCGCGCCGCGGGATCGCGTCCGGGGCGTATCGCGAAGATGTTGCCCGCGCCGTCGATTTCCGTATTCGCGCCTGCGTCGCGCAGCCACCCGACGACGCGGTCCCGCCCCTGCCGGTCGAGATCGGTAAGGGCAAGACGGCGAACGCCTCCCTTGGGCGTCGCGCCGATCTCGGCCAACTCCATCAGCGATCGCCAAAGGCGTCCGCCATCGACGCGAAGCGAACCCGACGCGACAGCGGAAGAAGAACGTGTTTCGGATGTCGTATTCATCGATCGCCTTTGCTCATCGAGCTTCTGGTCAATAGTTGACGGTATTTCGTCGTCCCCGCCCGCCGCTTTCGCGGGGGCAGGGTCGCGGGGACCCAGTGACTTTCTGCCCAAACGCCACTGGATTCCCGCTTGCGCGGGAATGACGGCTTGCTGCTCAGGCTTTCGTCCATGCCTTAATGATCGGGTTCGGTGCCAAAGCCACCGAGCCGCGCATGGATCCAATCCGCAGCGCGCAGCGTCGTGCGATCGGTGCCGACAGCGCCAGCGACGGTGACGCCCACAGGCAATCCGTGCGGCCCGCGAGCGACGGGCACATGCACGACGGGCACGTGCAACAGCGTCCATATACGGTTGAACAGCGGATCGCCCGTGGCGGCGTTCCCCGCGGGCGCCTCGCCTGCGGTGCTGGGCGCGAGCAGCACGTCGAATTCGCTGAAGACCTCCGGAAGCATCGCGCGACACGTCCGAGTCAGGGACCGCGCGGCGTCGTATTGCTGCGGCGACACGGCAAGGCCCGCGTCGATCATCTTGGTCATGTCCGCGCTCAACTTCTCGCGGTGCGC
>DASXQW010000162.1:0-14438 GCA_036506975.1 Casimicrobiaceae bacterium | reverse complement strand
GATTCGAATGGGGCGTCGTGCCGGTAAACCCGCATACTTTGAAGCATGTTCCCAGCGCATACTGCGCCACGACGTGCATCGGCGTCCGTCGACCGGCCATGATGGCGCGGGTGAAAACCACTGCCGCAGGCCTAATTCTCGCCTTCGCCACTGCATTGCTCGGCATATCGATGAGCTGCGCAAGAGAGGGAGCCGCTCCGATCGTCGAAGCGCCAGTCCGTGAAGGCCGCGCGATATTCGTGCTCGGGTACGGATATCATACCGGGCTCGCCGTTCACGCACGCGACCTTCCGCAAGCCGCGTGGCCGGCGCAGCACGATTTTGTCGATGCCGATGAGCTCGAGCTCGGTTGGGGCGAGCGCGAGTACTACCAACGCGAGCACCCCGGCGCATGGCTGGCATTGCGGGCGCTGTTCACGCCGACCGCGAGCACGCTCAAAGTGACGGCGGTCACCGGTCCGTTATCACGCCGGTTTCCGCAGAGCGAGATCATCGAGCTGCGCGTCTCCGACGCGGGGTTTGCACGCATGGTCGAATTCGTGCGTCAGTCGCACGAGCTCGACGCGGCGGGCCGCTCCATCGTCCTCAGCGCGCGCGCAGAGGAGAGAATCCGGTTCTACGCTTCGCCCGGCACCTTCCACGTGTTCGAGAACTGCAACGTCTGGGTCGCGCGGGCACTGCAGGCGGCGGGCCTGCCTGTCAATCCGAAAGCCTCGACCACCGCGGGTACGCTGCTACGCCAGGTGCGGCCATTGCAAGTCAGCGCACCGGACGGGGCGGCGGGCGCCACACCGCCGCGCACGAATTGACGCGAATGTCCCGGCCCGTCGCCGCACCCGCGCCGCTGTGGTTGCACCTCGGGCTCACCGCGTTCGTCGCCTTCGTGGTGCCTTACCATTGGCGCCACTATGGGCCGCAGAACTGCCTCTGGTTGTCCGACGGAAGAGCCTGGTCGCTTGCATCCGCGCATCGCGATCATGTCGACGACTGCGTGATGAACGCGATTCGTCGCGTCAGCCATGCGGCCTCCTCGCGGAAACCTGCATTCAGATGGAAATCCAGCAGCCGCCTGTAGCGCGCTACGACATCGAAGCCGATGCTTTCCTGCAGCTTGCGCAGATCCACCGGACACAAATGCATCGGGCGCGCATCGCTTTCGGTCAGGTGATTCGAGCCGTTCATGAGGCAATGGAAATAGACGCAGTGCTGAATGCCGAACATGTGCATCATCTCGTGCGCCAGCACCTTGCAGCTTCTTCGCAACAGCAATTGCTTAGAGTCCTTCGTCTGTTCGTTATAGAAACGCGGATCGTAGCGGGCAAAGCTGTAGACGCCCACGCGCTCGCGCAGCGAAGCCTGGCCGAAGACAAAGTTCCATGATGGATCCGGGTACAGATCCTCCATCGTAATGCCCAGCAGCGCATATCCGTCCGCGGGCAGGCGCCGGCGCAGAAGCGCCAGAATATCGGTCGTGAGAAGCTGCCGATGATACGTATAGGAGTTCTGGCGTGCGGTAATGCCGCTCGCTGCAATGTCCAGCGCCGGAAGAACGGTCACCTCGAGCGTGAAAAAGGCCGCGGCGAACATCTGCAGTTGTTCGAGCGCAGGGCTGCCTTCCGTGATGAATGAGCCCAGTGGCTGCAGGTAGAGCTTGCGCCGCCGCGCATCCGGCCGATGCGGCGCCGAACGGAGGAAATCCGCAAAGCTTTGTCCCGGCTCCGGATGATTTGCGAGCCAGTCATTGCGGCTCGGCGCCGGTAGCGCGGCAAAGTCTCCATGCGGGTCCAGCGCCCGGCGCAACGGCGCCGACAACAGCATCGTGGCGCCGATGGCGCTCGCTTGGTCTTCGGGCCCAGGCGGAGTGAATCCAGTCATACACCGTCACGATACGCGAAAAGGCGATGGACGATCTCTGCGCCGGAGCGGATGCACGTGCGGGCGCCATCGGCAGCTCGGCGCTGATGCGCGATGTAATTCTTACCACGCTCCGGTACGTGGTGCCGATGCAAAACCCGCGGCGCGGCGAAGGCAATCCTCCACGCAACCGTTTCAAGAGCGAGCAAGCTGGCAGGCACAAAGAACGCTGTCGCGGCACGTTGTTTGCTTACTACAAGTTCGTCATTCGACGCGAGGAGGCAACCATGCCTGAACGGAAGACGATCGAGCGCGCTCGGGAAGACAAGCGCGAGGGCAAGGCACCCAGCACGCAGGCGGGTGAGTTTGTGCGCGAGGAAATGGAACATATCCGGGAGGGCAAGCACGGCGCCCGCTCGACCAAGCAGGCCATTGCGATCGGACTGTCGAAGGCGCGCCGCGCCGGCGTCGATCTCCCGCCGCCGGAAAAGGGGACGGTATCGGAAAAGACCCGGCGCAGCGCCGAGCGCGCTTACGAAAAAGGTCAGCATGGCGAAACAGGAGTGTCGAGGACGCGCTCGCGCGCGATCGTCGGTGCGCTGAAGCGCGAAGGTACCGCGGCTGCGTCGAAACCGGCGCTGGCCGAGCAAGCGCGTTCCGCCGCTCGCCGCCGCGGTTCCGCCGATCTTTCTGCCGCAGCGCAAAAGGCCGTACGAACCAAGGGACCAGTCGAGCGCTCGGCCGCCGCACGCAAGGCAGCTCGTACCCGCGCGCGCAAACGTCGTGGCGCTTGACGCGGTGTGATGGACACGGCCACACGCGTGCTGCATCGGATGCCTTTTCGATGCAGCGCGTCCCTTGCGGCGACCATGCCCGCGGCCACGAGCGGGCCGAGGAGGATGATATGACACGCCAAGCTCCCATAACGCGCCCGGCGTCGCCGGCGGACTTACTACCGCCCGGTCTGCGCGGCGCGCTGACCCCGGATTCGGAGACTCAGGCGCCCGAACAACCGGAGCCCCCGATCGCGGAAAGGGCGCATGGCGAGATCGATCCGCAAGCGCGGCATCGCATGATCAGCGAGGCGGCGTATCGGCTTTATGCGCGCCGCGGCTATGTCGAAGGTTTCGAGCTCGAAGACTGGCTGCAGGCCGAGGCCGAAGTTGACCGACAGCTCGGCAATCCCAGCGTGAGCTGATCGGAGCGCGAGCTCCATTCGCGGTCGGCACGAACCAACGACGACGCGCACACGACAGGTTGAACAGCACGCGCGACCGCCGCAGATCGCCGTAGCCAGGTTCGGAGGCGACGAGCCGCTGGAAGGAGATCGTGGGTTAAAATCGTGCCGAGCGCGCCGCAAAATCAGGGCTTGCTGAAGTGCAGGCCCTTTTTCGTTTTGATCGTCTTTATGCCCGCAACGTCGACGGCCGGTTTCGCAAACAAGTCACCGATGAGCGCGGATGCGGCCGAGCGCGTGCGCGAGACGGCCGATGCCATCTATCGCACCGAATCGCGTCGCGTCTTCGCCACGCTGGTGCGGCTGCTGGGCGACTTCGACCTCGCCGAGGAAGCGCTGCACGATGCCTTCCGGGCGGCGCTCGAGCAGTGGCCGCGCGATGGCGTACCGGCGAGCCCGCGGGCCTGGCTCGTCTCGGCGGGTCGCTTCAAGGCCATCGACGGCATACGCCGGCGCGCGCGGTTCGACGCCATCGAGGATGTCGCCGAGCAAGTCGAAGCCATCGTCGATGATGCGCCGCTGCCCGGCGACAACGAAAGCATCGAGGACGATCGGTTGCGCCTTATCTTCACCTGCTGCCATCCCGCCCTTGCGCCCGATGCGCAGGTTGCGCTCACGCTGCGCGAAGTCTGCGGACTCACGACCGAGGAGATCGCGCAGGCTTTCTTGAGTGCCGCGCCCACGCTCGCGCAGCGCATCGTACGTGCCAAGGCGAAGATCCGCGACGCCGGCATCCCCTACCAGGTGCCGGCGCCGGACGAGCTATCGGAGCGGCTGGACAGCGTGCTGCGCGTGGTCTACCTGGTGTTCAACGAGGGCTACTCCGCCTCGTCGGGCCCGTCGTTGACGCGGGTTGACCTGTCCGGCGAGGCGATCCGTCTGGGACGGTTGCTCGTCGAATTGCTGCCGGAGCCCGAGGCGATCGGTTTGCTCGCGCTCATGCTGCTGCAGGAATCGCGTCGCGCCGCGCGCACGTCGCGCGCGGGTGAACTTGTCCTGCTCAGTGACCAGGACCGCTCGCTCTGGAACCGGCACCAGATCTCCGAGGGGTCGGCTCTGGTGGAAAGGGCGCTTGCCTCGCGGCGCTTCGGCCCCTATGCGCTTCAGGCGGCGATCGCCGCGGTACACGCCGAAGCAGCCAGCGCCGATGCCACGGACTGGAATGAGATCGTCGGCCTCTACGATGTCCTGCTGCGCGCCGATCCATCTCCCGTAATCGAGCTGAACCGCGCAGTGGCGGTGGCGATGCGCGACGGCCCTCCGTCCGGTCTGATGCTCATCGATGCGATCCTCGCCCGCGGCGATCTGCAGGACTACCACCTGGCGCACGCGGCGCGGGCGGACCTGTGCCGGCGACTGGGGAAAGCGGCAGAGGCGCGGCTCTCCTATCTACGGGCCCTCGAGCTCACGCGGCAGGAGCCCGAACGACGCTTTCTCGAGGGCAGGCTGCGCGAGCTGCGGGGCTGAAGCAGGCGCTTCGCGCCCGCCAGGAAGGTTGTCGAATTCGGCCGTCCCCGTTCGACTATCCGATGTAATCAACCCCCTGCACCGCGCTGGCCCGGCTGCAATCGCATCGACGCAACCCGCTGTCATCATGGAGCACCCGATGAAATTCCTGTGCCTGATTTGCGCTGAAAAAATGATGGAGCAGATGCCGGAGGCCGACGCGGAAAGGCACTTCGAGGAGTACCGCGAGTTCACTGAAGCGATTAGGAAGAGCGGCCACTTCATCGGGGTCAACCGGCTCCTGCCCCCCAATGCCGCGACCACGGTCCGGGTGCGGCAGGGCAAGGTTTCGATCACCGACGGCCCGTACGCGGAAACCAAGGAGCAGCTTGGCGGCTATTACGCCATCGAGGCCAAGGATATTCAGGAAGCGATCCAGGTGGCCGCGAGGATCCCGGGGGCGAAGACCGGGTGCGTCGAGGTGCGACCGATCGCGGAGGACGCCCAGATGCTCCGCGCGCTTGGGTTGATCGCGCAAAACAACTCAGGCTAACGGGCGGGCGCCGGCGGCCCCAGTAAGCCGGCGCACCCGCTGAGAAGCCCTCGCACGTCACCGTGCGAGAGGGCCGGCGTCGCTCGGCTGAAGAGCGCCTGCGATCTCATATTGACCCAGGAAATATCCCGCCAGACTTCGGAAAACGGCACTTCGCAGTTCAGGACGCGGCAAAACGCCAAGTACCACGACCGGATCTGTCGATTTTGCGCATCCCCGTTCGATTAGCTAATGAAGGCCCGCGGGTTCAGGGCCATCCGAAAATGCGGGAGCCGCGAATGCATATCGTCATGAGCCGTTTAGGGATGTTGCGTCGATTGGGGCAGGCGTTGGGCCCTTATCTCTTGCTGGAAATCCTATTGCCGGGCGGAACCGTGCTGGCGCTCCTGCTTTTCCTGTACCGACGCCGTGGGCTCGACATCGGAAGTAGGCTGTCGCGGACCGTGCTTGCCGGAAGGCTTGCGCTTGCGAGCATCATCCAACAAGCTATTTACCTGCCGCGATCGTGTTATCTCCAGCCTTCGCAAGCTTTTGTTGCGCGCGACAGCTCGATGTCGAATCCGAATGACTACAGGTGAAGGATGCCGATCGACCTGGAAGACGATGTGAAAATGGGATGGGGCGCCCCGAATCCATGGCCTTGCTTGCCTGAGCTGCGCTATGACGAGGGTCGGGCCGCCTCGGTGAGTCCCGATAAGAGAAAAAACTTGCGCTCGAAGACGCAACGGGTTACGGCGTTACGTGTCACACGTCGGTATGGCGTGCCGCCGGGGCGCGTTTTCGACGCCTGGCTCAATCCCGCAGTCGCGCGACTGTGGTTGTTCGCGACGGCGTCTCGTCCCCTGGACCACGTCGAGATCGACGCACACGTCAACGGCTCATTCTGCTTCGTGGATCGGCGAAACGGAGGCGATATGACAAAGTACACCGGCGAATACGTCGAGATCGTTCCGCTCCGACGCCTGGTCTTTACCCTGTCTGCCACGAAGTACGCGTATGTCGACACCCACGTAGCAGTCGAGATCACCCCGCTCGCGAAGGGGTGCAAGCTCATGTTGAACCATGAGAACGTGCCGCGCGAGCACGCGAAACACATGGAAGGCCGCTGGGCCGGCGTTCTTTACGGGCTTGGCGCAACGCTCGATTCGGCATCAACACTGTTCCACGACTATCAGGAGTGAGCATGAAGTACCTATGCCTCGTATACCTTGAAGAAGAGAAGCTCGACGATATCCCGGACAGCGATTGCAAAGCCTGCGGGGAGCAGCTTCGGAAGAATGGGCATCACATCGCGGCGGAGGCCTTGCAGCCTGTTCATACGGCAACCACCGTGCGGGTGCGCAACGGCAAAGTGTCGGTGACCGATGGTCCCTTTGCCGAGACGAAGGAGCAGCTCGCCGGGTTTTACCTGATCGACGCCAAGGACTTGAACGAGGCGATCCAGTTGGCCGCGAAGATTCCGCCGGCGCGCGTAGGGAGCATCGAGGTGCGCCCCACAAGAGAATTGTCGGCGTAATAACCGAACTTCATAGGAGCCAAGCGAAATCGGGCAAGCTTAGCCGTCGGGTTCATTGCTACCCTTAAATACCATCAGTGCGAGGAGCTGAATCTCATGCAAAAAATCACTCCGTTGGGAGGCAAGTTCTAACGTCGTAACAACCGGAGCCGGGAAGATTGATGCTTGACGAGGCTCGCGTTTCGCGGAAGGACGAACGTATGACACCCGAGATGAGCAAGAACATCCGCAGGCAAAGCAATCTATCGAATGAATCCGCCGAATACCTCGCCAAGCGCGACGAGCTTCGCTTGGCGGAAATTGCGTTGATGCGTGAGCGCGAGCGCGTTGCGGAGCTGCGCCGGCAGCTTCCCAAAGGCGGGATCGTTCAGGATTATGTGTTCGAGGAGGGACCGGCGAACCTCGACGCCGGCGATCTCCCGACAAGACCCGTTCGCTTGGGCGAACTATTCACCGGATCAGATCGCTCGGTGGTGATATACCATTTCATGTACGGAAAGAAGCAAACCAAGCCGTGCCCGATGTGCACGCTTATTATCGATGGATGGAACGGTGTCGCACATCACCTCGCACAGCGCGTCGACCTTGCGATCGTTGCCGCCGCCGATCCGACCGCTTTGCGAGCGCATGCGCGAAGCCGAAGTTGGGATAGGCTCAGACTCCTGAGCTGTGGCGCCAACACCTTCAAGTACGACCTGGGCAGCGAAGACCGCGAGGGCAACCAGGACTCGACGGTCTCGGTTTTCACGCGAGACAGAGACGGCACGCTGCGCCACTTCTACACCGCCCACCCGTCGATGGCCGATGATATCAAGGAGCGTGGCCTCGATCTTCTATGCCCGGTCTATAATGTCCTGGACCTGACTCCACAGGGACGCGGTAATTGGTACGCGGAGCTCGGCTACGGCACCAGCGTGCATGCAGCGCGTCGTTGAAGGAGTAAAATTCGTCTCGAAGCCGCCAACGGGTTGGATTGTTGCATTCCCTGGCGCGGAGGAAGTTGGAGGTTTTGCATGCGCAATTATCCTGTAAAACGCGCAGCGCGCACGCCACGCAAGCTTGAGAGCGATGAGGTCGAAGTCATCGCGCCGGTCCCCAGGACCAATCCGTTCTTCAGCTTCAGCTATTCGTACACGGAGATTTCGGTGCTGGGTGGCAAAGCCCGCGTGAAGGCCAAGAAAACGCGCCTGGAGGATGGCAAGCTCACCTCCGAAACCTTCGAAGCTGATGTCGATCGTAGCACCTACGAGCAGATGGTCGATCAGGCACAGCAGTACGTCCTGGGCCAGACGGCGTTTTTTCTGAAGTCCCTGTCGTCGTTGCTGCCGTTTACACACAAACAGCGCTTCGACCGCGATTGATCCTATCGCCGGTCCAAGTTCTGCCTCAGCCTCGCCCTCGAAAAAGCCGGCCGTCCTTCGGTCGTTACCGCCGGACGCCTATCAGACGCGAGACGCGAATCGGCACGCCGGGCCGCTGAAACTGCTCGACACGTTCCTCGTGTCTGCGGTCGGCCATGGTCATGCGCGTCCGCAGACGTACATATTCCGCCCACGATGCAATGACGAAGCGCTCGACGAAGCGTCCCTCTTCACCCAGGTCGCGATAGACCCGCCAGCTTGCAGCCCCATTGCGGCGCCGCGTCGGCTCGACCGCCTGAATGTCGCGCAAGAATGCTTCGCGATGCTCCGGATCGATCCGGTATTCGAGCTGGATCAGGACCGGACCGTCATCGGGCAATGGCTCGACTGCGATGGCGAGGTCCGGCAGCTGCGGACGGGGCGTCACGTCGGCCTCGGTCCCCATCTCGACGCGAACCCGGCGATTGAGCGCATACAGCACAGCCATCAAACCGGCCGAGACCGCGAGTGCGATACGGGTTCCCGCCGCCGATGCCAACGCCCCCCAAAGCGCACTCCCCAGTGCAAGGCTCGCCTGCGTCGCGACGAGGTTCATCGAGACAGAGCGGGCCCGTACCCAGGCCGGCGCCGTGCTCTGCGTGCCGGCCGAAAGGCTCGCCAGGACGCTCACCCATGCTACGCCGGCACCGCAGGTGCCGACGAGCGCGATCGCGGTATAGCCGGTAGCCGCAATGAGCAGCGCGGCGAAGGTCCACAGAATGACGCCCGACGTCACGATGGCATTCAGCGATCTGCGCTCGAGCTGGCCCGGGATCGCCAGTGCCCCCACCACGGCGCCGATCCCGAACCCGGCTGAAAGCAAACCGTAGCCGCCCGCACCGAGTCCCAGCTGGTCGCGCGCAATGACCGGCAGGAGCGCCCACAGTGCGCTCGCGCACACGCAGAAGCTCAGATTGCGGATGATCAGCGATCGCATCGCTGCCGAGTGACGGGCGAAGCGCAGCCCGCTCTGTACGCCCGAAAGCAGCGTTTCCGGCAGACCGGGAAGGGCCGACTCGCGGTGCTTCCATCCGCGGACGGCGAAAATCATGAAAATGAAGAAAAGCGCACTGGCCAAAAACGCGCTGCCCGAGCCGAGCCACGCGGCAATGGCACCGGCGAGCGCAGGACCGAGAGCGCGCGCGACATTGAACGCCACGGCGCTCAAAGCGACAGCGCGCGGCAATTCTGCTCGCGACACGAGCTCGTTGATGCTCGCCTGCTGCGCCGGCATGTAGAAAGTAAAACCGATCCCGACCAGGAACGTCAGTGCCAGCAAGGCTCCGGGGCCGATGATTGCCGCGAGCGTAGCCCCACCGAGCATCGCCGTCGCGGTGAGCAGCACCACCTGGGTGGCGCCGATGATCTTGCGCCGGTGGACGATATCCGCCAACGTACCGGCGAGCAATCCGAACAGCAGCGCCGGCGCAGTGCTCGCAGTCTGTACCAGCGCCACCATGAGCGGCGACGGCGTCAACGTGGCCATCAACCATGCTGCAACCGTCGCCTGCATCGTGTAGCCAAGCGCGGTTCCGACCGATCCGAAGTAGAACAGCCGGAACGGAGCATGCCGCAGCGGCGAAGACTGGAACAGATTCGAAACGCGTGTAGCGAGGGCGGCGGTCACAGCGCCAAGTCTAGCGCATTCGCTGCGTTCGGCTTGAAGAGGGCGCGTTTCTAACGCGCAGTCCGATGTCGACCGATCCGTTGTGTATCTCCAGCTTGGCATTCTGCGCGACGAGCTTGACGACCCGGAGTCGCCACGGCAGTATCGCTGGCAGCCGCGCGAGAAGTTTCGAAATAGCTGGAAGCTCGCGCCGTCAGCGTCTCGTGACAATCGTGACTGCCGAGCTTCAGCTGCGAGGATCCAGCATCCTGGTCGTAGAACGGACGGTTGAACGCGCACTGAAGCTGCTCGGACCGACTTCGGAACGACGCCCGCAAATGCCGGAGGAATCATGATCAGCGGCAAGACGACATTGATCGCCCACCTCGGCTATCCGACCGAAACGTTCAAGGCGCCGATGATCTACAACCCGTACTTCGAAAAGGCCGGGATAGACGCGGTCGTCGTGCCCATGGGCGTCAAGGCGGAGGATTACCCGCCGGTACTGAAGGCGGTGTTCCGCCTGACCAACATCCGCGGTGCGCTGGTGACGATGCCGCATAAGGTCACGACGGTCGCGCTGCTCGACGAGGTCACGCCGACGGTGCAGATCGCGGGATCGTGCAACGCGATCCTCCGCCGCCCCGACGGCTCCTTGCTCGGTGACATGTTCGACGGCGCCGGATTTGTCCGTGGCGTCGAGCGCAAAGGTCGCCAACTGAAGGGCGCAAAGGCGCTGGTGGTTGGGAGCGGCGGCGTAGGATCGGCCATCGCCGCGTCGCTTGCTGCGGCCGGCATCTCCGCTGTCGGTCTGTTCGATGCCAGTTCGGCTGCGGCGGAGTCGCTCGGTGAGCGACTCCGCGAACATTTCCCCAAGCTCAAGGTCGAGACCGGGTCGAAGGATCCTGAAGGCTACGACATCGTGATCAACGCGACGCCGCTCGGCATGAAGGAAGGCGATCCGCTGCCGATCAACGTTGCCCGCATCGCCCCGACCGCGTTCGTGGGCGAAGTGGTGATGAAGCAGGAGATGACTCCGTTCCTGCGCGCGGCAAAGGCCAAGGGCTGCGCGGTCCAGGTGGGCACCGACATGCTGTTCGAGCAGATTCCGGCGTACCTGGAATTCTTCGGTTTCGGGACGACCACGCCCGACGAGTTGCGCGCGGTCGCAAAGATCAAATACTAGGGCCGGCGTCGCGCTGGATTCTTTGAGAATTACGTCATGCGAAGATCGATCGCGACCGTTTCAATGAGTGGCACGTTGCGGGAAAAGCTCGAGGCTATCGCCGCCGCGCGCTTTGACGGCTTCGAGCTGTTCGAAAACGACCTGATCTACTTCAACGGGTCGCCCGCTGAAGTCGGGGCGCTTGCGGCCGATCTTGGCCTGTCCTGCGATCTCTATCAGCCGTTCCGGGACTTCGAGGGCGTGCCCGATGCCGTCTTGCAGCGCAACCTCGATCGCGCGGAACGGAAATTCGATGTCATGCAGGCATTGGGGGCGCAGCTCATGCTCGTCTGCTCCAACACGTCTGCCAACCTCATCGCGGATGAGCAGCGCATGGCGGATCAGCTCTTCGCGCTCGCCGAGCGGGCGGCACAACGCAATCTGCGCATCGGCTTCGAAGCGCTTGCCTGGGGCAGGGCGGTGAAGCTCTACTCGCAGGCGTGGTCGATCGTCGAGCGCGCCGATCACCCGCATCTGGGCTTGATCCTCGACAGCTTCCATACGCTTTCCCTGCGCGATGATCCTTCCGGCATTGCCAAGATTCCCGGCGACAAGATTTTCTTCCTGCAGCTCGCCGACGCGCCATTGCTGGCGATGGATGTGCTGCAATGGGCCCGGCACTACCGCTGTTTTCCGGGGCAAGGCCAATTCGATCTCGAGAACTTTCTCGAGCAGGTTCTGGTGACGAGCTATTCGGGTCCGCTGTCGCTCGAAATCTTCAATGACCTGTTCCGCGAGGCGCCGAACCGGCGGACGGCGATCGACGCCATGCGATCCCTGCTTTATCTGGAAGGGCAGGTACGGGCCCGGCTCGAGCGAGCGGCGCAAGGCGAGCCGGGCACGAGTGCCCGCAGCCATGTGCTCGATCGCATCGAGCTGTTCGATCCGCCCGCGGTGCCAAAGTTGTCCGGAATGTCATTTCTCGAATTTGCCGTGGACGAGGACTCGGGACGCGCGCTGGGCGCGCTTATCGAAAATCTAGGCTTCCGCTATGCCGGAAAGCATCGTTCCAAGCAGGTAACGCTGCTTCGTCAGGGCGACATCAATCTCATCCTCAACGCGGAGCCAAACTCGCCCGCACGCGCGCACTTCGACGAGCGTGGCCCGTCGATCTGCGCGACAGGACTGCGCACCGATGACCCGGTCCGGGCGCTGAATCGGGCGACCGCGATGCAGTGTGCGCGAGTAGACAGCGCGCTCGGGCCACGTGAGCTCAGGATTCCGGCCATTCGAGCGCCGGACGGCGGCGTGATCTATTTTGTTTCGGGCGAGCTGGGCACGAACGGACCTTTCGACATCGACTTCGATCTCGGCGCCGGTGACACACGCCGGCATCTGGGCGCAGGACTGCAATCCATCGACCACATCGCATTCGGGCTGCCCGAGGACGAACTGGACACCTGGGTACTTTTCTGCCGCGCGGTCCTCGGCATGAAGCCCGGAGACAGCCTGGAGCTTTCCGATCCCTATGGCTTGATTCGGAGCTGCGGCGTAGCCAGCGAAGATCGAAGTGTCCGTTTCGTCCTCAACGTATCCTTGAGTCAAAGAACGCGCACTGCGCGCACGGTAAGCGCCATCGGTGGAGGAAGCGTTCATCACATCGCGCTGGGCTGCACCGATATCGTCGCAACGGTTGCCAAGCTGCGGGCGAACGGCGTCGAGTTCGTGCCCATCTCTCCGAACTACTACGATGACTTGCTGGCCCGGCTGGACATCGACGCCGGTCTCGTCGATCGCTTGCGCAGCCTCGGGATTCTCTACGATCGGTCCTCCAGTGGAGAATATTTCCACATCTACACCGCGAGCTTCGCGGACCGTTTCTTTTTCGAGATCGTGCAGCGCGTCGGCGGCTACGACGCGTATGGCGCGCTGAACGCACCGGCACGTATGGCCTCGCAGGCGCAGGCGTTGTCGAACGCGTGAGGGGAGCAATCAGATGCGCAAGGTTCGAATCGCAGTCGCGGGTGCCGGCCTGATCGGGCTTCGTCATATCGAGGAAACGCAAAGGAGCCAGTCGGCCCAGTTGGCCGCGATCGTCGATCCCTCCCCCAAGGCAGCGGAAATCGCCAAAAAAGAAGGCGTTCCGATCTACGGCTCGCTAGCCGAGCTGATCGCGAAGGACCGTCCCGATGGCATCGTTCTCGCGACGCCCAATCAGATGCATGTCGAGCAGAGCCTGCAGTGCATCGCCGCGGGAATTCCCGTATTGGTGGAAAAACCCATCGCGCATACGCTCGAGGAGGGGAAGCGCCTTGTCGAAAGCGCCGAACGCGCCAGCGCCAAGCTGCTCGTCGGACATCACCGTCCGCACAGCCCGATCCTGCACAAGGCGGTCGAGGTCATCAAGTCAGGCATCCTCGGGCCCATCGTGGCGGTGATGGGAAGCGCGGTGTTCTACAAGCCTGATGATTACTACGACGAAGCGCCGTGGCGGCGCGAGCCGGGCGGCGGTCCGATTCTGATCAACATGATCCATGAGGTCGGGAACCTGCGCGCAATGGTGGGCGAGATCGTCGCCGTGCAGTCCTTCGCTTCGAACGCGACCCGGAAATTCGCCGTGGAAGACACGGTAGCGATCAACCTGCGGTTCGCGAACGGCGCGCTGGGGACGTTCCTGCTCTCCGATACCGCCGGCTCGCCCAAGAGCTGGGAACAGACTTCGCAGGAGAACAAGGATTACGCCACCTATCCCGATGAGGACGCATATGTGGTCATGGGGGCCAGCGGGTCGCTCGCCGTGCCGACGATGCGTCTGAAGTACTACTCGAGGAAGGAAGACCGGTCATGGTATAAGCCGTTCAAGACGGAGGTGATCGCGCTTGACCGCGCCGATCCGCTCGCACGACAAATCGAGCACTTCGCCGCGGTGATCCGGGGTGAAGCGAAGCCATTGGTCAGCGGACGCGACGGCCTCCAGAACCTCCGCGTGACGGATGCCATCGTCCAAGCGGCGAGAACCGGAAAGGCGGTCAACGTCGATACGTGATAACGAGGGCGTACCGACAACGATGGCATCGACGCACCGAACCCGCCGGCAAACAACGGCATCGTTACTGACCCAGGAAACCCCATGGGCTCCAGAAAGCAGTCACATTTCATTGGAGCAGATATGAAAACGTTTCTGATGCTTCACGGCATCAATCACAACATGTTCGGGAAAAGAGATCCCGCTCAATACGGAACGATCACGCTTGCCGAAATCGATGCGAAGCTGCGCTCGCTCGGGAAGGAGCTCGGCGTCGAAGTAATGAGCTTCCAGACGAACAGCGAAGGCGTGATGTGTGAAAGGATCCACCAGGCGTTCGTTGAAAAAGTGGATGCCGTGCTCATCAACGCGGGCGCATGGACCCACTACAGCTACGGGATTCGGGACGCTCTTGCCATCCTCACGGTGCCCATCGTCGAGATTCACATGTCGAACATCCACGCGCGCGAGGAGTTCCGGCATCGATCCGTGTTCGCCGAAATCGTGAAAGGCCAGATCTGCGGCTTCGGCGTCGACAGCTACCTCCTCGGACTCCGGGCGGCGGTCTCGGCAACGGGAAAGGTCAAAAAGCGCTGACGCGGAGCGATGCCGCGTCACAGCGTATGGCTACGACAC
>DASXQW010000161.1:0-5374 GCA_036506975.1 Casimicrobiaceae bacterium | reverse complement strand
TTCTCGACCAGGCTGATCGCATACGGCGCGGCGGCCGACGCCTCTTTCGGAATCACCACTGCCACCGCGTCGCCGAGCCCGTCGGTGTACTTGGCCTTGAGCCCGTCATTCTCATAGGAAATCCAGATCGGAATCTCGCCTTTCACGAACTGCGCGTACGGCGTCGTGCCAAGCACGCGCAGCACGTTGCCCGACTGGTGCAGCTTGGCGAAGTAGTCAAGCCCCGGCTGGAGATTGTTCATGTCGCCGCCCATGCCGAAGGTCGCGGCGAAGGAGACGACCTGACCGACTCCGGTCGATCGCGGGTCGAGGTAGACGATCGTGTTCTTGTACTCGGGCTTGAGCAGATCCGCCCACGACTGCGGGACGTTCTTGACAAGCTTGGTGTTGACGACGAAGGCCACCGTCAGCGTGTGGATCGTGAACCATTTGCCGTCGGGGTCGCGGAACACCGGCGTGAGCTTGTCGAAGTTCACCGGCTTGAACGGCGCTACGACGTTCTTGGCGGCGGCGTCGATGGCCGAGGCTGCGAAATAGTACGCGGTGTCCGCCTGCGGGCGGTTGCGCGCCTTGTCGAGCGCGACCACCGTCGCCCCTGAGCCGATGTCGTTGTACACGATCTCGACTTCGGGGTAACGCTTCTTGAACGCGGCGAATTCCGCTGCCCAATTGGCCCAGGTCGGACCAGTGTCGAAGCTCACCACCATGCCTTCCTTTTTCGCCGCTTCGTAGAGCGTTTTCTCGCCGGAATATAGCTCCGGCGAATCGAGCACCGTCTGCGCGGTCACGGCGCCGGCAAGGAGCGACACGGCAAGGATCACCACGCTCTGTACAAGTCCGTTCGTGCTGAGCCCTTCGACCTTGCTCAGGACGGGCTTGTCGAAGCATGAACGGACAAGACTGCCAGCGAAACCGTTTTCCGCCGGTTGCCCCCTTCGACCTTGCTCAGGACAGGCTTCGACAGGCTCAGGGCGAACGGGCCGACTATGCCGAACCGTCGCGGCGATATGAACGAGTCTGCGTAATGCGGTTCTCATGGCTTCCTCCTTCTTCAACGAACGTTCAGGAATTGAATGGCTTCGCGCGGCACGCGCACGTTGGCGACATGATCGCGCATTGCGGTTTCGATTTCGAGCCGGCCGTTGCCGGCCGCGACCTCGATCTGCCGGGTGGCGCCGAAGAAGCGGTCGCGCAGCACCCGTGCGGCGAAGACATTCTCGCCCGCCGCTGCGCTCGCGACCTCGACGCGCTCGGGCCGAACGAGGAGCCGCAGCGCGCTGCCGGCGGCGTGTCCGTGCGGGGGCGTGGCGAGCCGGCCGATCGGCGTCTCGACGGTCTCGGCGTCGATCACCTTTCCCTCGAGCAGATTGGCACGGCCGACGAAGCCGGCGACGAACGCGTCCGCCGGGGCGTCGTAGATCTCCTGCGGCGAGCCCGATTGCACCAGCCGACCCTCACGCAGCAGCACGACGCGGTCGGCGAGCGAGAGCGCTTCGTCCTGGTCGTGGGTGATGAGGAGCGTGGCGATATTGCGGCCGCGCTGGATGCGGCGAATCTCGTCGCGCATGGTAACGCGCGTGGCTGCGTCGAGCGCCGAGAGCGGCTCGTCCAGAAGCAGCGCGCGCGGGCCGAACACGAGCGCGCGCGCCAACGCCACGCGCTGCTGTTGTCCGCCGGAGAGTTGCGCCGGCAGACGATCGGAGAGCCCGGTGAGCCCGACCAGCTCGAGCATTTCGGCCGCGCGCCGGCGGCGCTCGTCGAGCGAGACGTCGCGCACGCGCAAGGGATACGCGACGTTCTCCCACACGCGCATGTGCGGAAACAACGCGTAGGCCTGGAATACGACGCCGCACTCGCGCACGCGCGTCGGCAGCGCGCTCACGTCTTCGCCATTGAGACGGATGACGCCTGCGTCGGGCTTGAGAAATCCGGCGACGAGCCGCAACAGCGTGGTCTTCCCGCACCCGCTAGGGCCGAGACAGACCACCAGCTCGCCGGGCAGGATGTCGAGCGTCACATCGAACACCCCCGCCTGCGTGGCGGGATAACGATAGGTCACGCCTTCGAGCGAGACGGCGGGTGTCATAGCTCGCGCGTCGCGCTCACGCTCGGCCTCCTCGTAACCGTATGAGCAATGCGCATCGCCGCGCGTCGGCCTCCTCCGCATTCGCGCGGCGCCGAGCGCTTCGCGCCTTAACTTCGCGCGCCGCGCTCACGCGACCGCCGCTTTCATACGCGTCACGCCGCCCGCCGTGAGGCCGCCCGCCACCGCCGCGACGAGCGCGAGGGCGAGCAGGATCACAGTCGCGGCGCAGGCGAAGCCTGTCGCGCCGTAAAACGCTTGCAACAGTACGACCGGATACGTCCGATTGAGAAAGCCCGCGATCAGATTCGAGAACTGGAACTCGCCGATCGACAGTGCAGCCACGATGATGAGTCCGGCGAGGATCGACTGGCGCAGCGCCGGCAGCACGATGTGCGCGAAGCGTTGCCAGCCGCGGCTGCCGAGCGATTCGGCCGCGTCCTCGAGCATGCGCAGGCCCAGCCGCTGCATGTCGGCGATAACCGTCTGCAGAAAGTACGGCAGCGCGAGGACTACGTGCCCCGCGGCGAGAAGCCAGACGCTGCCGAGCCACGGCAGCGTGTCCGAGGAGAACACCAGGATGAATCCGAACGCGAGCACCAGCGGCGGCAGCGCCACCGGCATCTGGTAGAGCACGCGCGCGAGCGCCCGCACGCGCCGGCTCTCGGCGCGGAACACCGCGTAGGCGAGCGGCAGCCCGACGCCCAAGCAGGCGGCACAGGTGAGCGCGACGACGGCGAGGCTCGCGGTGAAGGCGCGGCGGAAGCTGGGATCCGCCGCGACGTCGCGATACCACTGTGTCGTGAACCCGGTCGGCAGGATCGTGTTGAGCCAAAGCTCGCCGAACGAACCCGTGAGCAGCAGCGCGATCGGCACGACCAGGTACGCGAGGTAGGCGGCGGTGATCCAGCGCAGGAACATACCAGTCAGCAAAGTAGGTGCGAATTCATTCGCACGCGGCGTCCCCGGCCGAATGAATTCGGCCCTACCCGGCCGAATGAATTCGGCCCTACTGCCACAGCTCCACGCGCTCACCGCGCGCTCGCATCTCTCCGGCGCGCTTTTGCAGGTAGCGCTGAAACGACGGCTCGGCGCGATAGGCGCCGCTCGTCACATAGGCAAACGACGAGCCGAAGTGAAACGGCCGCAGATACGCCTCGATCCGGAACACCTCGCTGCCATTGTCATCGAAAAAAATCACTGTCGGCGCGTAAGTCACGCCGAGCTCGCGCGCCCAGCTTTCCGCGCTCGTCCTGCGGCCGGCGGGCGTCGTAAGCTCGGTCTGGGCGCCGAGCGCAAACCGCGCCACGTCGAGGCGTTTGACTTGCGCGAGCACTTGGTCACGTCGAAATCCCTCCCGGTGCAACTCGTCGCAGGCCGAGCAGTCGGTCGTCTCGAAGATGACCGCGAGCGGCTTGTCTCCTCTCTTGCGCCGCAAGTCGTACGGCGGCCGCAGGAAGAAAGGCTCATCGTGCAGGCGCGGGCTCGCCGGCTCGCGAACGGCGCGGCCGAGATAATTAGCCAGCGGCTCGCTACGCTCGAGCCGCGCGGAGACGTAATCGAGCACGGCCTCGAAGCGCTGCGGCGGATAATAGCCGTTGAGTCTTACTACGACCGCGCCCTTCTCGTCGAAGAACAGGAGCGTGGGCGTGAACTGCACCTTGAGCAGGCGTGCGAGCTCCTTTTCGGTCATGGCGCGGCCGTCGATCCAGGTGACTTCGCGGTCGCCCCAGAGGTTGAGCGCGACGGCGAGAAAGTTTTTGCGTGTTTTCTCCACGATCGTACGCTGCGAGAAATTGTTCGTCATGAGCTGCTTGCAGTACGGGCAGCCGTCCTGACCGAAATAGACGAGAAGCCGCCGCCCGTCGCGGGTTGCATCCCCGATGTCTTCGCGGAAGTCGAGGAAGGTCGATGCGAACCAGGGCGGGATGTCGAACGCGTATGCTGCCTCCTGTGCACGCGTGCCGGAAACGGCGGCCAACGCGATGGCGAATGCCGCGAGAGCGTTCCTCATCGTTGTCTTTTGCATGCGTGCGACCGCACCCCTGCCGCGCCCTCGACCGCAATGGAACTCCTATTCTCTTGCTTCCCGTATTTTTGCGCTAGTATCGTAAGGAGTTTTGCGCGACGGATGGAGGAGAAAATGAGCGCTCGTCATCGCATTCCGCAGCCCGCAAGCCTGCTCCTCGTTTCGGTTCTCGCGCTGCTGTCATTATCGGCTCGCGCGGAAGTGGCCGAGATCACCGTGTCCAAGGAGTACGGCATCGGCTATCTGCCGTACATGATCATGGAGCACCAAAAGCTCGTCGAAAAGCACGCCCGGGCTGCCGGGCTCGGCGAGCTCAAGGTGACCTGGCAGACGTTCGGCGGCTCCGGTCTCACCCAAGGCGCCATCCTCGCCGGAAGGCTCGACTTCGCGTCGAGCGGCGTCCCCTGGTTTCTAACCTTATGGGACAAGACCAATGGCGATATCAAGTCGCTGGGCGCGCTGAATTCGATGCCGCTCTACCTCAATACGCGTAACGCGAGTGTCGCATCGATCAAGGACTTTACCGACAAGGACCGCATCGCGCTGCCCGCGACCAAGTCTTCGATCCAGGCGATGACCCTGCAGATGGCCGCGGCGCAGGCCTTCGGGCCCGCCAACGCGACAAAGCTCGACAACCTGACGGTTTCGCTCAGCCATCCCGACGCGATGACGGCGTTGCTCTCGGGCATCAGCGAGATCGACAGCCACTTCACGTCGCCGCCGTTCCAGGATCTCGAGCTCAAGGACCCGCGCATCCACAAGGTGCTCAACTCCTACGATGTCCTCGGCGGCGCGGCGACGTTCATCATCGCGTCGACGACGACCAAATTCTACCAGGCCAATCCGAAGATCTACCAGGCGTTTGTCGATGCACTGGCGGAGGCCGAGAAGTTCGTCAACAACAACAAGCGCGAAGCCGCCGCCATCTATATTGCGATGTCGGGCGAAAAGCGCCTCACCGTCGACGAGCTCACGCGTATGCTGGGGAACCCGGAATACCGGTTCACCACGACGCCGGAGAACGTCCTGAAGTACGCGTCGTTCATGCAGAGCATCGGCGCGATGAAGAACAGGCCGGCGTCATGGAAGGAGTTGTTCTTCCCCAACGTGCACTCGCTGCCTGGCAGCTGACGCGATACCAACGCCGCGGCCGAATGAATTCGGCCCTGCGAAAGGCGATGTTCTTCGTAGGTGCGAATTTATTCGCACGCACCGGCTCAGGCCGAGCCGATTCGCTCAGAATCGATCCGCGAGCCTCGTCT
>DASXQW010000160.1:0-26024 GCA_036506975.1 Casimicrobiaceae bacterium | reverse complement strand
GCTCATGCCGCCAAAAAACGGCAGGCTTTTGACAAAGCGACCGTCACCCTGCACGGGATTGAGGATTGCGTCGTCCGACATGCCGTAACGGCGCCAGGAGTTGAAGTCGTCGACGCCGTAGGCGGGCGACGAGTGGACGATACCGGTGCCCTGCTCCAGCGTGACGTACTCGCCCAAGAGCACCGGCGCGTCACGGTCGTAGAACGGGTGCCGGAACGACAGGTGCTCTAGCGCCGTCCCCTTGGCGGTCGCGAGTACACGCCCTTCAAGCCCGAAGCGCTCGAGGCAGCGCTCCACGAGGTCCGCGGCGAGCAACAGAACGCCGCGCTCGGCTACTACGAGGGCGTAGTCCAAGCCCGGATGAACGTTGAGCGCCTGATTCGCCGGGATCGTCCACGGCGTCGTGGTCCAGATCACGGCGGCGATTGGCCCTTCGACTGTGTCGAACTCGAAAACGCGCGCGAGCTTGGCGCGCTCGGTGGGGTCCGTCAAAGGGAAGGCAACGTCGATCGCGACATCTTCGCGGTCCTCGTATTCGACCTCGGCTTCGGCGAGCGCGCTGTGACAGTCGAAGCACCAGTTCACCGGCTTCAACCCGCGATAGAGATAGCCTTTTTCCAGAAGCCTGCCGAGGATGCGGATTTCGTCGGCCTCGTTGCGATAGCCCATCGTCGTATAGTGATGGTCCCAGTCGCCCAGCACGCCGAGGCGCTGGAAGTCCGCCTTTTGCAGGGCGATCTGCTCGGTCGCATAGGCACGGCACAGGCGCTGCGTGTCCGCGATCGACAGGTTCTTGCCGTAGGTCTTTTCGATCTGCACCTCGATGGGCATGCCGTGGCAATCCCAGCCCGGCACATAGGGCGCGTCGAAGCCGGCGAGTTGTTTGCTCTTGACGACGATGTCCTTGAGGATCTTGTTGACCGCGGTGCCGATATGGATCGCGGCGTTCGCATACGGCGGTCCGTCGTGCAGCACGAAGCGCGGCCGGCCGCGGCTCGCGGCGCGGATCGCCTCATACACCTTGCGCTCCTGCCAATCCTTGACCCAGCCGGGTTCGCGCCTGGCCAGATCGCCGCGCATGGGAAAAGGCGTATCGGGGAGATTCAGCGTCGACTTGTAGTCGGTCTTCGGGTCGTCGGGCATCGAAAGCCTGCGGCTATTTCTGGGTTGCAAAGTAATCGCGCGCCTGAACAACGTCGGCGTGAATTTGTCGCCTGAGCGCATCCAGATCGGCATAGCGTTCCTCGTCGCGCAATTTGTGCAGGAACTCCACATTGATGCGCCGGCCGTAGATGGCGGCGTCGAAGTCGAACACGAATACCTCGAGCAAGGGCCGCGCGCCTGCCTTTACGGTGGGCCTCACGCCGAGGCTTGCGACGCCCAGTCGCGGCACATCGCCCAGGCCGCGCACGCGCACGGCGAAGATGCCGGATAAAGCCGGCTTGTGCCGTAAAGGCACGTTCGCCGTCGGAAATCCCAGGTTGCGGCCGAGTTTGTCGCCGTGCGCAACCCGCCCGATGATGGCATAGGGCCGGCCAAGCATATTCGCCGCGCGCTCGAGTTCGCCCTTGGCGAGCGCCTCGCGAATGGCGCTGCTCGATACCCGTTCGCCGTCCACCGTCACGGTAGTCATCGCTTCGACGCTGAAGGTTCGCGCCGAAGCGCGCAGCGCCGCGAGATCGCCGGAGCGGCCGCGTCCGAAGCGGAAATCCTCGCCGACGAGCACCCAGCGCGTGCATAGCGCGCGCACGAGCACATCGTCGATGAACTGTGTGGCCGTCAGCGTCGCCAGCCGGGCATCGAAGCGCGCGATATAAACCCGGGCGACGCCAAGCGTCGCGAAGAGCTCGAGCTTATTGCGCAGTGTCGACAGTCGCGGTGGTGCAGCCTCGCGAGCGAAAAACTCGCGAGGGTGCGGATCAAAGGTGAGAACCACGGGCGGCAGCCCGAGATCCTCGGCCGCTTCCACGAGGCGGTTGAGCATCGCCTGGTGTCCGCGGTGAACACCGTCGAAGTTGCCGATGGTCAGGGCGACGTGATCCGCACCGCGATTCGAAGGTGCTGGAACTCCTCGGTAGACCTGCACGCCTGGAGGCTCTTTGATTTGTTCCGGCGACAAGCCGGAAGGCATTGAAAAACTTCGATTTTACCGTTTTGATCGCCCTGCGGTCCAGCAGCGTCTGATGATTGCCGCTCTTCGCGTCGAGTTCACCATATCGCGGCCTCGGCAAACCAACGACAGCGCATGACCGAATCCAGCGGCGCGGCCTCATTTGCCGGCTTTCATGACCGGTAGAGGGTAGTTGCTCTCCAAAGGACTTGCCTTCATAGTGTTCCTGCATTGCGTGGGTACATCGCGAAACCGTCAATCCGCCCTCCCCTGCGGCGCTGGCAGAAGGTGCTAATGCGAACAGGGTGCGAGTGGCGGCGCACACTTCCACAAAGGTGCAAAGCGCGTGATCGTCGTCGCCGATGCACGGCACACGACAAGTTTTTCGTCAGGAGGCAAATGATGGCAATCGCAGTGCGTAGCGTGAAGTGGTTTCTGTCCGCTGTGGTGCTGTCGGCAGTTGCCGCGACCGCGTGGGCGCAGGCCTGGCCGTCGAAAACGGTGACGATCATCGTGCCTTGGCCGCCCGGCGGACCTTCCGACACGGCGGCAAGGCCCATGGCGAAGGGGCTGTCGGAAGCGCTCGGCAAGCCGTTCGTCATCGACAACCGCGGCGGCGCCGGGGGTAACATCGGCTCGGACATGGTGGCCAAGGCCGCGCCGGACGGCCATATGCTGCTGATCACGTCGAGCGCGCCGATCGTGATCAATCCGAACATCTACAAGAAGATGGCATTCGATCCGGCGAAGGACCTCGCGCCGGTTACCAATCTGATCCGCGTGCCGTTGGTGCTCGTCGTGAATCCGTCGGTGCCCGCGAAGAACCTGCAGGAGCTAATTGCCTACATTAAGTCCAAGCAGGGCCAGTTCCAGTACGCGTCGTCCGGCAACGGCACACCGCAACATCTGACCGGGGAGCTGTTCAAGACCACGGCGAAGCTCGACATGGTTCACGTGCCCTACAAGGGTTCCGCGCCGGCGATCACCGACCTTCTGGGCGGGCACATCCCGCTGATGTTCGACAGCACGATTGCGATCCTGCCGCATATCAAGTCCGGCAAGGTGAAGGCGATCGCCGTCACGGGCGCCAAGCGTTCGTCGCAGCTTCCCGACGTTCCCACATTCGCTGAAGCGGGCATGCCCGGTTTCGAGTCGTATGCGTGGTACGGTTTCTTCGCGCCCGCCAAGACGCCGAAGGACATCATCGCCAAGCTCAATGCGGAAGTCCTGAAGGTCATGAAACAGCCCGAGTACCAAAAGGTTCTCGAGGAAACCGGGTCCGAATTCGTGGGCGACACGCCCGAGAAATTCGCGGTCTTCGTCAAGGCAGAAGCCGCGAAGTGGGGGAAGGTCGCGAAGGAAACCGGAGCTACCGTCGATTAGCGGTAGCCTTTCGGAAAGCCCTCCGTCGTTCGTTTCGGGTCCACGGACCAAAGGATTTCTCATGTCTCAGGTCACTCGCTCATGTGCGCTTGGAATGCTTGCTCTGGCGTTCACTGGGATCGTGCGCGCGGACTACCCCGAGAAGCAATTCACGTTCATCGTGCCCTTCGCGGCGGGCAGCGCGACCGACCAGCTCGCGCGCTCGCTCGGCCAAGAGGTCACGCGCATTACCAAACAGGCGGCAATCGTCGACAACAAACCGGGCGCGTCCGGCTTCATCGGCGCCGAGGCGGCGAAAAAGGCTCCGCCGGACGGCTACACGGTGTTCATCACCACCAACACCACGCACGCCGCCAACGAGCACTTGTTCAAGAAGATTCCATACGACCCAGTCAAGGATTATCTGCCGGTTACCGGCCTCGGCAAGGGTGGCCAAATCATGATCGTCAGCTTGAGCACGCCGGCGAAGTCGGTGGCGGAGTTCATCGCGCTCGCCAAGGCACAACCCGGGAAGATCAGCTTCGGCAGCGGAAGCTCGTCGTCGCGGGTTGCCGGCGAGCTGTTCCAGCAAATGGCCGGTGTCGAGCTCCTGCATGTGCCTTACAAGAGCAATCCGCTCGCGATCAACGACCTGCTGGGCGGACAGATCAACATGATGATCACCGACATGGCAACGGGCTTGCCGCAGGTGAAGGGCGGCAAGGTGCGCGCGCTCGGCGTATCGACCAGCAAGCGCTCGCCGCTCCTACCGGACCTGCCGACCATCAGCGAGGCTGGCCTCAAGGGGTACGACATGGGCTTCTGGTTCGCCGCGTACGTGTCCGCCAAAACGCCGCCCCCGGTCGTGGACAAGCTGCACGACATCCTGGTCGAGGCAACGAAGGGCGCCGCCATGCAGCAGTTCTACAGCTCCACTGGCACCGACCCCTTCGTCACTTCGCCTGCCGAGCTCGGCAAGTTTCAGTCAGCGGAATCGGAGAAGTGGAAGACCATCATTAAGAAAGCGGGCATCGAGCCGGAGTGACCGATACAGGAACGGCCTCGGCTCGATAACCACCCATGCGGACTTCGTTGCGGCTGGGCGGCGGCGCAGGCTTCGCGGGCGATCGTCTCGATGCCCCGCTCGATCTCGCCGAGCGCGGGGCGCTCGACTATCTCGTGCTCGAATGCCTCGCCGAACGCACCATCGCGCTGGCGCAGCTTCGCCGGCGGCATGATCCGGCGAGCGGCTACGATGCCCGGCTGACCGAGCGCATCGAGTCGCTGCTGCCGATCCTCGAGCGGCGCGCCGTCAAGCTGATCAGCAACTTCGGCGCCGCCAATCCGCTGGCGGCGGCGGACGCGATCGTCGCGATTGCGGGTCGCCTGCGCGTCCCAGTGAAGGTCGCGGCGGTCACCGGCGACGACGTGCTCGGCGCGCTCGATCTCGATGCGCCGACTTTGGAAGGCGGTGCGCCGCTATCGACCTACGCGCCGATCGTCTCCGCCAACGCGTATCTCGGCGCCGAGGCGCTGCTGCCCGCGCTTGCGAGCGGCGCCGGCATCGTCGTCACCGGACGCGTAGCCGATCCTTCGCTGTTCGTAGCGCCGCTGATGCACGAGTACGATTGGGCGCCGGGCGACGTCGATCGGCTCGCGCGCGGCACCGCGGTCGGACACCTCCTCGAGTGCGCGGGGCAATTGTGCGGCGGTTACTTTGCCGATCCCGGGCGCAAGGAGATTCCGGACATGGCACATCTCGGCTTTCCGTTCGCCGACGTCGACGCCGACGGCAACGCCGTGCTCGGCAAGGTCGCCGGCACCGGTGGGCGCATTACGCGCGCCACCGCGACCGAACAGCTCTTGTACGAGGTTACCGATCCGCACGGCTACCTCACGCCGGACGTGACGGCGGACTTTTCCTCGGTCACGTTCACCGAGACCGCATCCGATCGCATCGCGGTGCGCGGCGCCCGCGGACGCCCGCGTCCGTCGCAGCTCAAGGTCAGCGTGGGCTACCTTGCTGGATACGTCGGCGAGGGCGAGATCGGTTATGCCGGAAGCAACGCCGTCGCGCGCGCACGGCTCGCGGCGCAGATCCTGCGCGAGCGCCTCGCGAACCGCTATTCGGAACTGCGCGTCGACCTCATCGGCAGCACGTCGCTGCACGGCCGAGCGTTCGACGCCGAAGAACGCCCGTACGAGGTGCGTTTGCGCGTGGCGGCGCGCGCGCCATCGCGCGAAGAGGCGGCGATCGTCGGCGACGAAGTCGAAGCTCTGTATACCAATGGCCCTGCCGGCGGCGGCGGGACGCGCAAATATGTCTACGAGCAGATCGGCATCGTGTCGACTTTGATCGATCGCGCGCGCGTGACGACGAAGGTCACGGTTCGCGAATGGAGCGAGCATGCCGAAGTTGTATGACCTCGCGCATTGCCGCGCGGGCGACAAGGGCAACACGTCGATCCTGTCGCTCGTCGCCTACCGTCCCGAGAACTACCCGCTCCTCGCACAACATGTGACGCTCGCCGCGGTCGCGGAGCATCTGCGAGGCATCGTGCAGGGCGAGATTCGCCGCTACGAGCTGCCGCAGCTTGCCGCGCTGCAATTCGTCTGCGAGCACTCGCTTGCCGGCGGCGTCACGACGTCGCTCGCGCTCGACGCGCACGGCAAATCGCTCTCGTCCGCGTTGCTGGAGATGGAGATCACCGGATAAGACGACAAGACGGCGACGCGAAGTAGTCGATTGCCTCCGGCAATTTAAAATGGCTCCTCGAAGATCAAACGCCCACGCCACCTCGGAGGGCGACGTCATTTCATCAGCGTCACAGGAATCTCGACGAGGGCCATCGTAGCCAGCGCTGTCGATCCCATCACGGGCCGACCCGTCGACGCGCCCAGGAAGATCTGATCGCTTTTCGTCTCCTTGGCGTAATGCGCGATCACCTGCGCAGGATCGCCCACGCCGATGTGGACCTGATGGGGCACGCCAGCGCGATCCAGTCGCTCGCGTATCGGTTGCAGCGTCTTCAGTCCTTGTTCGTGGTGATAATCCGCGATTTCCTCCTTGGCGACGAACGCGCCGACATCGCCATGCGCGGGGTACTGGACGTTGAGGATATGCAGGCTCACGGGTGCGCGGTACCACGAGATCCACCCGATCAGGCGTTCGGCGGCGCGAATCGCGTCCTCGGAATCATCGGCGGCGAGCAGGAAAGTGAGCCCCTTTGAATCGGCAGTCGTCACAGCAGGCGCTGCCGAAGCCGCCTGATCTCTTGCGGTCGCCAGATCGATGACCGGCCGCGTTTCCTCGCGCTCGGCAGCGCGCGCTGCCAGCCACTTGCCGACCACGACCACCAGCAGCGCACCGCCCGCCGGTAACGCGTAATGCAGCCAGTAGGCGTGGGCGTCTATCCAGTCCTTGGTCGATGGGTCGGTGACCGCCATTTCGCCCGCGACCCAGCCCAGCAATGCCGCGCCGATGGTGACGATGATCGGCCACCGATCCATGACCTTCATCAGCAGAGTACTGCCGAAGATCACCAGCGGAATGCTGACCACCAGGCCCAAGATCAGCAGCGTCAGGCTGCCCTTCGCCGCGGCCGCAACGGCAATCACGTTGTCGAGGCTCATCACCAGGTCGGCGATCAGGATCGTGCGCACCGCCGCTGCCATACCCGTGGCGACCTTCTTGCTGGCGCTGCCCTCTTCCTCCTCTTCCGGGACCAGCAACTGGATGCCGATCCAGAGCAGCAGCAAGGCACCCACGATCTTCAGATACGGCAGCCGCAGAAGCTCCACCGCGACTATCGTCAGGATAATCCGCATGACGACGGCGGCCGCGCTGCCGATTACTACCGCCTGCTTGCGTTGCTTCTCCGGCAGCGAACGTGCCGCGAGCGCAATGACTACCGCGTTGTCGCCGGACAACACGATGTTGACGCCAATGATTTCCAGCAGTGCGACCCAGAACTGCGGCGTGCCGAATTCCACGAATCCCTACCTCACGACGAAATGCAGGGGGTCACTCTTCCTCGTGGAACGCTTCCTCGCGTTTCTTGCGCAGCGCGGGCGTCAGCACCATCACCAAGGCGAGCGCCGCCAGCACCAGCATGGTGGCGCTGATCGGCCGGGTGATCAGAACCATCGGATCTCCCTTGGAGAGCAAGAGCGCGCGGCGCAGGAACTCTTCCATCATCGGCCCGAGAATGAATCCCAGCAGCATCGGCGCCGGCTCCGCGTCCAGCTTTCGGAAGATGTAACCCACGAGGCCGAACACCGCCATGAAATAGACGTCGAACTCGGTGTTGGCCAGGCTGAACACGCCGATGGCGCAGAACACGAGGATGGCCGGATACAGGAGGTGATAGGGAATCGAGATCATCTTCACCCACAGCCCGATCAAAGGGAGGTTGAGGATCAGCAGGAACACGTTGCCGATCCACATCGACACCACGATGCCCCAGAACAGCGCCGGCTGTTCGGTCATCACCGAGGGCCCGGGCTGGATGCCCTGGATAATCATCGCGCCGATCATCAGCGCCATCACCGGGTTGGATGGAATACCCAGCGTCAGCATCGGGATGAACGACGTTTGCGCGCCGGCATTGTTGGCGGCTTCGGGGGCGGCCACACCTTCGATCGCCCCCTTGCCGAACGGCACCAGGGGCTTCGCCATCTTCTTTTCCAGCGCATACGCCGAGAACGACGCCAGCATCGCCCCCCCGCCCGGCAGGATGCCCAACACCGCGCCCAACCCGGTACCCCGCAGGATCGGCCCGACGATGCGCTTGAAGTCTTCCTTGCTTGGCATCAGCCCGGTCACCTTCTTGAGCGTCACCTCGCGGGTCAACTCATGCTCGAGGTTGCCGACGATCTCGCCGATGCCAAACACCCCCATGGCCACGACCACGAAGTTGATGCCGTCAGCCAGCTCCGGCATGTCGAAACTGAAGCGGGCCACGCCGGAATTAACGTCGGTCCCCACCAGGCCCAGCAGCAGACCGAACATGATCATGCCCAAGGCATGCAGCAGCGAGCCGTGCGCGAGCACGATCGACGCCACCAGCCCCAGCGTCATCAGCGAGAAGTATTCGGCCGGGCCGAACTTCAACGCCACCTCCGCAAGCGGCGGCGAGAACAAAGCGATCAGCAGCGTGCAGACGGTGCCGGCGAAGAACGAGCCGATCGCCGCGGTGGCGAGCGCCTTGCCGGCGTGTCCCTGGCGAGCCATCTGATAGCCGTCCAGTGCCGTCACCACCGAGGACGACTCGCCCGGCAGGTTGACCAGGATGGCGGTGGTCGATCCCCCGTATTGCGCGCCGTAATAGATGCCGGCCAGCATGATCAGCGCCGATACTGGCGGCAACCCGAAGGTGACGGGTAGCAGCATCGCGATCGTGGCGACCGGTCCGAGACCGGGCAACACGCCGATCGCCGTGCCGAGAAAGACGCCAAGCAGACAGTAGAACAGGTTGATGAAGCTCGCCGCTGTCTGCAACCCAAGCCAGAGATTGGAAAGGATGTCCATGGCCCCGTCCCCTAGCCGCCAAACCAGGTGCCGAGCAACGGCATCGGCACACCCAGGCCCTTGACGAATACCAAGGAGCAGAACACGACCAGTCCGACGAGCCCGGCTACCGCCTTCCAATCGAACTTGAAATGCGTGCTGGCGGCGGCGCTCATCAGCACCAGCGCGAGCAGCGCGATCACCAATCCGGCGCGAATGATCAGGAATCCGAAAAGGACCGTGGACCCGATGATCAGGACGGCGGATTTCCAGGCGAACCCGCCGATGGGCTCTCCCGGCACGATGAACGAGCGCACCAGAGCGATCACACCGAACAGAACGAGCAGGCCGCTCAACACCGTCGGGAAATAGCCCGGCCCCATCCGGCTCGCCGTGCCGAATCCGTAGTCGCGGGCAATCCAGAAGGCCAGACCGCCGAACAGGACGTAGATGATGCCTGTCCAGAAGTCCTTGGGATTTTTTATCGCGCTAGCCACGCTGCATCCCCCTCAAATAGGTTGTTGCACAGCCAGCAATCGTGGCACTTTGTCGGTCGCGCAAAAGCAGGCGCCGGGCTTTTTCTTACCCACGTTGCCAAGTGTCACTCCGCCTATCGTCGGCGTCAACGTCCGAGCAAAAGAGGCGGATCAAGGACAGGAGATTCAACTCCTCTTGTGCCCCGCCAGTCGATTGGTTTACTCGCCGATCAGCGGTCTTGGAAATCACGACGAGCGCGCGCTGCGAGCGTCGGCACGTCCTTCATGGTAGGAAGCCGCGCGGTCGTGGTAACCGCGTAAACCTTAATCTTGCCCGACCTGATTTGATTGGTGGTGTTCGTGGTTTGGTCGCATATCAGATCGATCTGTCCGCCCAGGAGATCTTGCATGGTCGTTAATCAGACCGATCCACTCGAAGTCATTGATCACGTCGAATGAAAGCTTGCGATAGAGCGCGGGCCAGGTGGAGTGGCGCGGGCTATGCTTACGCCGGCGCCGGCCATTCGCGCCACGCGCCGAGGAGCGGGAAATACAAACCCAGCCGGATCGGCCGCGCATCGAGCGAGCGCATCGCGCCGGCATAGCTGTCGAGCTGCGCGCGGTAACGCTCGCGCTCGTTATCGAGAAACGCCTCGAGGCCTGCGCCCTCATGCCGCGACAATTTGAAGTCGACGATCCAACGCGTCCCGTCGGCATCGACGAATGTGCGGTCGAGCATGCGGTGAACGAAGCTTCCCTCACGCCATTCGGTCACCGCAAATTCGCTGTGCGCGTCGGCGTGCCGCGGATCGAAAAGCCAACGGCCACGCGAATCGGCGAGCATCGTGCGGATACTCGCCAGCACTTGTTCCACAGCGGTGCCGGCCTCGGCGCCGGTGAATCCGAGCGCGGACAGATCCCGCGCGACGCGTTGGCGCTGCGCCTCCACTCGGGCGAGCGTCCAGTTGTCGAGCCCGTCCTCCGCAATCTGCCGCAGGAGCCGGTGGGCGACCGTACCGATCTGCCGCGCCGTTTCGCGGACCCAGTCGAACTCGACGGGCTCGGTGCCACGCTGCGCTTCCGCTGCGTGCGCAACCCGCAAGGAGGGCGGCGGCGGCAATCGCCATGCGAGCGGCAGCCGACGCAACGGCACTCCAGCGGAGACCGTGAGCTCCGTCGCAACGCGTGGCTCGTCGTGCGGCAGCGCCGCTTCACTTTCGAGCACCGCCCAGAGTGCGGCGAGCGAAGAGCCGCGAACCGGACGCTTCCAGCGCGCTTGCCCTTCCGTATCGCGATCGATATCCAGACTTGCGGTCAGGTGCAGGCTGCGCTTCGCCCGGGTGCAGCCGACGTAGAGCAGCCTCCCGAGCTCGGCGGCGTCTTCAGCGGCATCGAGCAGCCGCAGGTAGGCGTAGACCGGATCGGTATCGTTGCGATCCACGGCCGTCGGGCTCGTCGGTGCCAGCAGCAATCCCGCCGGGCGCTGGCGCCAGAGCAGCATCTGCGCGTCGCGGACCTTGGGACGGCGGGCGAGCGCAGGCATGACGACCACGTCGAATTCCAGGCCTTTCGCACGATGCAGCGTCATGATGCTGACCCGCGTCGCGGGATCGATCTCCTGATTGGCGTAGAGCGCATCGAGCTCGGCAGCGAAGGCCGGCCAGTCCGCCACGTCGGCACCCGCCGAATGCTCCGCCAGGAGCGCGAATACGCGCTGCGCAGCATCGAGATCGATCGGCTCGGCGACGCACGCCGGCCCACCCAGAGCCAACCATGCGCCGCGCACCATCGTCGGCAACGGCACGCGACCGCGATCCTCGAGCGCCGGCGCGACGGCGGCAGCGAATCGGGCGAGCCGCAATCGCCCGTCGGGCGAAAGCCGTTCCTGTGCTTCTTGTGCCCGCGGCCCGACCACCGCATTGCAGAGAGATTCGCCGCCGCAACCCGCAACGAGCGCGAACAGGTCCGCCAGCGTCAGGCCGCACCATGGCGCGCGCAGCGCGGCCAGCCATGCCGCGCGGTCGTCGGGTTGCACCAGCGCATGCGCGAGCGACGCCAGGTCGAGCATCGCCTGTCGTTCGGAGAAACGATCGAGGTCGACCGCCGCGTAGGCGATCCCGGCGCTGCGCAACGCCGGCAACAGCTCGGCGAGATCGGCGCGCTTGCGCACCAGAATCGCGATCGTTTGTGCGTCGGTCGACAACGCCGCCTGCAGCCGCGAGACCACGGTTGCGGCTTCGCGCGCCGGGCCGGCACATACATCGAGCGTTACCACCGGCTCGAAGTCCGTTCCGCGTGCGGCGATCGCCGGCTTGAAGCTGATTGCGCCGCGCCGCGCCGCGCCCTCGGCCAGCACCCGTGGAAAAATGCGGTTGACCCACTCGACAAGCGCCCGTTGCGAACGGAAGTTGCGCGCGAGCGCAAGCGGCTCGAGCGCCACCGCGCCGATGCGGCGTTGTCGCTGTGCTTCGAGAAACAGGCTTACATCGGCATCGCGGAAGCGATAGATCGACTGCATTGGATCGCCGACGATGAACAGCGTCCTGCCGTCGCCCGAAGTCCATCCGCTCGTGAGGCGCTCGATCAGATCGCACTGGGCGAGCGAGGTATCCTGAAATTCATCGATCAGCAGGTGCTCGATGCGCACGTCGAGCGCGAGCAGGAGGTCGGAGGGCGCGTCCGCCGACGCGAGCGCCCGCAGCGCGATCAACGTTGCTTCGCTGAAATCGATCGCGCTTGCTCGCGCGAACACGAGCTCGAGCCGAGCAGCAACGCGCGGCAGAAGTTCGAGCAGGGCGGCGATGAAGCTCCAGGCGGCCTCGTCATACCGCGGCGGCGGCAAGCGCCGGATCGCGTGCAGCGCCGTCGCCAGTCCCGGCACTGCGGAAAGATCCGCCAGCAGCGCTTCCATGGCCTGCTTGCGCGCCTCGCGCTCCGCGTTGCCTGTCTCGCTCGGACCACCTCTGGGTGGAAAACCATGTCGCCTGTCGACGCGCTCGCGCAACGCCCCGCCCTCGGTCAGCAACCAGTCGGCGATGCCCTGCCAGCGGCGCAGACCGTCCGTGTTCGCGGGCGGAAGCCCAGTCTCTGCCGCGTATGTCGCCAATGGATGCGCGGATCCGTTTCGCGCCAGATTTCCCGCCGCATAGCGCAGAAGCTCCGCCAGCGTCTGCGCGCTCGAAGTCGGCAGCGTTTCGGCCAGCGCGTGGAGCTCGGCGTCGATTTCCGCGGTCAGCGCATCCTCGAGCGCGGTGCGCAACGCCGCCGCGTCGTCGGTGACGAGGTAGCGCAGCCATTGCTCGCGCCTGCCGAGCAGGCCGGAGAGCAACGCGACGAGCCGCTCCGCATCGTTGTCCAGATAGTCGAGCAGGCTTCGCCATGCCGGGTCGCTTGCGCTCGCTTCTTCGAGCTCCTCCCGCGACGCCTCGGCGTACAGCGCCTCGGCACGCTCGATCATTCGCGGCATCGCGCCGAGTTTCACCGCCAGCGGCGCCTGCCGCGCGAGCGCCATGCAAAGCGCATCGATCGTGTGCACCTGCAGACGCGCCGGATGCGCGATCAGATTCCATCCCAGCGCGGCATCGCGCTGCAATGCCTCCCGGGCGAGACGCCAGGTAAGCACGAGGTGAGACTCGGTCGGCGGCGGCGCGCCGGCCATGCGCAGCGCGACCAGGATGCGGTCGCGAACCTCGCCCGCGGCCTTGCGCGTGAACGTCATCGCCACGATCGCTTCCGGCCGCTCGACGCGGGCGAGCAGCGCGAGAAAGCGCTGGAGCAGAAGCTCGGTCTTGCCCGATCCCGCGGGCGCCTCGACGATGAACGATCGCGAAACATCGAGCGCCGTGGCGCGCGCGTCGTCATCGCTCGCCGTGCGCGGATCAGTCATCGGCGAGCTCATCGTCGGGCGCGCTGCGCACCGATTCGATCCTGCACACGGCCTGCAATCCGCAGTTCCGGCACGGCGATGGGGCGCTGCGCGGCGTAACCGCGGCATGGCCGTGGGCGATCTCGGCAGCGAGCGCGCCCAGCCGCGAGCGCCACCATGACTCGAGTGCGCGCCAATCGCCCGAGGGCCCGATCGACGCAACCGCATCGAGCCCGGGCCAGGCCTTCGCATCCGCGGCGAGGCCCAGCGCCACGACCTCCCCGGGATAGAGCTGCGCATAGGCGACTGCGCGCACTGCGAGTTCGCGCTTGGCATCGCGCTGCGCGAGCGTGTACATCCCGAGTTGCGACGAGCGCGGCCGCTCGTCGAACCATTGTGCCGGCCGATCGACGCGTCCGGTCTTGTAATCGACGATGGCGAGCCCGCCGTCGGCGAGCACATCGACGCGATCGAGCCGCATCCGGAATTTGAGTCCCGCCAGCTCCAGCGTTTTCACCGCTTCCGTCTCGGCCGCCACGAACGGTGGGCGCGCGCGCTCGACCGCAAGCCAAGCTTCGAGCAGGGCCGCCAGCCGGCGCGACTCGCCCACGCGAACGAGCGGCGGCAATTGACGCCAGCGCAATGCGGACAAGCAAGCAAGGCCGCGCTCCGCGGCCGCGGCGAGTCGAGCGGCGAGCGCTGCGGCATCGAGAGCCCGCAGCGCTGCGTGATCTCCGACGCCGGTCCAGAATGCCGCCAGTGCAGCGTGGACGAGCAATCCACGCTCCCGACGCGACAGCCCTGCATGCGGCACTGGCCACGCTTCCGCGCCGAGGCGATGCCGCGCCACGGCCTGAAACGGACAATCGCTCTGGGTCGCGACGATGCGCGATCCGCCCGGCGCGATGCTTCCCGCGGCCATCGGCGGCGCGCGCTCGTCGGCGATCGCCTCCAGCGTCGTACTTCCCGCGATTCCGCGCCACCACGGCGCTGCCACGACCGGCCCGGGCTTCTCCGGATAGCCGACGATCAACGCCGAAGGCGAGAGCGCATGATCATCGGCGCTCGCCGCCGAGCTGAATACGACTTCGGGAGCGGCTTGCGCGAAACGCGCGGTCAGCATCTCGGCATACTTGAGCTCGCGTTTCGCGCTCGATCGAGGAATATCGCGCTCGCGCTGCCATGCGATCGGCAACAGCGGATTCGGCAGCGGCGGCGGCGGCCAGCGGTCGGCGCTGAGCCCGGCGATCCATAGCGCGTCGAACGCGAGCGCCGTTCCTTCGAGGATACCCAGGATCTGGATCGGCGCGGCGCTGCCTTCGGGCTGAAACACCGTGTCGCGCAACAGCGTGCGCAGCGCTTCGAGCGCTCGCGCCGAATCGAGTCTGGGCGCGATCGCGCCCAGACTCGTAAACTGACCAAGCGCGCGCTCCCACGCCAAACGCGCCTGATATTCGCCGCTGTCGAGCGGGCGCGACCCGGGCCAGCCCGCGTCGATGAGCCACCCGCGCCACGCGTCGGCCCACTCGCGCGGACTCGCCGGTGCGAGTCCGCGCAATGGTGCCAGGCCGCGGCTCCAGCGCAGGGCCAACTCGGGGGAGCGGCCGTGCAACGCCGTGATTGCGTCGTCCATCTTCACTAGACGCAGGCCGCTGTCGAGCCAGTCGCGCTCGATGCGAGCCCGTTGCGCCCATGCTTCGTCGGCAGCCGGAAGATACGGTGAGCGCAGCAGGACTGCCGCGGCGCCGGCATCGAGTCCCGACGCCGCGAGCGCAATCAGATCCAGTGCGGTCGCGACCAGAGAAACCGCCGCAAGCGGCACGCCGAGCGAAATCTCGAAAGGCATCGGCGATGCTTGCGCGCCGGGCAGGATCGCGCCGGGACAAAGGAGATCTTCGGCCAAAGCGAGGATCTCATCACGGCGTTGCGCGAGATCCTCGACAACGACGCCGATGCGCGCCTGCGGTCGCTGCACCATGTGGCCGCGCGCCCAAGCGAGCGCTGCGGCGATTTCGTCGCGCGGCGTCGCGGCGGTTATCCGAAACGGCGTGGACTGCGGCGCGGGCAGCGTATCGAGGCGTCGCACGTTGGCGCCGGAGGCAACGAGCGCGGCGCAGAGCCGCTCCTGTTGCGGCGTAAGCTCGACGAAGCCTGCCATGAGCACGCCACGACGCCGGGAATCGATACGCCCGACCATCGTCGCCAGTGCGTCGGGCACCTGCGCCAGGTCGCGCGCCTCGGCGCGACGCAGGGCCGCGAAATACTGCTCCGCCCAACGCGCGAAAGCCGCGGCGTCGTCGGTTTCTTCGTGGGCGCCGCGCCAACCGCGCCAACTTTCGCCGCCCGCGCCCCAGGCGTGAACCAGCGTCCAGGCTTCGGCGGCGAGCAGCGCGGCGCCGTGCGGATCGAGCAGGGATAATCCATCGGCATCGACGACGCTCCGCCATAAGAGCGCGGACTGCGCGGAACTCATTAGGAGTGACGCTCCGGTCGCCGCGTCCGACAGGATCGCCTCGCTCCAGAGCATTTCGAGCCAGTTCGGATAAGGCAGGATCGTCGGCGTCGGCCAGGCGCTGCGACCGGCGGCAGCCTGTGCGGCGTCGAATTCCCGGTGCAGGAAGCGGGCGAGACGACGATTGGGCGTAACGACGACCGCGCCTTCGGCGAGCGCAGCATGCAGGACGGGATTCACAGGCCCAATGGTAGCCGAGCGCGACCGGCCGCCGTTGCGATCTGTCGATGTCAGGTTTCTTAGCCAACGCGCGGCCGCCGAAAAACACTGCGGCAGCAGATCGCGGTGCGGCGCGACGGCCGGCAGCGAGAAGAGCGCTGACCTACGCCCGGCTTTCGGTATTACGCCGGCGAAAAGCCACGGCGGTTGTTGCCGCAGATCGCTTAGTCGTCGCCGGCAACGGCAGTCTCAGCCGCGCCGGCGCTTGCAGGCATCATTCGGCTGCGCGATGGACTGCTCGGAGCATCTTCGGGCGCAAGCGCGGCAGCTTCAGGCAAGAGCTCCTCGATCATTCGCGTCAAAATCTTATATTCGCCGCACCAGTCGTCGTCGCGTACCAGGGGCCATACGCCTTCGACGACATACGCCTTCGCGGTCGCGGGATTCAAATGCGGCGAGTGGCGCCGGCATTGGCCCCACATCGGCGCCTTGCCGTCAGTCGGCCGCGCACGCCTGCGATCGTAGTATTCGCAGTTGATGCATTTTTCCACGTTATTGCTGCCCCCTGTCGCGACAGCTTCCGCGACGGCCTCCGGTTGCTTGCCGGAAGCGCGCGCAGCCGTGCCACTTACCTCTTCTGCAGGAAGTTTGCCACGGTCGTTGCCTGCACGTGTTCGTACCAACGGTCGAACCTCAAGGCTGATTGGCGTACGCCGCGCGTGAGCGCGGCGTTATTTGTGAATCGTCGGCGTCGAGCGCGGCGTGCGTTGCGCCGCCCATTGCCGGGGTCGATCGAACAATGGCCGCAAGTAGCACGAGCGTCCCGCGTAGCGCGCACTGATCGCCACGTCGTGCGTCGTCGCCAAGCGCCCAGCCGGGCGCCGAGCGCTGCCGACGCGGCCCCAGCTTCCGGGGTCGGCGCGGAGCTGCCGCAGCGCGAGTGTCAGGCGGCCCACGCGCTTATCGCCGCGATCAGCGGCGCAGGTACGTCTTGAACATGGCGCGGCCACAACGCGGCTTGCTGATCCAGACACGCCTTGAGTTCCGCATCGGCGTCCGTGGCGGCCCGCTGCAGCGCTGCGTCGTAGACACGACGCCGGTCCGGATCGGACAACACGGCGTATGCCTCGTGAATGAGGCGCACGAACATCTCATCGGCATCGCCGTTCAGCCGCTGCTTGACCGTATGGTAGGCGACCTCGATGCACGTCGATGACGCGCCGGGTGGCAATTCGAGATAGTCGTAGTGCGTGTACAGCACGGCGGTCTCCTGATCTCGGGTAAGTGCTTGGGGCGAGTCGCCCCTTGCCTTCGAGTCAGCAACATCCATGCCATGGGCGCGAGGCCGTTCCCTGCGGCGCCGCCCAATGCCCTGATTTGTCGGGGGACTGCGCCGCACCACCCCGGCACCCACAGGCCTTGCCGCTGAGATTTGCCCGCTTGCCTCCGAAGCTACTTTCGGTGCCGCGCTGCGGCAGTTCCGAACGCCACCGCACCGACGAAGCCTCCTCAGATCATCTTGAGCGCGCTCGGGCCCGACGGCGGCGGAAAGATGCGGTCGATCTCCGCGCGCAGGTCCTCAACCATGCCCACGTCCAATGCGCTGCGATTGTCGTGTACATGCGCCGGGTCGCTCGCCTTCGGGATAGCGGCAACATGCTCCTGCACGACCAGCCATGCCAGCGCGAGTTGCGCGGGAGTCACGCCTGCGCGCTTCGCGAGCGCACGCAGCCCCTTGCTCCTGAGAAGCCTGCCTTCGTCGAAGGGCGAATACGCCATCACGGCAATGCCGTGGCGACGGCACAGCGGGAGAAGGTCCCACTCGATGCCGCGGCAACCGAGGTTATAGAGCACCTGATTCGCGGCACAATGCCCGCCTCCGGGAATCCCCAGCATCTCCTCGATGTCGGAGCGGTCGAAGTTGGATACGCCCCAGGCGCGAATGCTGCCGGCCTCGCGCAAGTCTTCGAAGCCCGCGATCGTTTCCGCGAGCGGGACGTCGCCTCGCCAGTGCAGCAAGTACAAGTCGAGGCGATCGGTAGACAACCGCTTGAGGCTGCGCCTGCACGCCGCGACGACGCCACGCCTGCTCGCGTGGTGTGGGTATACCTTGCTCACTAGAAAGATCTCGTCGCGCTGGCCGGCGATGGCCTCGCCAATGACCTCCTCCGCCCCGCCGTCCGCATACATCTCGGCGGTATCGATGAGGCCCATGCCGAGGTCGATTCCCAAACGCAACGCGGCGACCTCGCTCGCGCGTTCGCGAGCGCGCTCGCCCATGCGCCATGTGCCCATTCCCAGCGCGGGCATCGTGGCGCGCGAGGGCAATGCGACATGTGGGATCGATCGAGGCATGTGACGAATCGGCCGGCGATGACGGTCTGCCAGCATACCGGAACGAGCCGCGCGCGGCGGCGCAGGTTAAAATGGCGCGATGCCACTCGATCCTCCCCTTCGCTCGCCCGCGCCGCGCATCGTCGTTCGCGGCGCGTGTCCGCACGATTGTCCCGATACCTGCGCGCTGCTCGTCACGGTGGAGAACGGTCGCGCGATCAAGGTCGAAGGCGCCCCGGATCATCCGACCACGCGCGGTACGCTGTGCACGAAGGTCGCGCGCTATCTCGATCGCACGTATGCGTCCGACCGCGTGCTGCATCCGCTGCGGCGCGTCGGCCCGAAGGGCACCGGTCGCTTCGAGCGCATCGGCTGGGACGAAGCGCTGGACACGATCGCAGCGCGCTTCAAGGAGATCGCCGCTTCGCCGGATGGACCCCAGGCAATTCTTCCCTACAGCTACGCCGGCACGATGGGCCTGCTGCAGTATTGCTCCATGGATCGGCGCTTTTTCCACAAGCTCGGCGCATCGCTGCTCGATCGCACGATCTGCTCGAGCGCGGGTAAGGCCGGCTATGTCGCGACCATCGGGGCGAGCATCGGCACCGACTTGGAGCAGTTCGAAAACGCCAAGCTCATCGTCATCTGGGGCTCGAACCCCATCGTCTCGAACCTGCACCTGTGGAGCCGCGTGCAGGAGGCGAAGCGCCGCGGCGCCAAGCTGATCGCGATCGATCCCTACCGCAGCCAGACCGCGGAGAAGTGTCACGTGCACGTCGCGCCGCTGCCCGGCACCGATGCCGCGCTGGCGCTGGGCGTGATGAACGTCCTCGTCGCGGAAGACCTGCTCGATCACGACTATATCGCGCGTTACACGCTGGGTTTCGAGCAACTGCTGGAACGCGTGCGCGATTACCCGCCGCAGCGCGTCGCGCAGATCACTGGTCTTGGCGCCGACGATATCGTTGCGCTGGCGCGGGACTACGGCACGATCAAGCCCGCGGTGATCCGGCTCAACTACGGCATGCAGCGGCATGCCGGCGGCGGCATGGCGATGCGCACCGCGGCCTGCCTCCCCGCGCTGGTCGGCGCCTGGCGCGATCCGGCGGGCGGCGCCCTGCTCTCTTCCAGCGGCACGTATCCGGTCGACAGCAAGGCGCTCGAGCGGCCCGATCTCATCTGGAACCATCCGCGCACGATCAACATGTCGACCATCGGCGACGCGTTGCTCGAAGCGAAAGATCCGCCGATCCGCGCGATCTACGTGTACAACTCCAACCCGGTCGCGGTCGCACCCGAGTCGGTGAAGGTCGTCGGCGGATTTTCGCGCGAGGACTTGTTCTGCGTCGTCCACGATGTGTTCCTGACCGATACCGCCGACTACGCTGACATCGTGCTTCCGGCGACGACGCAGCTCGAGCATCTCGACGTGCACTCGTCGTACGGGCACCTGTACGTGCAAGCGAATAATCCGGCGATCGCACCGGTGGGCGAATCCAAGCCGAACACTGAGGTGTTCCGGCTCCTGGCAGAGCGGATGGCGTTCGAAGAGCCTTGCTTCCGCGAGAGCGACGAGGACATCGCACGCCATGCCTTCGTCGCGACGCACCCTCACGCGCAAGGGCTCGATTGGGACACGCTCAAGGAGGAGGGATGGCAGCGGCTCAACGTGCCGGCACAGTTCGCGCCGTTCGCGGAAGGCAACTTTCCCACGCCCTCGGGCAAATGCGAATTCTATTCGGAGACGCTGCGGCGCCAGGGCGTCGATCCGCTGCCAACGTACACTCCGCCGCGCGAGTCCGTCGCCAGCAATCCGGCGCTCGCCGAGCGATTTCCGCTGGCGATGATCTCGCCGCCTGCGCGCAATGCATTGAACTCGTCCTTCGCCAATCTGCCGACGTTTCTGGAAAGCGAAAAGACGCCCCACCTGGAGATCCATCCCGACGATGCGGTGGCGCGCGGCATCGCGAGCGGGGACAAGGTGCGCGTGTTCAACGAGCGCGGCGCGCTCGTCCTGACGGCGCGCGTGACCGACCGGGCGCGGCCTGGAGTCGTCGTCGCGCTTTCGATCTGGTGGCGCAAGCTCTCGCCCGACGGCACCAATGCCAACATGGTCACGGGCCAGGCGTTGACCGATCTGGGACGCGCCGCGACCTTCTACGACTGTTTGGTCGAAGTTGCCCGCGTCGTGTCGTAAGCGACATAGCCCGGGCTGAGCGCGCAGCGCGATGCCCGGGACGCCGCTTCGATGTTGCGTGGGCTGAGCGCGCAGCGCGATGCCCGGGACGGCTACGAACCAGCCGCGATCGGTCAGGCGGTCTTGCGCACCAGCCCGACCATGACGCCGAAAATTTCGAGGGCGCCTTCAGGACGGATGACCGGATAGGCCTTGTTCTCCGGGCGCAGAATAAAGCGGCCGCGGTCGAGATCGAGGCGCTTGAGCGTAAATTGATTGTCGACGATGGCGACGACGATGTCGCCGCGCCGCGCCGCGCTGCGCTTCTCGACGACGACGAGATCGCCATCGAGAATTCCCGCGTCCTGCATCGAATCGCCCTTGACCCGCACCAGGACGGTCTGCGAGGGACGCTCGATGAGGTAATCGTCGAGCGTCAGCGCATCCGTCGGCGCGTCGTCGATCGGGTTCGGTAACCCGGCATGGACAGGAGAATCGGCAAGCGGCCGCTCGAAAAAGCGCCGCGTCGGCGCTAGGCGCCGGTCCGGCGTCGATTCCACGAATCCGGCGAGCTTCAGGCGGGCGACCAGCGCCGCGACCGACGATTTCGAGCGCAGCCCCAGCAGGCTGCCAATCGATGCGTAGGAAGGCAGCACATGATGGCGCGCGTAGTAATCCTGTAGCCCAGTAAGATATGAACGATCGTTCGACATGGTGGTGTAGACTAGCGAACGATCGTTCTTTCGTCAAGCTCGACACGCATGTTCGCCCCCGCCATCGCCTTCGTCGATCTCGAAACGACCGGGATGGCAGCCAATGCCGACCGGGTGACCGAGGTCGGGATCGTGCGCATCGATGGCGGAGCGCGCGTCAGCGAATGGAGCAGCCTCGTCAACCCGGAACGCAGCATTCCACCAGCGATACAGGCGCTCACCGGGATCAGCAACGCCATGGTGGCCACGGCGCCGACCTTCCGCCAAATAGTCGACGACGTTGCCGCTCAAGTCGGAGGCGCCGTCTTCGTCGCGCATAACGCGCGCTTCGACTACGGCTTTCTCAAGCACGAGTTCGCCCGCCTCGGGCGTTCGTTTACGGCAAAGGTCCTTTGCACGGTCAAGCTCTCGCGCCGGCTCTACCCGGATGCCGGCCCCCACAATCTCGATGCGGTGATCGCGCGTCATTCGCTGGCTGCTGCCGACCGCCACCGTGCCCTGGGGGACGCGCGAATCCTCTGGCAGTTCGTACAGGCCCTTTATCGCGACAAGGCCGAGGACGAAATCGATGCCGCGGTGGGCCGCATTCTCAAGGGGCCGAGCCTTCCTCCACAGCTCCCCGCCGACGTGCTCGACACGATCCCCGAGGCGCCCGGCGTGTATCGCTTCTACGGGCTCAACGCTCTGCCGCTCTATGTGGGCAAAAGCGTCAACCTGCGCGCGCGCATTGCCGCGCATTTCTCCTCCGATTATCGCAGCGCGAATGATCTACGGTTGTCCGCCGAGATCACGCGCATCGAAATCGAGGAAACCGCGGGTGAGCTGGGCGCGTTGCTGCGGGAATCGCAACTCGTGAAGACGCTGCTGCCCGCGTACAACCACCGCCTGCGGCGCCGCGCCGAGATGGTGGCGCTCTCGGTTGCCGCGGAACCCGAGGTTCCTGATTACATCCGCTCGGAGGTCATCGATCCGCGCGCGCTCGAAAATCTCTACGGGCCGTTCGCATCGAGGCGCCAGGCGCGCGAAGCTCTGCGCGCGATCGCCGCCGAGGCGGCATTGTGCTGGACCGCGCTCGGCCTGGAGCGCCGTCGCGGACCGTGTTTTGCGCGCCAGCTGCGCAAATGCGCCGGGGCCTGTGTGCATGCCGAGGCGCCTGCCGCGCACCACGCGCGGTTGCGCGACGCGCTGGCGCGGTATGCGCTCAAGCCCTGGCCTTATCCGGGGGCGATCGGTGTGCTTGAGACCTCGCCCACCGGCGAGCGGACCGAGCTTCATATGCTTCGCGACTGGTGCTGGCTGGGGACCGCGCGGGACGAATCCGAGCTCTACGCGATGCTCGAGGCGCCGCCGCGCTGCACGTTCGATCTCGATATCTACCGCCTGCTGGTCAACCGCTTGCCGCGAGCAACGATCCGGCCCCTCACGCGCACGTAGGCGTCTTATCAGCCGCGCTCCTACGCCGGCATCACGCAGTCCGACAATAAAATAGGACCGGCGCCGATATCGCGAGCCGCATCGCGCTACCCAAAATCAACCGCTATTTTCCGAAGGCTCGCCATGCTCGTCGTGTGCCCGTACGACTGTCATTGGTGCGATGTGCCGAGCTGCCGCGCCGCAGGCTGCGAGCTGACCGCCGAGCCGCCTCTCGAGCCCTGCGCCGATTGCGGCGCTCTGATGAGCGTGCGGCCGACCTTGAGTATCTGCATCGAATGCGTCGCGCTGGCGACGCCTGCGCGTACGGAGACCTGACCCATGCCCCGCGCGATCTGGAAAGGCGCCATCACTTTCGGCCTCGTGCACGTGCCGGTCGAGCTCTATCCGGCCGAGGAACGGCGCGAGTTCAAGTTCTCGATGCTCGACAAGCGCGACTTCTCGCCCGTCGGCTACAAGCGATACAGCAAGAAGACCGGGAAGGAAGTCGAGTGGAGCGACGTCGTCAAGGGTTACGAGTACGAGAAGGACCAGTACGTGGTGCTTTCCGACGAGGATTTCCGGCGCGCGAACGTCAAGGCATCGCAGACGATCGACATCGAGACTTTCGTTCCCGCTAACGAAATTCCGCCGCAGTTCTACGAAACACCGTATTACCTCGTACCGACGAAGAGCGGCGAGAAGGTCTACGCGCTGCTGCGGGAAACCTTGCGCACGACCGGCCGGGTGGCGGTCGCGCAAGTCGTCATCCGCACGACACAGCATCTCGCGTTGGTCGTTCCAAGCGAGCGTCTGCTGATGCTGATCACGTTGCGCTATCCCGACGAGCTGCGCGACACCAAAGGATTGTCGCTGCCGGCCGAGGGGCTGAAGGGCGCGCGGGTCACGAGCAAGGAAGTCGAGCTTGCCAAGCGGCTGGTCGACGACATGGCCGAGCATTGGAAGCCCTCGGAATTCCACAACACATATCACGAGGATCTGATGCGGCGGATCAAAGAAAAGATCAAGGCGGGACAGACGAAGGAGATCACCAAGCCCGAAAGCGCCGAAGAAGCCGAGCCGCGTTCCGCGCAAGTCATCGATCTTGCCGCGCTGCTGCGGCAGAGCCTCGACAAGGGTGGCGCCGCGAGGAAGGCGGCGGGATCGCACTCCACCGCAAAAACTCGCGCGACGCGTCGTCCACCGCTGCGCGTCGTCTCGAACCGCAGCCACGAAACCAAGGCGCCGGCGAAGCGCAAACGCGCCTGAAGCACGGCCAGGGCCGCGCATGAAGAACAAGACCGAGCACGCCGCAGGGAAGGCCGGTGCGAGGGCGCAGCCGAAGCCGCCGTTCCCCAAACAGCACCAAAAGCCGCCCGGACTCGAGTCGAAGCTCAAACCGCGGCCGCGCTATCAGGCAGAGGCCTACAAGGCGGCGGGTAAGCTCGCGGGCAAGTCCGCGCTCATCACCGGCGGCGACTCCGGCATCGGTCGCGCGGTGGCGTTGCTCTACGCACGCGAAGGTGCGCGGGTTGCGATTACCTATCTTCCCGAGGAACAGTCCGATGCCGACGAAACAAAGCGCATTGTCGAATCGGCCGGCTCGCAGTGCCTGCTACTCTGCGGCGACTTGACCGATCCCCAATTCTGCACCGACGCCGTCAAGACAACCGTGCGCTCCCTCGGCGGGTTGGACATTCTCGTCTCCAACGCTGCCCACCAAAGACGCAAGGAATCTCTGGACGAGCTCACCGACGCGGAGCTCGACCGGACGTTCAGAACCAATGTCTATGCGTACTTCCGGCTCGCGCGCGCCGCGCTCAAGCACATGAAACCCGGCGCTGCGATCATCGCGACGAGCTCCGTCACCGGCCTCAAGGGCTCGAAAGAGCTGCCCGATTATTCCGCGACCAAGGGCGCCATCAATGCGTTCACCAAGACGCTCGCCCAAGCGCTGATCGCCCGAGGCATCCGTGTCAATGCGGTCGCTCCCGGGCCGGTCTGGACGCCGCTCAATGCCTCCGATGAAGGCGCCTCGCCGGAAAAGGTGGCCCGATTCGGAGCGTCGAAGCCCATCGGGCGTCCGGCGCAACCCGAGGAACTCGCGCCGGCGTACGTGTTTCTGGCTTCAAATGCCGACTCATCCTATATCACCGGCACGGTGCTGCAGGTTATGGGAGGCGAAACGACCGGCGGATGAGCCCGCTACCCAGTCGCTGCCGCGGGTGGCTCGCTGGTGACCCAAACCGGACGGTTTCCTGTTCGTCCTACAACAAGATCAGCCATGGTCTGATTGTGCGCGCGGCTGCAAGGCGGAGATACTCACGCGGGGTTCTGGCGGGGGAAGTCCAATGATCGGCGTAGTGATTCCGGTTCACGACGAGGAGAAGCTGCTGGGCGATTGCCTCGAGGCCGTACGACGAGCGGCGCTCGATCCTTTGCTCGATGCCGAGCCGGTCGAAGTCGTCGTCGTGCTCGACGCCTGCGCTGACCGGTCGGCGGCAATCGCGATCCAGCACAAGGCGCAGATCGTATCCTTGCAGGCGCGCTGCGTAGGCGCCGCGCGAGCGCTGGGTGCTTCGTTCGCATTGGACAACGGCGCCCGCTGGATCGCCTTTACCGATGCGGATACGATCGTCCCACCAAACTGGTTGAGCGTGCAGCTCGATCTTTATGCCGACGCGACTTGCGGTCAGGTATCGATCGAGGACTGGTCCGGCTATCCATCCGGTGTCCGCGAGCGCTATCTCAGGGATTACAGCATGGACACCCGCCATATCCATGGCGCGAATCTTGGGATTTCCGCGACAGCGTACCGGGCCGCGGGGGGTTTTGCCGCGCTGAAACTCGGCGAGGACGCAGCGTTGGTCTCTTCGTTGCTCGCGCGCAAGAGTGATGTCCGCTTTGCCGGGCCGGCGCACGTCGCGACCAGCGCCCGCTGGGAAAGCACCGTCGAAGGCGGATTTGCCGCTACGTTGCGTAGACTGCGCGAACAGCGCATCGCGGAGGCGGCGGTCGAGCCGCTTGCCGCATAGAGCGTCAGAAAGTCTTTTCTCTGCCCGCATCGGCGCGATGTATCCGCGCCGATAGTATTCGTAAGGCATCGCCGCATCGCGCTGCGGTTGCGTGAGAGCACTCGCAAACGCACTGCCGCCGATCGCGGTAAGTCATCGCAAGGCCATGCCGAACCTGGAATGGATCGAAGTTGCAGCCCGGCTTGGCAGCGCCGTCCTGGCCGGCGCCATCCTCGGCATCAATCGGGATCTCCACCGCAAACCGGCCGGGCTGCGCACGCATGCGCTGGTCTGTCTGGGAAGCGCGGTCGTGTTCGTGATCGTGACGTCGTTGCAGGGCGCAGGCGCCGACGCCGTCGCTCGCGTGATTCAGGGAGTTGTCAC
>DASXQW010000159.1:0-2105 GCA_036506975.1 Casimicrobiaceae bacterium | reverse complement strand
GCGACTTCGCTGCCTGTACACATCTTCGCCTCGAGCGCCGAGGCCCAATACCAGACGCCGCGGCCTTCGAACTCGGCGATGCGCGGCACGTCGGGCCGGCGATAGCGCGCTCCGCTCGCGATCACGACCGTGCGTGACCGGAGCTTGCGTCCATCGGTGAGCTTCAGCATCAATTCCCCGGCGGCGCCCGCGCGTGTGACGTCGAGCGCCGCGGCCTGTGCGGGAATCAGGATCTCTGCGCCGAACTTCTGCGCCTGCACGAACGCGCGGCCGGCGAGCGCCTGGCCCGAGATCCCGGTCGGAAAGCCGAGGTAATTCTCGATGCGCGCACTCGCGCCCGCCTGCCCGCCGAATGAACGACAGTCGAGCACGACGACGCGCAGGCCCTCCGACGCGGCGTAGACGGCGGTGGCCAAACCCGCCGGTCCCGCGCCCACCACGATGACGTCGAAGAGCTCGTCATGCCCCGCGATATCGAGCATGCCCAGACAGCGTCCCAAAGCCTGCTCGGACGGATCGACCAGCACGGAGCCGTTGGGGCAGACGACGAGGACCGCGCCCGCGCCAGCGCCGTATTGTTCGCGCATCGACGCCGCGGCTTCATCGCTCTGGGGATCGACGACCTGGTGGGGCTGGCCGTTCCTCTTGAGGAAAGTCTGCAGCTGCAGCACCTCGGGTGACTGGGACTCACCGATCAGCACGGGACCGGTGGCGCGCCCTTCGATCAGCCCGACCCGGCGCAGGATCAGCGCACGAATGATGCGCTCACCGAGATCCGCCTCGGCAATGATCAATGCGCGCAATTGCTCGGGCGGGACCAGAATCGTTTCGACGTCTTCAGCTGCGTACCCGTCGACGAGAGCGTGACGCCCTGAAAGCTGTCCGACCTCGGCGAGGAATTGGCCGGGCCCTTGACTGGCGATGGGCGCGACATGGCCGAGTCCGTCGCGTTGACTGATGTCCACGGTACCCTTCAGCACGACGAACATACCGGGACCTGGCTCGCCCGCCGCGAACAGACGCTCGCCGCGCGCATAGCGCCGCAACGTGCCGAACCGCCGGATCCGCTCGATCTCGGCCGCGGTCAGCTCCGGAAACATCTGATGGCGACGGCTCGCGAGCGCGCTGGGTAGCTCCATTTCAGCGGCAAGCTTGTTGGAATCGGGTCCATTCATGCGCAGTTGCTCGACTTAAGTGATACCGGCAATGCAGGCCGTCAATGCAGTGCGAAAACGATGATAGACGATGTTCCCGAGCCGCCGAACCGACACGAAAGGAGCGGGCGTGGCGAGGGTTGCGGCGGTCGCCGCCGGGTCATGGCACAAGCGCCTTCACTGCAGGAAGTCGACGAGCGCGGCGACGGTCTCCTGCGGGCGCTCCTCGAGAATCCAATGGCCGGTGTCCCTGAGCACGATCACCTTCACGTCCGGGGAGATGAGTTTCGCTTGCTCGCCGAGCGCGGTACCAAGGGCCATGGCGCCGCCGATCGAAAGTACAGGAACGTTGAGCGGAGTCCTCGCCAGCTCCGCGAAGTCGGTCGCGGTCTTCGGAAAGGAAGCGAAGTACGCGAACCCCGCAGCCATGCGCCCCGGCCGCGCGTATTCCTTCGTGTACGCGCGCCGATCGGCTTCCGGGATCGAGCGCGTCTTGTCGGCGGCGAAATTGTTCCAGAAGTGCTCGAAGTACATGCGCTCGCGACCCTTTACCAGCGCTTCCGGCGTTGGTCCGTAGAAGCGGAAGTGCCAGAACCCGGGATTGTTGTAGATGGCCTCCCAACCGCCGATGCCGGGCAGGAAGGCGTCCATGAGCGCGAGCCTGTCGACCTCTTGCGGATACATGGTGGCGTACGCGTACGCGACCATCAGTCCGATGTCGTGTCCCACCACCCGGACCTTTTTGTACCCGAGTGAATTGACCGCGGTGTGAATGCGCTGGGCAGCCGTCTTCATGTCGAGGCCTGTCGCCGGTATCGACGAATCGCCGAATCCCGGCAGATCGGGCGCGATGACGGTAAAGCGCGGCGCGAGCGCTTTCGCCAGCGGCTTCCACATGCGCGAGGATTCGGCATAACCGTGGATCAGAAGCACCGGCGGCCCGCTGCCGCC
>DASXQW010000158.1:0-18502 GCA_036506975.1 Casimicrobiaceae bacterium | reverse complement strand
CATCGCCCGGCACATGATGTACGACAAGATCGCACCGGAGGAGCCGACCAGCGAGCCGGCGATGATCAGCATCGGGTTGTCGAGCGAAAAGCCGATGCCCGCTGCCGCCCAGCCCGAGTAGCTGTTGAGCATCGAGATCACCACCGGCATGTCGGCGCCGCCGATCGGGATGATGAGCAGGAAGCCGAGCAGAAACGCGAGCACGGTCATGACGATGAATGGTCCCCAATCCGCGGGTGCCGGCAACACGCAGAACCATATGCCGAAGCCGATCATCGCAATGCCGATGGCGAGATTCAGATAATGCTGCCCCACGAACACCACCGGCGCGCTGCGAATCGTGCCTGAGAGCTTGCCGAACGCGATGACCGAGCCCGAGAAGGTGATCGCCCCGATAAAGGTACCGATGAACAGCTCGATCTTGTGCCCCGCGGTGATCGGCACGTCCAACCCCATCGCAGCAGGATTGTTGACGGCGGCAATGGCGATGAACACCGCCGCGAGGCCGACCAGCGAGTGCATTGCCGCGATCAGCTGGGGCATCTGCGTCATCTGCACCCAGCGTGCGACGACCGCTCCGATCGCACCGCCGACCGCCATCGCCGCCAGGATCGGCAGGACGTTCTTGCTGTGCGAATAGACGAGCGCGAGCGTTACCAGCAGCGCGATCGCCATGCCGATCATGCCGTAGACGTTGCCGCGGCGGGCGGTCTGCGGTCCGGACAGTCCCCTCAGCGCGAGGATGAAACTGACCGCCGCGACCAAGTACCAGAGTGCGACTTGATTGGCGCTCATGGTTATCCCCTGCCCCGCATCATGTCCTCTCCTTGGCGACGGGCCTCGGTTCCTTCTTCTTGAACATCTCCAGCATGCGCCGGGTGACGAGAAAGCCGCCGAAGGTATTGATCGAGACAAGCGCCACCGCGAGCACGCCAAGCCAGCCGCCCCAATCGAGCTCAGCCGCGCCGGCGGCCAGCATTGCGCCGACCATGATGATGCTGGAGATCGCGTTGGTCACGCTCATCAGCGGCGTGTGCAGCGCAGGCGTCACGTTCCACACCACCTGGTAGCCGACGAAAATCGCCAACACGAAGACGATGAGGTTGAAGACGATGGGATCAACGCCTGCGGTCATGATTCGCTCCCTCGAATGAATCCGCTCCCCCGCGAGGGGGAGGGCGAAAAACTCAGCTTCTCGGCACCACGGCGCCGTTCTCGCAGATCAGCGTTGCCTTGATGATCTCATCGTCCTTCGGCACCGCGAATTCACCGGTCTTGGCGTTGAGCGACAGCGCGAGGAAGTTGATGACGTTGCGTGCGTAGAGCGCGGACGCGTCGGTTGCCACGCGCGCCGGCAGGTTGCCGAAGCCGACGATCTTCACACCGTTCCTGGCCACGATCTTGTCGAGCTCCGAGCCCTCGACGTTGCCGCCCTGCTCGACCGCCAGATCGACGATCACCGCGCCCGGCTTCATCGCTTCGACGGTCGCCGCCTTGATGAGCTTCGGTGCCGGGCGGCCCGGGATGAGCGCGGTCGTGATCAGGATGTCGACGCTCTTGCAGCGCTCGTGGATGATGTCCGCCTGGCGCGCCATCCATTCCGGCGGCATCGGCCGCGCGTAACCGCCGACCCCTTCCGCGATCTTGCGCTCTTCGTCGTTCGCATACGGCACGTCGACCCATTTCGCGCCCAGCGACTCGACCTGGTCCTTGACCGAGGGTCGCACGTCGGAGGCCTCGATCACGGCGCCCAACCGCTTCGCGGTCGCGATCGCCTGCAGCCCGGCGACGCCGACGCCGAGGATGAGCACGCGCGCAGCCTTCACGGTTCCCGCCGCGGTCATGAGCATCGGCATGAACCTGCCGTACGTGTTGGCGGCGATCATGACCGCCTTGTAGCCGGCGATGTTCGCCTGCGAGGACAGCACATCCATCGCTTGCGCACGCGTGATGCGCGGCAGCCACTCGAGCGCATAACCCGATACACCCGTGCCCGCATACGATTGCACGGCCGCGGCATCGAAAGGGTTGAGGAGACCCACCAACATCGCGCCCCGCTTGAGCTTCGGCAGCTCGTGCTCGGTCGGCCCTCGCACCTTGAGCACGATGTCGGCGCCGAGCGCCTCGTCGGCGCTTGCTATCCCTGCGCCCGCGGCCTGGAACTCGCGGTCCGGAATGCTCGACATGGTGCCGGCGCCCGTCTCGACGACGAGCTGGTGCTTGCCGCTTGCTGCGAGCTTCTTGACCGTTTCCGGCGTTGCGGCGACGCGCGTCTCGCCCGCGCGGGTCTCGCGTGGAATGCCGATGATCATGGTGAGGGCCCCCCTTGCCGCGGATACTGCTTGTTGCCGGAGCTATCTTGCCACAAAAGTAGGGCCGAATTCATTCGGCCGCGGCGCTGGAGCTGCGGGCCAGTGCGAATAAATTCGTACCTACGAAATCGCCTCGGCGATCGCGTTGCCTAATTCGGCCGTCGTCGCCTTGCCGCCGAGATCGGCCGTACGCGCACCCTCGGCGAGCGCGCGCTCGATGCCGCGCATCACTGCCGCCGCGGCCTCGGCGTGCCCGAGGTGTTCGAGCATCATCGCGCCGGACCAGATCTGGCCGATCGGGTTGGCGATCCCCTTGCCCGCGATGTCGGGCGCTGACCCGTGCACCGGCTCGAACAGCGATGGATATTCGCGCTCGGGATTGATGTTGGCCGACGGCGCGATGCCGATGGTGCCGCACACCGCGGGCCCCAGATCGGAGAGGATGTCGCCGAAGAGGTTCGAGCCGACGACGACGTCGAAGTGCTGCGGCCGCTGCACGAAATGCGCGGTCAGGATGTCGATGTGATACTGGTCGGTGCGAATACCGGGATAGCGCGCCGCCATTGCGCGGAAACGCTCGTCCCAGTAGGGCATCGTGATCGAGATGCCGTTGGACTTGGTCGCCGACGTGACGTGCTTGGCGGCTCTCGTCTGCGCGAGCTCGAAGGCGAAACCGAGGATGCGGTCGACACCCTTGCGCGTGAACACCGATTCCTGGAACACGACCTCGCGCTCGGTGCCCTCGAACATCCGGCCGCCGACTGATGAATACTCGCCCTCGGTGTTCTCGCGCACGACGATGAAGTCGATGTCGCCTGGCTTGCGGTTCGCAAGCGGGCTCGGCACACCCGGCATCAGCCGGCACGGTCGCAGGTTCACGTACTGATCGAAGCCGCGCCGCCACTGGATGAGCGAGCCCCAAAGCGATACGTGGTCGGGAACCGTCGCCGGCCAGCCGACCGCACCGAAGAATATCGCATCGTGATGCCGGATCCGCTCGAACCAATCCTCGGGCATCATCCGGCCGTGCCGGGCGTAGTAGTCGCAGCTCCAGGGCAGCTCGTCCCAGTCGAACGCGATGCCGAAACGCCGGCCCGCGGCCTCGAGCACGCGCAGGCCCTCGGGCACGGTCTCCTTGCCGATGCCGTCACCTGGAATGACGGCGATGCGATGGCGCTTGTCCATGGGATGCGGTGGCAAATGAGCGGAATCATCCATGGTAATGTAAGGCGACCGAAGGTCCAACCATTTGCCCGATGAGCTCTCCGGCAACGCCCCAGGTGGCGTGGCAATGGAAGCGCTTTGCGGAGCTCAAGCCCGCCGAGCTGTACACCCTGCTCGCGGCGCGCGCAGCGGTCTTTGTCGTCGAGCAAGCATGCGCGTTCCAGGACGCCGATGGGCTCGATCTTTTCGCGTGGCATCTTCTGGGCTGGGTCGAACAGGAGCACGAGCCGTCGCTTGCCGCGTACCTGCGCCTGATCGACCCAGGCCGCAAATACACCGAGCCGTCGATTGGCCGCGTACTGACGACTGCACCGTTCCGCGGCACGGGTCTCGCACGGGAAACGATGCGCCAGGGACTCGCGCGAGCCGCGGCGCTCTACCCTGGCCGTGCGGTGCGCATCGGCGCGCAGCAAAGACTCGAGCGCTTCTATGCCGAATTGGGATTTCGCACGGTCTCCGCGCCCTACGACGAGGACGGCATCGCGCACATCGAAATGCTGCGCTCGGCCTGAAATGAGATCCAACGGCTGTTTGCGATCGGACGGAAGCTGATTTAGGATGGTTCCGCTAAGTAACCTGATGCAGCGGATCGCGAACGACGCTGGCGCCCAGTTGCGCTAACATGCCGCCCTCGCGGCGGAAAGCCTTTTTTTCGATGAAGCAGACGTTTCTCGACTTCGAGCAGCCGATCGCCGATCTGCAAGCCAAGATCGACGAGCTGCGCTACGTGCACGAGGACTCGGCGGTCGATATTTCCGACGAGATCGAACGGCTGCAGAAGAAGAGCCAGCAGCTCACCAAGGAAATCTACGGCAAGCTCACCGCGTGGCAGGTCGCGCAGGTCGCCCGTCACCCGCAACGACCCTATACGCTGGACATCATTGCGGGCATGTTTACCGATTTCCACGAGCTGCATGGCGACCGAAGCTATGCCGATGACGCAGCGATCGTCGGCGGCCTCGCGCGGTTCAACGGTGCGCCGTGCATGGTCGTCGGCCACCAGAAGGGCCGCGACACCAAGGAAAAGATCTTTCGCAACTTCGGCATGCCGCGCCCGGAGGGGTATCGCAAGGCATTGCGGCTGATGAAGCTCGCGGCCAAGTTCGCGCTGCCGCTGTTCACCTTCATCGACACGCCGGGAGCGTTCCCCGGAATCGGCGCAGAGGAGCGCGGACAATCGGAAGCGATCGGCCGCAACCTGTACGAGATGGCGGGACTGCGCACACCCATCATCGTCACGGTGATCGGCGAAGGCGGATCCGGCGGCGCGCTGGCGATCGCGATCGGCGACGTAACGCTCATGCTGCAATACGCGACTTACTCGGTCATCTCGCCCGAAGGCTGCGCGTCGATCCTGTGGAAATCGGCGAAGCACGCCGAGGAAGCCGCCGAGACGCTGGCCATCACGGCGCCGCGCCTGAAGACCCTCGGCCTGATCGACAAGGTCGTGACCGAGCCGCACGGCGGCGCACACAGGGATCACGCGGCGATGATGGCGACGCTGAAGAAAGCCCTGACCGACGCGTTGCGCCACGCGCAGGAGCGGCCGCTCGACGTGCTGCTCGACGCGCGCGAGGACAAGCTGCTCGGCTATGGCAAGTTCAAGGAAATCACTGCCGGCTAGCCCAAGCGAGCCACCCGTCGAGGGGTTCCGCAGGCTTGGGTCGACGGGGAATTGCGAGTCGCGGCCGCTAGCGACACGATGCATGTCCGACACGAGAGGCGTCCAAGGAGCTAGCCCCGGGAGCGCGGTCGCCGCCGTCGATGCGGCGATCGCCGCGGCGTTGGCCGAACGCGTAGCTCCTCGCGCGCGCGTCGCCGTCGCGCTGTCGGGCGGCATGGATTCGATGGTGCTCCTCGATGCCGCGGCCGCCTTCGTCGCGCGGCATCCAATCGAACTCTCGGCCATCCACGTCGACCACGGGCTTTCGCCCAACTCCGGCCGCTGGGCGGAGTTCTGCGCCGTGCAATGCGCATCGCGCGACGTCCCGCTGGCGACGCATCGCTTGCGGCTCGAGCGCCGCCGCGGCGAAAGTCTCGAGGCGCGCGCGCGTTCGGCGCGCTACGAATGCCTCCTCGCGGCCGACGTCGATGCGATTATTCTTGCGCACCATGCCGACGATCAGGCCGAAACCGTACTGTTGCAGCTCTTGCGCGGCGCAGGTCCGCAGGGTCTGGCGGCGATGCCGCGGCATCGTGCCGGTCGCCCCGCTTTGCTGCGTCCGTTGCTCGAACTGGCGCGCACGACGATCGCCAGCTACGCCACGGCGCGCGGGCTCGCCTGGATCGACGACGAGAGCAACGCCGACCGCAGGCACGCACGCAATTTCCTCCGCCATGAGATTGCGCCGCTTCTTGCCGCGCATTTCCCCGGCTATCCCGGCACGCTCGTCCGTGCGGCCCGTCATCAGGCGGAAGCGGCCGCGCTCGCCGACGCATTGGCCGTCGTCGACGCCGCCGGCGCCGTCGATGAGCTGGGGCTCGATCGCGCAAGCCTCGCCGCCCTGCCCGCAACGCGCGCAGGCAATCTTTTGCGCTGGTTCATGCGCCGCGAGGGTTTGCGCCCGCCGTCGCAGGCGAGGCTCTCCGACATGCTAAGGCAATTGGTCCCGACCGCGGACGATGCGAAAGTTTCCATCGCTCACGAAGGACGCGAGATCGGCGTGCACCGTGGACGCGTTCGGGTCCACGCGCGGCCGCCGGAACCCTACGTGCTTGCCTGGCACGGCGAGCGAGAGGTTCGCTTGCCCTGGGGCGCGTTGACGTTTGTCCCGGTTCACGGCGCCGGGTTGTGCGCCGCCAAGCTCAAGCAGGCTCCCGTGAGCTTGCGGTCGCGCACGGGCGGCGAGCGCATCCAGCTTGGAACAAATCGGCCACATCACGCAGTGAAGAGCTTGCTGCAGCAAGCGGGTCTGCCGCGGTGGGAACGCGACGCGCTGCCGTTTGTTTGGTGCGGTGACGAGCTCGCGGCCATTCCGGGCATCGGCGTCGCCGTCGCATTTCAAGCTTCGCGCGACGCGGCGGGGTGGGCGCTCGCGTGGAGGCCCCATGTCGTCGGCTCCCGCGGCACACCGGTATGAGGCCCGCACGAGGCCGCGCAAGCAACGATGCGAATCGACGCGTGCCTTGGAACCTTAATCCGCGTAGACGCCCGCCTTGCGGATAATCGGGCCCCACCTGTCGATCTCGCCCTTCAGACGAACGCGCAAGCTTGCCGGGGTCGCCTTTTCCGGCGATACGACCTGAGATCCGAGCTCACTCATCCGCTGCACAAACGCGGGCTCCTGAATCGCGCTTTGCAAAGCGGCGACCAGCTTGTCGACGACCGGCTTCGGCGTTCCCTTTGGCGCGTAGACACCATGCCACACGACGACCTCGAAGCCGGGTATCCCTGCCTCGGAAAGCGTCGGCAGCTCGCGCAGCGAATCGAGCCTCGCGCTGGACGTTGTTCCATAGGCTTTGACGCGACCGGCCTTGATGTACTGCGTGGTGTTGGTCGTCTGGTCGCACAGAATGTCGACCTGTCCGCCCAGGAGATCGTTGATCGCCGGCGCCGTACCCTTGTACGGAATGGTCGTCAGCTCGGTCTGGATCTGGCTCATGAACAAGAGGCCGCAAAGGTGCGACGCGGAGCCGACGCCGGCATTGGCGAAGGAAATCTTGTCCTTGTTGGCCTTGATATAGGCGAGCAGCTCGCGCAGATCGTTCGGCGGAAGATCCTTCTTGCCGATCAGCGTCATCGGTACATCCACGACCTGCCCGATGAGCTCGAAATCCTCGAGCGGCTTGAACGGCAGCTCACGATAGAGTGCCGGCGCGGTCGACATGCCGATGTGCGCCAATAGGATGGTATAGCCGTCGGCCGGAGCAGACTTGAGCTTCGACGGCGCGATCGTGCCGCCGGCACCGACTGCATTCTCGACGACGAGCGTCTGCTTCAACGCCTTGCCCATGCCCTGGCCGAGCGAGCGGGCGACCGTGTCCGTCGGACCACCGGCCGCGAACGGCACCAGCATCACGACCGGCTTGGCGGGATATTCCTGGGCATGCGTCGAAGCGACGATGAACAACAGGGCGACGGCTGCAAATCCTAGTTTCGGCATGAGTCTCGCTCCTAGTGCGCCCTTGCAGCGCCTGTGCTGCACGCGCCGAGTGATTCTAGCCCAAAGCCGGCGCGGCGACACCGCAGCGGCCGCCTGGAGTCCGATGCTCGCAGTTTGACAAGGCTCAACGTCCCGGGGCTAAATTGCCGGATAATTCGAACGCAGTATCTTGGCATCCATCACTGGAGGAATCGATGAGTTTCCGATCTTGCGTCGCGCTCGCCGCGGCTGCGCTGCTCGCGGTGGCGGGCACCGCTCTCGCGCAACAACCGATCGTTATCAAGTTCAGCCACGTCGTGGCCCTCGACACGCCGAAGGGCAAGGGCGCCGAATACTTCAAGAAGCTCGCCGAAGAGCGCACCAAGGGCCGCGTCAAGGTCGAGGTCTATCCGAACAGCTCGCTATTCAAGGACGGTGAGGAAATGGAAGCGCTGCAGCTCGGTTCGGTGCAGATGCTGGCGCCATCGGTCGCCAAGTTCGGGCCGCTCGGCGTGCGCGAGTTCGAGGTGTTCGACCTGCCGTACATCTTCGACAGCTTCGCCGAGCTGCACAAGGTTACGGAAGGACCGGTCGGCAAGACGCTGTTCCAGAAGCTCGAGAGCAAGGGCGTTACCGGCCTCGCGTTCTGGGACAATGGGTTCAAGGACTTCAGCGCGAACAAGCCGATCAAGGTTCCCGCCGACTACAAGGGCCTCAAGCTGCGTATCCAGTCTTCCAAGGTGCTGGGTGACGAGATCAAGGCGCTGGGGGCGATCCCGCAGGTGATGGCGTTCTCCGAGGTCTACCAGGCGCTGCAGACCGGCGTGGTCGACGGGACCGAGAATCCGCCGTCCAACTTCTACACGCAGAAGATGCACGAAGTGCAAAAGTACCTCGCGCTGACCGACCACGGCGTCATCGAGTACGCGGTGATCACGAACAAGAAATTCTGGGACGGGCTGCCCGCCGACATCCGCACCACGCTCGAAGGCGCGATGAAGGACGCGACCAAGTACGCCAACGACATCGCCAAGAAGGAGAACGACGACGCGCTCGAGGCCGTGCGCAAGAGCGGCAAAACGCAGATCATCACCTTGACCGCGGACGAGAAGGCGCAGATGAAGAAAGCGCTGGTGTCCGTCCACAAGGAGAACGAGTCGCGTGTCGGCAAGGACATCCTCGCCGCGGTGTACAAGGAGACGGGATTCAAGCCGTGAGGGCACGCCTGCGTCTCGGTCGTGGCGCAGCGGAATCGCGGCGCGTGCGCCGGTGACGACGGTGCGTGCCACCTCGCGCCGGTAAACAGCGCCGCCGAGGGAGAAGAGCCGTGAAGATTCTCGATCACCTCGAGGAGTGGCTGATCGCGTTCCTGATGGGCGCGGCCACGCTGCTGATCTTCGTCGCCGTCGCCCACCGTTACGCCGCCGGTACGCCGATCCCGGTGGTGCAGGATTGGCTCCTCAAGATCGACCTGTCGTGGGCGCAGGAGCTTTGCATCTACATGTTCGTGTGGATGGCAAAGTTCGGCGCAGCGTACGGCGTGCGGACCGGTATCCACGTCGGCGTCGACGTCATGATCAACCGGCTGCCGGCCAATACGCGCAAGCTCTACGTGTTGTTCGGACTTGGCGCAGGCGCGCTGTTCACCGGCATCGTCGGCACGCTCGCCACGGGCTTCGTCTGGGACATCGCCCATACCGACTCGACGTCGCCTGACCTCGAGTTGCCGAAGTGGATCGTGTACCTGTGCATCCCGCTCGGCTCGTACCTGATGTGCTTCCGCTTCCTGCAGGTGGCGTGGTCGTTCGCGCGCACTGGCGAGCTGCCGCACCATGACGTCGCGCACGTCGAAGGGATCGGCGAGACCGCCGCCGATAGCTTCGCGGCGCCGGATCTCCATCCGGCACCCATCAAGGACGGAGGCCGGCCATGAGCACGGCGCTACCCGTCTCTCCGACGCCGGGGCACCCGCGCTGGCCGGCGTTGATTCCGCCGGTCCTGATCGCGATTCCGGTGGCGCTGAAGCTCGCCGGCGTCGACATCGCCAACGCCTGGATCATCTTCGCCCTGCTGTTCGGCCTGATGCTGACCGGGATGCCGATCTCGATCTCGCTCGGGCTCACGGTGCTCACGTATCTGTTCGCGATGACCTCAGTGCCGATCCAGTCGGTCGCGCTGAAGCTTTTCACCGGCATCGAGCGCTTCGAGATCATGGCGATCCCGTTCTTCATCCTCGCCGGCAACTTCCTCACCCACGGCGGCGTCGCGCGGCGGATGATCAACTTCGCCTCGTCGATGGTCGGCCACTGGGCGGGCGGGCTCGGCCTCGCGGGCGTGATGGCCTGCGCGCTGTTCGCGGCCGTGTCCGGCAGCTCGCCGGCCACGGTCGTGGCGATCGGCTCGATCATCCTGCCGGCGATGGTGCGGCAGGGTTTCCCGGCGCGCTTCGGCGCCGGGGTCATCACCACCTCGGGCGCGCTGGGCATCCTGATCCCGCCGTCGATCGTGATGGTGATGTACGCCGTTGCCACCAGCACCTCGGTCGGCGCGCTGTTCATCGCCGGCATCGTCCCCGGGCTGGTGCTCGCGACGATGCTCGGGCTCACGACCTGGTGGCGCGCGCGCAAGAACAACTATCCGCGTCAGCCGAAAGCCACCTGGGGCGAGCGCTGGCGCACGTTCCGGCAGAGCATCTGGGGTCTGCTGCTGGTCATCGTGGTCATCGGCGGCATCTACACCGGGATCTTCACGCCCACCGAGGCCGCCGCGATCAGCGCCGTCTACGCGTTCTTCGTCGCCGTATTCGTCTACAAGGACATGCCGCTGTCGAAGGTGCCAAAGGTGCTGCTCGACTCGGCGAACATGAGCGCGATGCTGCTCTACATCATCACCAACGCGGTGATGTTCAGCTACCTGATGACCTCCGAGCAGATTCCACAGGAGCTCGCGGCGTGGATGCTCGACAAGGGGCTCGGGGTGGTCGCCTTCCTGCTGTTCGTCAACATCGTCCTGCTGCTCGCCGGGAACGTCATGGAGCCTTCCTCGATTGTCCTGATCATGGCGCCGATTCTTTTCCCGGTGGCGATGAAGCTCGGCGTCGACCCTGTTCACTTCGGCATCATCATGGTCGTCAACATGGAAGTCGGAATGTGTCATCCGCCGGTAGGCTTGAACCTGTATGTGGCGAGCGGCATCACCAAGATGGGCATTACCGAGCTGACCATCGCCGTCTGGCCCTGGCTGCTGACCATGCTGGTGTTCCTGGTCATCGTCACCTACTGGCCAGCGCTCTCGATCTGGCTGCCGCAGGTGCTGGGAATGATGCGCTGAGCCCGCGAGCTTAGGCCTGCACCGCGAGACCGAAACGAATCAAACGTTTTCTCCCCGAGGCGGGCGACGAGCCCGCCTTTTTTCTTGGTCGGCCCAAAGTCAGCGCCCGGCCGCTTCGGTCCACGGCAAAGAGCGCGGCATACGTGATACAATGTTGAATTTCCTCGTATTTATTCTTTCGGAGCCCCGGGATGGCGGTAGAGCGCACGCTTTCGATCATCAAGCCGGATGCTGTTGCAAAAAACGTTATCGGAGAGATTTATACTCGCTTCGAGCGCGCCGGCCTCAAGATCGTCGCGGCGAGGATGACCTGGCTTGCCCGGCCCGATGCCGAAGGGTTTTACGCGGTGCATCGCGAGCGGCCGTTCTTCAGGGATCTCGTCGAATTCATGACTTCCGGTCCGGTGATGATCCAGGTCCTCGAAGGCGACAACGCCATCGCGAAGAACCGCGACCTGATGGGCCCGACCGATCCGAAGAACGCGGCGCCGGGGACGATCCGCGCCGACTTCGCCCAAAGCATCGATGCCAACGCGGTCCACGGCTCGGACGGTCCGGAGACTGCCGAGACGGAAATTGAATTCTTCTTTCCGCTCCAGGAGATCCATAGCCGGTAACGGAGAACCTGATTTTTGCACATGATCAATCTTCTAGACTTCGATCCTGCGGCGCTCGCCGCATTCTTCGCCGAGCGCGGCGAAAAGCCGTTCCGCGCAAGGCAGGCGTTGCGCTGGATCCACCACCGCCTCGCCGACCGCGTCGAAGCGATGACCGACCTCGCCAGCGCGACGCGCGATGCACTCGCCCGCGATGCCGAGATTCGCACCCCCGCGGTCGTGCGCGACACCGTCGCGAGCGACGGCACGCGGAAGTGGCTGCTCGACGTCGGCGGCACGAATGCGATCGAAACGGTGTATATCCCGGAAGACGATCGGGGAACGCTTTGCATATCGTCGCAGGCCGGCTGCGCGCTCGATTGCGCGTTCTGCTCGACCGGCAAGCAAGGATTCAACCGCAATCTTTCCGCGGGCGAGATCATCGGGCAGCTCTGGCACGCCAACCGCACTCTGCTCGCCGACGGCGTCAGCACACCCTGGGTCGAGCACGGCAGGCATCCGATCACCAACGTCGTGATGATGGGCATGGGCGAGCCGCTCGCGAATTTCGACAACGTCGTCGCCGCGATGCGCCTCATGCTCGACGACAATGCCTACGGGCTCTCCCGCCGGCGGGTGACGCTGTCGACCTCGGGGATCGTGCCGGCAATCGACCGGCTCCGGGACGAGTGCCCGGTCGCACTCGCGGTTTCGTTGCACGCTCCGAACGACGCATTGCGCGACGCGCTGGTGCCCATCAACCGCAAGTATCCGCTCTCCGAACTGCTTGCCGCCTGCCTGCGCTACATCGAGCGCGCCCCGCGCGACTTCGTCACTTTCGAGTACGTGATGCTCGATGGGGTCAACGACTCCCCTAAGCAGGCGCTACAGCTCGCTGCGTTGGTGCGCGACGTGCCGTGCAAGTTCAACCTGATCCCGTTCAATCCGTTCCCACAGACCGAATTCTCGACGAGTCCGCGCGTGCGGATCCTGGCCTTCCAGAAAGTGCTGCAGGACGCGGGCTTCGTTGCCACGGTGCGCAAGACGCGCGGTGACGACATCGACGCTGCCTGCGGCCAGCTCGTCGGACAGGTGCAGGACAGGACCAAGCGGCGGCTGCATAGGATCCATGCCGCCACGCCTTCGTAGCCCCGGAGCCGTCATGAGCTCGCGCATCATGTTCACCGTCTGCGGTCTCGGGCTTGTCTTGCTGGCGCTCCTCGCCGGCTGCAGCAGCAAGCAGACCGCTCCCGAACCCCAGCCGCCCAGCCCGCCACCGCCAGCCCAGCTGGCGAACCCGCAGCTCAGGGCGCAGTTGCACACCGATCTCGGCGCCGGTTACTACGAGCGCGGCCAGATGGACATCGCACTCGAAGAGCTGAATATGGCGGTCAGGATCGATCCTGGTTACGCCCAGGCGTACAACGTCTTCGGACTCGTGTACGCCACGCTGGGGGACGATCGCAAGGCGGAACAGAGCTTCGCCCAGGCGCTGCAGCTCGCTCCCGCCGACTCCGAAGTCCATCACAACTGGGGCTGGTATCTCTGCACGCATAGGCGCGAGCGCGAATCGCTGGCGGAATTCGAGATTGCAGTGCGCAATCCTCTGTACCGCGCACCGGAGGTCGCGTTGGTCAATGCCGGCCGCTGCTCGCAGGCGCTCGGCGACGTGGGCACCGCGGAGAATTACTTCCGTCGCGCGCTTGGCGTCCAGCCCGGCAATCCCCTCGCCAGTCTCGGGATGGCGCAGATTGCGTATAAGGACGGTCGCTACGACCAAGCGCGTACGTGGATGAAGGGCGTGATGCTCACGACGAACCCGCCACCCGAGGGACTGCGCCTGGGCATGTGTGTCGAGCGCAAGCTGGGCGATCGCCAGGCCGAGCTGTCGTATGTCTCTCAGTTGCGCAACCGCTATCCGGACGCGCCGGAAACGAAGGCGATTGCCACCGAGAGCTGCGAGTGACCGCGACGGAAACGGACGTGGGTGCCTCGCCGCAATGGCCCCCGACCGGGCAGGATGGTCCGGGCTCGCGCCTGAAATCTGCACGTGAGGCGGCAGGGCTCTCGCTCGACCAGGTCGCGCAGCAACTGAAGCTCGCCCCGCGCCAGGTGAGGGCGCTGGAGGATGAGGATTTCGCGCAGCTGCCCGGGCGCACGTTCGCGCGCGGTTTTGTCCGCAACTACGCGCGGCTGATGAACCTCGACGGCGACAATCTGCTCTCGATGCTGCCGGACGCCGCACACGCGCCCGCGCTCGAAGCGCCTGCGCTGCAACCGACCGGTGCGATGATCGCCGAGCTGCCGACGACGAGCACGCCGAAAACAAACTTCACGCGCTGGCTGATTCCGCTGGTGCTTGTGGGCTGCATCGTCGGCGCGGCCGCCTACGAGTGGTATCGCGGCGCTCTCTCGCCGCAAGGCGACGCATCGCGGTCCGCTCCGCCGCAACCGCTGCACGTCGCGCCGGCAGCGCCTACGAGCGGCAAGGAGTTGCCGAATCCGCTCGCCACCGACAGGCCGGCAAGTGAGCCTGCACCTGCCTCTATGGTCCGCGACGGCGGTGCCGAAGTCGCTCCGGCGCCGTTGCTGCTCGGCTATCGCGGACCCTCGTGGACGGAGATACGCGATCGCGATGGCCAGGTGCTGATCGCGCGCCTGATCCCCGCAGGCTCCGAGCAGGCGATCCGCGGTGTGCCTCCCTTCGACATCGTGATCGGTAATGCGCGCGAGGTGACGCTCGTCTACCGCGGCACTCCGGTCGACCTGTCGCGCTATACGCGGCAAAACGTCGCGCGGCTGCGCCTGTCGTAAGTGAGAGCCGCATCAGCCTGCTAGCGCATGCACGCGCCGACCATCCAGGCCGTTCGCGGCATGAACGACGTTCTGCCCGACGAGGCAGCGCTTTGGGAGCGCGTCGAGGACGCCGCGCGCGAGACATTCGCGCAATACGGCTATCGCAATCTCCGCGTGCCGATCGTCGAGCCGACAGCGCTGTTCGTCCGCGGTATCGGCGATGCGACCGACATCGTCGAAAAGGAGATGTACACCTTCGACGACCACGGCGAGAGCCTGACGCTGCGGCCCGAGGCAACTGCCGGCATCGTGCGCGCGGCGATTGAGCACAACCTCACCTACGAGCGCGCGCAACGGGTGTGGACCGCGGGGCCGATGTTTCGGCATGAGCGGCCGCAAAAGGGGCGCTACCGCCAGTTCCATCAGCTCGACGCCGAGGCGCTGGGTTTTGCGGAAGCCGATGTCGACGCGGAGCAAATCGTCATGCTCTCGCGGCTGTGGAAGCGGCTGGGGCTTACCGGGATGTCGTTAAACATCAATTCGATCGGCGATCCGCACGAGCGGCTGGCTCACCGCAATGCGCTCGCGGCTTATTTTCAGTCCAAATTCGACAAGCTCGACGAGAACTCGAAGCGTCGCGTCAATACCAATCCGATGCGCATCCTCGACAGCAAGAAACCCGAAATGCAAACGATCATTGCCGGGGCGCCGAAACTGGTCGACCATCTCGACGCGCAGTCGAAGTCGCGACAGCATTTCCTCGAGCTTCAGGCGATGCTCAAGGAAGCCGACATCGACTTCGAGGTAAACCCCAGGCTCGTTCGCGGCCTCGACTACTACAATCGAACCGTATTCGAGTGGATCACGGATCGCCTCGGCGCGCAGGGAACGGTGGCCGGTGGCGGCCGCTACGATTTTCTTTTCTCGCAGCTTGGCGGCGAACAGACGCACGCATGCGGATTCGCGGTAGGCGTCGAACGTCTCGTGCTCTTGTTGCGCGACTCGGGAACGCAGGCCTCGGCCGCCCCGCTCGCCTACGTCGTCCATGTTGGCAGCGAAGCTACCAGTGCTTTCGCGCGCCGGACGGCGGAAGCGCTGCGCGATGCCGGGCTCGCGATCGTCGTCAACGCCGGCGGCGGGAGCATCAAGGCGCAGATGAAACGAGCCGACGCGAGCGGCGCGCGCTGGGCGCTTATCGTGGGCGACGACGAGGCGAGCGCAAACCGCGTCGCGGCCAAACCTCTGCGAACTGCCGGCGCTCAAGTCGCGCTGGCAGCGGAGGAAGTAGCGGAACACATTCGGCCGGCGGCGCAAAAGACGTGACCGCTTGTCTTTGCCTCTCCCGCCGGGAGAGGGGAACTTCGTGAGTCGCTTCGCGACTGTATAGGACGGACCATGGCAGTTTATGATCTCGAAGAGCAGGAAAAGATAGACGACCTCAAGGCATGGTGGGCCGTCTATGGCAAATACGTCAGCGCCGCGGTGGTCATCTTTGCGCTCGGCTTCATTGGCGTGCAGGGTTGGCGCTGGTACCAGGGCACGCAGGCCGAGAAGGCGAGCGTGCTCTACCAGGCGCTGAGCCAGGCGGCACGCGCCAATGACGCCGCCAAGGCGAAGGAACCAGCGACCCAGCTCGTCGAGCGCTTCAGCGCGACCGCGTACGCGCCGCGTGGAGCGCTGCTATATGCGAAGCTCGTCTACGACGCTGGCGACAAGACCGCGGCGAAGGCGCAATTGCAGTGGGTGATCGATCACGCCGGCGAAGACGAGCTGAAGGCCGTCGCGCGCTTCCGGGTCGCGCAGATACTCCTCGACGAGAAGCAGTACGACGAGGCGCTCAAGGCACTCGACGCGAGGACCGACGAGGCGTTTGTCGCCATCTACTCTGATCTCAAAGGCGACATCCTTGCGGCCGCCGGCAAGACGACCGACGCCCGTGTCGCGTACCAGGCTTCGCTCGCCAAGCTCGATCCGAAGTCGACCTACCGTGCCTTCGTGCAAGCAAAGCTCGACGCTCTGGGTGGCCCCGTGTCCGCCGCGGCCGATTGGACCGCCGCGCCGGGTGCTGCCGCGGGTACGGCAGTACCGTCGGCACCTGCCGCCGCAGCAAAGTGACAATGGTGCAATCGCTCGTGATGGCAAGGCCGCGCTCGCGCAAGGCGCTGATCGCGCTCGCCGCGTGCGCGACGGGTCTCGTGTCCGGCTGCGCGACGCTTTCGACCTGGCTGCCCTCTTGGCTGACGGCGCCTCCCTCCTTCTCGCTGCCCTGGTTCCAAAGTGGACCCAAAGTGGGGCCTCTACCGGCCTTCGATGCAAAGGCGACTGCTCGGCTCAACTGGCAGGTCTCCCTCGGCGGTTCGGGGGGCGCCGGCTTCGCACCCGCCGTGCGCGCGGATGCGGTCTATGCGGCGAGCACGGAGGGCATGCTGGTCAGCGTGGAGCCCGCAACCGGAGCGCAGCGCTGGCGCAGCAACGCCGGCAAGCCGCTGTCGGCGGGTGTCGGGGCCGATGCCTCTGTCCTCGTCGTCGGGACCAACAAGGGCGACGTACTCGCGTTCGACGCGAGCGGCAAGCCGCTCTGGCAAGCGAAGGTTCCAAGCGAAGTCAGCGGACCGCCCAAGCTGGCCGATGGCACGGTGATCGTCTGGTCGCTCGACGGCAAGATCTTCGGCCTGTCCGCGGCCGACGGCAGTCGGAAGTGGGTCTACCAGCGCGCGACTCCGCCTCTTACGGTGCGCCGGTTCGCCGGCGGGATCGTCGACCGCGGGGGATTGTTCACAGGAACGGCCGGAGGGAAGCTGCTGGCGATCAGCGTGACGACCGGCGCGCTGGCCTGGGAAGGGAACGTCGCCACGCCGAAAGGCGCGACTGAGCTCGAGCGCCTCGCCGACGTCACCAGTCTCCCGGTCATCGACGACCGGCAGGTGTGTGCCGCGGCGTACCTGGGCCGCGTCGCGTGTTTCGATGCGCTGCGGGGCACGTTGACCTGGTCGCGCGATTTCGGCAGCTTGGGGGGGCTCACGCTAGACAATCGCTACCTCTATCTCACCGACGACAAGGGTGCCGTCCAGGCTCTGGATAAGGCGACCGGCGCGTCGGTGTGGAAACAGGACAAGCTCAACCAACGTTTTCCCAGTGGGCCGGTCGTCGTCGGCGATTACCTGGGCGTGGTCGACATCGAAGGCTATTTGCATCTTCTCGACCGCAACGACGGCAATCTCGTCGGGCGCCTCCCGACGGACGGCAAAGCACCGGTGTCGCAGCCAGTCACCGCCGGTAATGCCGCGATATGGCAGAGCGCAGGGGGCAATCTCGTCAGCGCGGGCACCCAATAGAGAACCTGAGCCGCGGAGAGCACGCCTCGGGACTTTCCATTTTCCTGTGGTCCAGAAGTAAATTGCAGTCCGCGCCGGAACGCTGCTGATCCCATGCTCCCTACGCTCGTGCTCGTCGGCCGGCCCAATGTCGGCAAGTCGACGCTATTCAACCGCCTGACCGCGTCGCGCGCCGCTCTGGTCGCCGACTATCCCGGGCTTACCCGCGACCGCCACTACGGGCGCGGCCGTGGCGGAGACCGACCCTATCTCGTCGTTGACACTGGCGGCTTCGAGCCCGAGGCCAGGAGCGGCATCATGCGCGCCATGGCAGGTCAGACCCAAACGGCGATCGCCGAGGCCGACGCGGTCATTTTCCTAGTCGATGCCCGCGAAGGCCTGACCGGCGAGGATCGCACCATTGCCGACCTGCTCCGTCGCTCAGGCCGGCCGGTCCTGCTCGCCGTGAACAAATCCGAAGGCCTGGCCCCCGAGCGCGCCAGCGCCGAATTCCACGAGCTTGCGCTCGGCGCCCCGCTGCCGATCTCCTCCGCGCACGGCGAGAACGTGCGCGAGCTCATCGAGCATGCGCTCGCCGTCTGCCCCGCGCCGGCCGCGGCCGATGACGAAGCGACCGGCGAGCAAGGCAGACGAATCCGCGTCGCGATCGTCGGCCGGCCCAACGTCGGCAAATCGACGCTGGTCAATACGCTGCTCGGCGAGGAGCGCGTCATCGCCTTCGAAGAGCCGGGCACCACGCGCGATTCGATCTATCTCGACTTCGATCGCGGTGGTCGCGGCTACACGCTGATCGACACCGCCGGAGTGCGCCGTCGCGGCAAAGTGAC
>DASXQW010000157.1:0-3365 GCA_036506975.1 Casimicrobiaceae bacterium | reverse complement strand
GGCAGAGCATTTTTTGGCCGGCGGCGCGGCGCGCGATCGCTTGGACCGAGCCCAATGATGACCCGCCGCGACGGTGGGCAAAAAATGCCTTGGACTAAGCCGCTGCGCCGGCGCTCGACTATGGGGATTGAATGACGTGCGACCTCGAGGACGGCGTGGTGAAGCGGGCGAATTCGCCACCGACGCGCACACGGGAGTAGAGACGACACGCGTGAGAGGCACTTACTGGCGATCTGATCACAGGTGTCGGGCTGTTCACAGGCGATGTGATTAGCCCAGACGCAGACGGCGGCCGGGACTCGGTCCGGTCGAGCGCGGAAACGGCGCGGCGACGGTCCGTGCTGGTGATCATCATGAGGTATCGGGATTCACGAATCCGGCACGAGAGGCGGGCCACAGCCGTTCGATGATGATCATCTCCCCGTGATGACAGGCGGGGCAGACGCGCAAGGAGATGCCGGTGAGGGCTTCCACACGGTCACGATAGTCGGGTGCTGCGGTCGCTGCGCTGGGGGGCGGAGCGGACGCCGGGGAACCGAGGAATTGTCGGCAACGGGCCAGCTTCTCGCGGCGATGGCGGGCGGCCAGGAACCCGTAGTAGCGGATGCGGTGAAAGCCCGCGGGCAGGACGTGGAGCAGAAAGCGGCGGATGAATTCGCCGGCGGCGAGCGTCATCGTTTTCGGTGATTGCGGCGGGTCGGCTCGATAGTCCTTGTAGGTGAACCCCACCTGCCCGTTCTCGATGTCGAGCAGGCGATCATTGGAGATCGCCACTCGATGGGTGTAGCGACCGACGTAGTCGAGGACCTGTTGCGGGCCGGCGAATGGCCGCTTGGCGTAGACGACCCATTCGGTCTGCCGCAGCACGGCGAGCGCGCGCGTCCAGGTTGGTCGATCCCGCAGTGGCGCCAGTGATCCCTCGAGGCACAGCGTCTCGGCGTCGTACGCAGCCTGGAGGTGCTGCAGGAAGAGGCGACGGAACAAGCGAGAGAGCACCCGCACGGGCAGGAAAAATCCCGAGCGACAGGCGACCCACTGCGTGCCGTCGGGCGAGAGACCGCCGCCTGGGATCACACAGTGCAGATGGGGATGAGCGACAAGGGTCTGCCCCCAGGTGTGGAGCACAGCAAAGAACCCCAGCTCGGCACCGAGATGCTTGGGATCGGCGGCGATGGTGCGTAAGGTCTCGCCGGTCGCCCGAAACAGGAGGTTGTACACCGTGGCTTTGTTCTGCGCCGCAATCGCCGCCACGTCCTGGGGCACCGTGAAGACGACGTGGAAGTACTCGACGTCAAGCACGTCTTCTTTGCGGTCGTCGATCCAGGCCGCGCGTTTCAGCGATTGACACTTGGGACAATGCCGATTCGCGCAGGAGTTATAGGCGATGCGCTGGTGGCCACACGCATTGCACGCTTCGACATGCCCACCGAGGACGGCGGTGCGGCACGTCTCGATCGCCGTCATGATGCGGCCCTGGGCGGACGACGGTGCCACACCCGCCTCTCGGCGATACGCGTCGCCATAGCGGCGGAAGACATCCGCCACTTCAAGCGTTGGGCGAACCACGGGGCCGCCGCTCAGAAGTGCGCTGGGAGCGGAGGTGGCGGCTCAGGGGCGACGGGACGCGGAAGCCAGTCAAGCGGACTCGTCGTCGAACACACTTTGATCGTGGCAATCCGCAGATAGCGCGCCGTGGTCGCAAGGCTGCGATGGCCGAGCAGCAATTGAATGGTGCGGACGTCAGTGCCGGATTCGAGTAGATGTACGGCGAACGCGTGACGCAGCAAATGTGGCGTGATCGGTTTGGCAATTCGGCAGCGGCGCCGAGCCTTTTGACAGGCTTGCTCCACCGCATCCTTGCTGATGGCCTGCCCCGGCCGATCGCCCGGGAAGAGCCACTGGGTCGGTCGTTCCATCCGCCACCACGTCCGGAGCAACTCCAACAACTTGGGCGAGAGCATCACGTACCGATCTTTCTGGCCTTTCCCTTGGTCGACGCGAACGACCATGCGGCGGCTGTCGATGTCGGTCGGCCGCAGATGAAGCACTTCGGAGATGCGGAGTCCCGCGGCGTAGCAGGTGGTCAGAATCGCGCGATGCTTGAGCCCTGGCACACAGTCGAGAAACTGGAGCACCTCGTCCGGGCTGAGCACGATCGGTAAGCGCTGCGGTTTCTTCGGAGCCGGGATAATGTCCTCGACCCTCCAGTCCTTCTTGAGCGTGACGGTGTACAGGAAGCGCAGCGCGGCGACTGCGAGCAACACGGAGCTGACGGCCAGCTTCCGGTCGTTGGTGAGATAGAGCTGGTAGCCGCGAATCTCCTCTTGGCCCAATCGGTCGGGTGATTGCTGGCAGTAGCGGGCGAATTGCGACACTTGCTGCACGTACGAGCGCTGGGTGTGCGGCGAGAAATTCCGCAATTGCATGTCCTCGAGCATGCGTCGACGAAGAGAAGTCATGGCGTGCTCCGATGCGAAAAAGGGCCTGGTCCATTCCAGGCGTTTCGCATGGGAGCGTATGGGAGATGCGGATCAGCGATCAGAATCGGAGGGATGACTCGATCGCGCGCACGACAGGCACAAACTGTCGGTGTACTGGTCTCCCGCGAAGCGGGTTAGTCCAGGATGATCCATGTGGTGGTCGCGGTTATGTGGCGGCGAGTGTGGCGGTCGTTGATTCGTGGTGGGAATCAGCCTGCGAAGGCCACATAAGCAGGGCGGACAACGGGCGGACTCCCCAGCGAAGGAGTCCGACCATGTTCGAAGAATCGTTCCCCGGACGATCGCCCTAGCCTAGCGCGTCAGCGCAAAAGTCGTCTCCCGGAAGAACGGCGTCAATTCCTCGACCATCTGAAAGGCCTTGGGTATGCGCGAAACTCGCCCCACAGCGTCGCCTGCGAGCTGGTGGTCATCGTTCGTCACCTCGATCTGTCCGGCCAGAACGCCGTGGACATCGCCGTGGTCGAACGTGTCGCGCGGCGTTGGGCCACGGATCACAGTCGACGCCGCGTAGCAACCACCGCGCTCGCCGCGCGTAATTTTCGGTATTGGGCCGTGCAGTGGCTGCAATGGCTGGGGCGCTTGACGGTGCCGGCCCCCATCGCGCCGCCGCCCTACCACGGTCTGCTCGACGGCTTCACCACGTACCTGTGCGAGAGCGGGGGCTGAGATCCGCGTCGATCCGATCGCACGGCTGGAAGACGAAGACGTTTCTCGCCTGGTACTGGCCGCAGGGGCGCGCCTTCGCGGATGTGACGATTCAGGACGTCGATTGACTTCTTGACCGCGAAAGGCCGCGCCACGTGAATTCCGACGGATCGATCTGCGCTGGCATGACCTGCGTCACGAGTACGCGTCGCGGTTGGT
>DASXQW010000156.1:0-1553 GCA_036506975.1 Casimicrobiaceae bacterium | reverse complement strand
CGCATCTTCGGCGCGCGCGACTACAGCATGCGCATCTGGCTCAACCCGGAGCGGATGGCGCGGCTCGGCGTCACCGCCTCCGACATCGCGAACGTGATACGCGAGCAGAACGTCGTCGCACCTGCGGGCGGACTCGGCCTGCCGCCCGTTCCGCAAGGACAACAGATGCAGTACACGGTGTTCGTCAAGGGACGGCTTGCCGCTGCCGCCGAATTCGAGAACATCATCATCCGGGAAGCCAGGAACGGTCAGGTCGTGCGGCTCAACGACGTCGCGCGCGTCGAGCTCGCCGCCGCGGACTACTCGATCAGCGGCGCCGAAGACGACATTCCCGCGGCGCTGATCGGCATCTTCCTGCAGCCCGACGCCAATGCGCTCAATGTTGCCAAGCAGATCAAACAGGTGATGGAAGACCAGGCGCCGCGGTTTCCGCCAGGCATCGTGTATTCCATTCCTTACAGCACGACGCCGTTCGTCACCGAGTCGCTGAAAGAGGTGATGAAGACGCTCTTCATTGCGTTCGTGCTCGTCGTATTCGTCGTGTACTTGTTCCTGCAGAGCTGGAGAGCGACGTTGATCCCGATCCTGGTCGTGCCCATTTCGCTCATCGGTACCTTCGGCGCATTCGCCGCGCTCGGCTTTTCGATCAATACGCTCACGCTGTTCGGGCTGGTGCTCGCCATCGGCATCGTGGTCGATGACGCGATCGTCGTGGTGGAAGCGGTGCAGCAGCGGCTCGATACGGGAGGCATGACACCGATGGAGGCGACCAAGTTGGCGATCGCCGATGTCGGCGGGCCCGTGATCGCGATCGCGCTGGTGCTCGCAGCGGTCTTCGTACCGGTGGCCTTTCTCGGCGGACTCACCGGACAGCTCTACAAGCAGTTCGCGCTGACGCTCGCCGTGTCGGTCGTGCTGTCAGCGATCTGCGCGTTGACGTTTACGCCGGCGATGTGCGCGCTGTTGCTGATACCGGTGGAAGAAGCCCATCCGAGGCATGGGCCGCTCGGCTGGTTCTTCGCCAAGTTCAACGGCCTGTTCGAGCGGTCACGCAACGGCTATGTAAGAAGCGTGTCGGTCATGGAGCGCCACGCCATTATCGTCATGCTGACCTTCGGCGCTCTGTTGATCGCCGTCTGGGGACTGATCTCCAATCGCCCCACCGGCCTTGTGCCGCCGGAGGACCAAGGCTACGTGCTCGCGGTGGTGAGTCTCCCCCCCGCAGCCTCGCTGGAGCGCACCAATGCCGCCATGTCGGCGCTCACGCATATCGCGCGCGAGGTCCCGGGTGTGGACGGCGTCGTCTACATCAGCGGCTTCAATCTGTTGACCGGCCAGGCGGTTTCCTATAACGGAACCGCTTTTGTCCGCCTCAAGCCCTGGGATCAACGCAAGGCGCGTTCCGAGTCCGTCGACAGCCTCGTGCGCACGCTGATGGGCCGGCTCAACGCGCAAATCAAGGACGCACAAGTGCTCGTCCTCAACCCGCCACCCATTCGGGGCTTGAGCACCGCCGGCGGTTTCACTTTCGTGCTGCAGAATCGCGGCGGCGC
>DASXQW010000155.1:0-8343 GCA_036506975.1 Casimicrobiaceae bacterium | reverse complement strand
TCTTCCTGCGTTACCTGTTTGAATAGATCGAGCAATGCCTTCATGCGTTACTCCTGAGTGATTCGCGAATACCCGACGTCTCCCCCGCGAACGCGGGGGCCCAGCGACTTTCGCCGCAAGACACTGGGTTCCCGCTTGCGCGGGAACGACGGAAGCCCTCGATCAGCTTCATCAGTACCTCTCCAGATCGATGTCTATGGCGAGCGAGCGGATTTCCTTCACCAGTACGTTGAACGACTCCGGCATGCCGGCCTCGATCTTGTGCTCGCCCTTGACGATGTTTTCGTAAACCTTGGTGCGTCCGTTGACGTCGTCGGACTTGACCGTGAGCATTTCCTGCAGCGTGTACGACGCACCGTAGGCTTCGAGCGCCCAGACTTCCATTTCGCCGAAGCGCTGGCCGCCAAATTGCGCCTTGCCGCCCAGCGGCTGCTGCGTGACCAGGCTGTAAGGTCCGGTCGAGCGCGCGTGCATCTTGTCGTCGACGAGGTGATGGAGCTTCAGCACGTGCATGAAGCCCACCGTGACGGGACGGTCGAATGCCTCGCCGCTGCGGCCATCGTAGAGCGTGACCTGGCCGCTGCGCGGCAGGCCGGCGAGATCGAGCATGTCCTTGATCTCGCTTTCCGTCGCGCCGTCGAACACCGGGGTGGCGAACGGAACGCCGTCCTTGAGATTCTCGGCGAGCTGCAGCGCCTCGCCGTCATCGAGCGAATCGATCGCTTCCGGTTTGCCGGTCCCGTTGTAGATCTTGTTCAGGAACTTCCGCACTTCGGCCGCAGTGGCCTGCGCCTTGAGCATCTCGCCGATGCGCTGCCCGAGTCCCTTCGCGGCCCAGCCGAGGTGCACTTCGAGGATCTGGCCGACATTCATCCGCGACGGGACGCCCAACGGGTTGAGCACGATGTCTACCGGTGTGCCGTCGGCCATGTACGGCATGTCCTCCACCGGAACGATCTTGGACACGACGCCCTTGTTGCCGTGACGGCCGGCCATTTTGTCGCCAGGTTGCAGCCGGCGCTTGACCGCAACGTATACCTTGACCATTTTCTGGACACCCGGCGGCAGCTCGTCTCCCTGCGTGAGCTTCTTTTTCTTCTGCTCGAACATCTGATCGAACAGCACGCGCGTCTGCGCGAGGGATTCCTTCATCGCTTCGAGCTGTCGCGCGGCTTCTTCGTTGGCGAGCCGGATGTCGAACCAGTCGTGACGGTTGACGCCTTCGAGATAATCCTTGGTGAGGCGCGAGCCCTTGGCCAGCCGCTTCGGACCACCATTCGCAGTCTTGCCGAGCAGAAGCTTTTCGATCCGGGCGAACGCGTCGTTCTCGACGATGCGCAGCTGGTCGTTCAAGTCCTTGCGGTAGCCCTTGAGCTCGTCGTCGATGATTTGCGCCGCACGCTTGTCGCGCTCGATGCCTTCGCGCGTGAACACCTGCACGTCGATCACCGTGCCGGAGATGCCGGACGGCACGCGCAGGGAGGTGTCCTTAACGTCGGACGCTTTCTCGCCGAAGATCGCCCGCAGCAGCTTCTCCTCCGGCGTTAGTTGCGTCTCGCCCTTCGGCGTGACCTTGCCGACGAGCACGTCGCCCGCCTCGACCTCGGCGCCGATATAGACGATGCCCGACTCGTCGAGCCGGCCCAGTTGCGCCTCGCCCAGGCTCGAGATGTCCCGCGTGATTTCCTCGGGTCCGAGCTTGGTATCGCGCGCGACCACCGACAGCTCCTCGATGTGGATCGAAGTGTACCGGTCATCGCCGACCACGCGCTCGCTGATCAGGATCGAGTCTTCGTAGTTGAACCCATTCCACGGCATGAAGGCGACCAGCATGTTCTGGCCGAGCGCGAGCTCGCCCATGTCGGTCGACGCGCCATCGGCAATGACGTCGGCTTTGGCGATCATGTCGCCGACCTTGACCAGCGGCCGCTGGTTGATGTTGGTGTTCTGATTGCTGCGCGTGTACTTGGTCAGGTTGTAGATGTCCACGCCGACCTCGCCCGCCGCGGTTTCCGTGTCGTTGACGCGAACGACCATGCGATTGGCATCGACGTAGTCGACCTTGCCGCCGCGGCGGGCCAGCACCGCGGTGCCCGAATCGACCGCCGCGGTGCGCTCCACGCCGGTGCCGACCAGCGGCTTCTCGGCGCGCAGGCAGGGAACCGCCTGGCGCTGCATGTTCGAACCCATCAGCGCCCGGTTGGCGTCGTCGTGCTCCAGGAACGGGATCAGCGACGCCGCGACCGAGACGATCTGCGCCGGCGCCACATCCATGAACTGGACCTTGTCCGCGGTCGAGAGCATGAACTCGTTGCGAGACCGGCAAGAGACCAGCTCGTCCTTGAGCCGGCCCGCCTTGTCGAGCTGCGCGTTCGCCTGCGCGATCACGTACTGACCTTCCTCGATCGCCGACAGATAGTGGATCTCGTCGGTGACCTTGCCGTGGACGACCTTGCGGTACGGCGTTTCCAGAAAGCCGTATTCGTTGGTGCGCGCGTAGAGCGCAAGCGAGTTGATGAGACCGATGTTCGGACCCTCCGGCGTCTCGATCGGGCAGACGCGGCCGTAGTGCGTCGGGTGCACGTCGCGGACTTCGAAGCCAGCCCGCTCGCGCGTGAGCCCGCCAGGGCCCAGCGCCGAGACGCGCCTCTTGTGCGTGATCTCCGACAGCGGGTTGGTCTGGTCCATGAATTGGGATAGTTGCGAAGACCCGAAGAACTCCTTGATCGCGGCCGAAATCGGCTTGGCATTGATCAGGTCGTGCGGCAGCAGATTCTCGCTCTCGGCCTGGCCGAGGCGCTCCTTGACCGCGCGCTCGACGCGCACCAGTCCCGAGCGGAACTGGTTTTCCGCGAGCTCACCGACCGAGCGCACCCGGCGGTTACCGAGGTGATCGATGTCATCGATCTCACCGCGGCCGTTGCGCAGCTCGACCAGGATCTTGATCACCGCGATGATGTCATCGTTGGTGAGCGTCCCCGGTCCGGTCAGTTCGATGCGGCCGACACGGCGATTGAACTTCATCCGTCCGACCGGCGACAGGTCGTAGCGCTCTTCCGAAAAGAACAGGCCGTGGAAAAGCGCCTCGACCGCTTCCTCGGTCGGCGGCTCGCCGGGGCGCATCATGCGATAGATCGCGATCCTGGCCGCGGTCTGGTCGGGCGTATCGTCGAGCTTGAGCGTCTGCGAGATATACGGCCCCTGATCGAGGTCATTGACATAGATCGTATGGATCTTGGCGACGCCGGCTTCGACCAGCTTGGCCAGCAACTCGTCGGTGATCTCGTCGTTGGCCGAGGCGAGAATCTCGCCCGTATCCTTGTTGACCACGCTCTCGGCCAGCGTGCGGCCGGAGATGTAGTCGCTGGGCACGGCGATCTTCTTGATGCCGGCATCGGCCAGCTCGCGAATGTGGCGCGCCGTGATCCGCTTGTCCTTCTGCACCAGAACCTTGCCGTCCTTGCCCACGAGATCGAACTTGGCGACTTCGCCGCGCAGGCGCTCGGGCACGAGGTCCATGTGCGAGCCCTTCTTGGACAAGTGGAACGCGTCGAAGGCAAAAAACCGCTTGAGGATGTCCTCGTTGGTGAGCCCGATCGCCTTCAACAGCGTCGTCACCGGCATCTTGCGGCGACGGTCGACGCGGAAGTAGAGGTAGTCCTTCGGATCGAACTCGAAATCGAGCCACGAGCCGCGATAAGGGATCACGCGCGCCGAGAACAGGAGCTTGCCCGACGAATGCGTCTTGCCGCGATCGTGCTCGAAGAACACGCCAGGGCTGCGGTGAAGCTGCGAGACGATGACTCGTTCGGTGCCGTTGATGATGAACGAGCCGTTGTTGGTCATGAGCGGAATCTCGCCCATGTAGACTTCCTGCTCCTTGACCTCCTTCACCGTTTCCTTGGGCGCTTCCTTGTCCATGATGATCAGGCGCACCTTGGCGCGCAGCGCCGAGCAGTACGTCAGCCCACGCTGCTGGCATTCGGTGACGTCGAATGCCGGCGGCAGCAAGGAATAGCCGACGAATTCCAGGCGGGCGTTGCCCGAGTGGCTGGAGATCGGGAAGATCGACGTGAATGCGGCCTGCAGGCCTTCGTTCTTGCGCGCCTCTGATGCCGTCAATGCCTGCAGGAACGCGCGGTACGATGCGAGCTGGGTTTCCAGCAGGAACGGGACTGGCAACACGCTTGCGCGCTTGGCGAAGCTCTTGCGAATGCGTTTTTTCTCGGTAAACGAGTACTGAGTCATGGATCTTGACCTCTCCGGCTTGGCTTAAGGACGCCGCGGTAACGCGCCCGTCATTCATCGACTCGCCGGGGACATTGCGTCCCCCTTGGGATGGTGGCTGGCCACTACCAGCCTCTGGCGGACGACGGCGCTCGTTGCCTACAGCTGCACCGTCCGACCAAACCTGTCCTCTGCAGTCGGGTCAGAAGACAAAGACAAGAGGGTTGAAGTGGAGGCGACTTGAGGCTTTCTCAAGTCACTCTACCCGCTTGTCTTCGGCCTCTAAAGCAAACGCCCTCTCGCTCTTAAGACCGAAGGCGACGGTCCCGGCGTCCGGGGCCATCGCTTCGATGCACTTCATTTCCGCCGTAAGGTCTCGCGACCCAGGCGCTTTGCCACCGCTTTCGTTACTTGACTTCTACCTTCGCGCCGGCGTCTTCCAGCTTCTTCTTCGCCGCTTCGGCGTCGGCTTTGTTGATGCCTTCCTTGACCGGCTTCGGTGCGCCGTCGACCAGGTCCTTGGCTTCCTTTAGCCCCAGACCGGTGAGCTCGCGCACTGCCTTGATGACGTTTACCTTGTTGTCGCCGATCGCGGCGAGCACGACCGTGAACTCGGTCTGCTCTTCCGCGGCGGGCGCCGCGGCCGCGGCCCCCGCAGCCGGCCCGGCAACAGCGACCGCCGCGGCGGCCGAAACGCCGAACTTCTCTTCCATCGCCTTGATGAGCTCGGAGAGCTCCAGGACAGTCATCGACGCGATTTTGTCGAGGATTTCCACTTGTGCAACAGCCATGATCTGCTCCTGATTCCGTAAGGTTGAAATTCGGTAGGCGCGGAAACGCTCACGAAGCCGCGGACTTGGCGTCGCGCACCGCTGCCAGCGTCCGCACGAACCTGCCCGGCACTTCGTTGAGCGTCCGTACGAACTTGGCAATCGGCGCTTGCATCGTGCCCAAAAGCCTCGCGATCAGCTCTTGGCGCGAAGGGAGCGCCGCCAGCGCGGCGATGTCCTTCGCGGACATCACCTGACCGGGCATCGCACCGCCCGTGATCACGAACTTCTCGTTGCCCTTGGCGAAGTCGTTCAGGACCTTCGCCAGGGCGACGGGATCGGGGCCAATGCCGTAGGCCAGCGGCCCAACCATCCGGTCGGCCAACGCGGCAAACGGCGTTTCGGCCACCGCGCGGCGTACCAGGGTGTTCTTGACCACCCGGAAGTAAACGCCGGAAGCCCGTGCCTTCGCGCGGAGCCGGGTCATGTCGGCGACCGCCATGCCCCGGTTCTCGACCATGACAATGGCTTGAGCGCCCGAGACCTGTTTCGCGACTTCCGCAACTACCGCCTGCTTCTGTTCCAGATTTAGACTCAAGGTCTACCTCCGTATCACTGCTTTCGCTCGCCGATGTTCCGGTTCGCGTTTCCGGTGACCTTAGTTCAGGAGCTCTTCATCCTGTCTTCGGGACACCATCTGCGCAGGACGCCTTGAACTGCCGGCGATTAAGCCCTTTCGGGCTCCTGCGGTCTTTGACGGTCCGCCCGGCGATGCTGCTGCCGAACACTCCCTCAAATTCGTTGCTGCATTCCTAATGCGCCGGCGCGTGTTGCGCCAATCCCGCCGTATCGATTCGCACCCCGGCACCCATGGTGCTCGAGACGCTGATTTTTTTCAGGTACACGCCCTTGGTATCCTTGGGCCTTGCCTTGTTCAGCGCGTCGATCAGCGCGGTGAAGTTGGTCTTGAGTTGCTCGGGTGTGAACGAGGCCCGGCCGATCGTGCATTGCACGATGCCAGCCTTATCGGTCCGATATTGCACCTGTCCTGCCTTGGCATTCTTCACCGCCGTGGAGACGTCGGCGGATACGGTTCCGACCTTCGGATTAGGCATCAGTCCGCGCGGCCCAAGGATCTGTCCGAGCTGCCCGACGACCTTCATCGCGTCCGGCGACGCGATGACGACATCGAAATCCATGAACCCTTCCTTGACCTTGGCGGCGAGATCGTCGAAACCGACGATATCGGCGCCAGCGTCTTTGGCGGCTTTCGCCTTGTCGCCCTGGGCGAATACCGCCACGCGCACTTTCTTCCCCGTGCCCGCGGGCAGGACGACCGAGCCCCGCACCGTCTGATCCGACTTCTTGGCGTCAATGCCCAAGTTAACCGCGATGTCGACCGACTCGTCGAATTTCGCCGCGGCGGTCTCTTTGACGAGCTTCAGCGCTTCCTCGACGGGGTATGCCTTGCTCCGATCCACCTTGGCGCGGATGGCCTTCATCCGTTTCGACAGCTTGGGCAGCTTCTGGTCGGCGGCCATGATCACTTCACCCCTTCGACGATGATGCCTATGCTCCGGGCGCTGCCGGCGATCGTTCGCACTGCGGCGTCGAGATCCGCGGCGGTGAGATCGGGCGTCTTCATCTTCGCGATTTCCTCGGCCTGCCCACGCGTGATCTTGCCGACCTTGTCCGTATGAGGCTTGCCGCTGCCCTTTTCGATTTTCGCCGCCTTTAGAATCAGCACCGTTGCGGGCGGCGTCTTCATCACGAAGCTGAAGCTCTTGTCGGCGTACGCAGTGATCACGACAGGGATCGGCAGCCCAGCCTCCATTTTCTGCGTTTGCGCGTTGAACGCCTTGCAGAACTCCATGATATTCAGGCCGCGCTGGCCGAGCGCGGGCCCAATCGGCGGGCTCGGGTTCGCCTTGCCCGCCGGCACTTGCAATTTGATGAATCCGACGACCTTCTTCGCCATTGCCTATCTCCGATGCGGGTTCAGACGGACGCTATGCGTCCTCCCCGGTTAAGTACCGACCGGCATGTGCCGGTTTTATTCCGTCGCGCGCAGCGTGGCGGAATATCAAGCTTTTTCCACCTGCGAGAAATCGAGCTCCACCGGCGTCGAGCGTCCGAAGATAGTGACCGACACTCGCAGCTTGCTCTTCTCGTAGTTGACGTCCTCCACGTTGCCGTGGAAGTCCGTGAATGGTCCTTCCTTGACGCGCACCGCCTCGCCCATCTCGAACAGGACCTTGGGCCGCGGTTTCTCCACGCCCTCCTGCACCTGGCGCAAGATCGCGTCGACTTCCTTTTGCGTGATCGGCGTCGGTTTGTTGGCCGTGCCGCCGACGAATCCCGTCACCTTCGGCGTGCTCTTCACCAGGTGCCAGGTGTCGTCGGTCATCTCCATCTCGACGAGCACGTAGCCGGGAAAGAACTTCCGCTCCGAAATCGCCTTTGCGCCGTTCTTCATCTCCACGACTTCTTCCACCGGTACCAGGATCTGGCCGAACTGCTCGGCCATGCCCGAACGCTTGATACGATCGGTCAACGCGCGCTGGACGCTCTTCTCGAATCCCGAGTAGGCGTGGACGACGAACCATTTCTTGGCGCTCATCCCTCACCCCGCCCGGTCACCAACTTGACCAGCCACGCCAGCGTCGAATCGATGGCGAATAGAACCAGCGCCATGACGACCACGAAGCCGAACACGATCAGCGTCGTCTGCACCGTTTCTTTGCGCGTCGGCCACGAGACTTTCCCCGCTTCCAGCCAGGCTTCCTGACCGAACGCGAAAAGCTCCCGGCCCGGCGCGGTGAACCACGCCACCACCGCCGCCCCGATCAGCCCGCCCAGCACCATCAGCACCCGCAGCACGACCGCCAGATCGCTGAAGTGGTAGTAGCCCCACACACCTACGATCACCAGCGCGACCGCCAGTGTCATCTTGATCTTGTCGACCATTCCCGCCGTTCTTCCTCGGTTACCCTCTGCCCACACTCACCGGCGACCCTTGCCGCCACCGGCTGGCAGGCCAGGAGGGAATCGAACCCCCAACCTGCGGTTTTGGAGACCGCCGCTCTGCCAATTGAGCTACTGGCCTATTAGCTACCGGGCAAAAGTGAAACCCTCCTTTTGCCCGAATCAATTTCCGCCGAAGTTCGGGCAGAGCCCGTAACTTCGGCGCAGTAAAAGCACTTATTCGATCACCTTGGCCACGACGCCGGCGCCGACGGTGCGCCCGCCTTCGCGAATGGCGAAGCGCAAGCCCTCTTCCATGGCAATGGGCGCAATCAAGGTCACCGTCATCTGAATGTTGTCCCCCGGCATCACCATCTCGGTG
>DASXQW010000154.1:0-9005 GCA_036506975.1 Casimicrobiaceae bacterium | reverse complement strand
AAGGCGCCCGGAGCGGCGTAGGCATCGGTGAGAAAGAACTTGATCGTCACGACCGCCGCCGGCTTCGCCGGATCGCGCAAGTCGCCGTAAAATTCGCTGACAAATATTTCGAGTAGCTGATCCCCGTCGAGCGTGCTGGAGGGCGGCAGCACGGTTTGATACACGCCGACAGCGGCGAGCCATGCGGCGACCGCTTCGCCGACCATCGCCGCCGGCGCGATCAGGAACTCGTTGTAGAAATCGGCCTCGTACTTGAGATCGCCCTCGCGGTAGACAAGCGAGCGGCCGCGGAAAGGACCCGCTACCGAGACGGCCACGACCTTGAGCGACGCGCTTTTCGCCGCGGCGGCCGCTCCCGCAGGACGCGTCGGCTCGAGGATGAAAGTGGATTTCAGCGGCGCCGGCTGCGAACAGGCGGCGACGAGCAGCGCAGCGACCGACGACAGCACGCGCCGGCGCGAAAACGAAGCGGGTGGATTCACTGTTGAGTCCCTCTCGCCGGCGCAGGCGGCGCGCCGAGGATCAATCGCGATGGATTGCGCTTGGCGTCCTCGGTCAGGTCGCGCAGGTTGTCGGTGATCTGCCGCACGTTGTCGAGTGTTTTCCTCAGGTCGGACTCGGTGCCGCCGAGGACGCGGTCGAGCCGCGATAGCGTGCCCTCGAGGTGCGCCAGCGCCTTGGGCAGATTGGGATCCTCGAAGAGCTTGCGCGCCTGGGCCGCGGCGGCGCTCGCATCGGTCGGGATCTTCTTCCAGGATGGATCGTCCACAATCGCGCCGAGCTTTTGATTGGTCTGCCGCAGCTCGGCCAGAAGTGCGGTGCTTTCCTTCGAAATCTGATCGGTATGAAGCTGATCGAGCTTGCTGTCGAGCTTGTTCAGCACGCGTGTCGTCGAGTCGGATATCTTCGCGGCATCGACCGCCCCCACGCGCTCGTTCGTCGTGTCGAGCAGGCGGTTGAGGCGGGTCACGACGCTGTCGAGGTCGAGGTGCTGCAGCTTCTCGACGACTTCGCCGGCTGCGGAGAAGAACTGTGTGAACGTCGACTGCGTGCTCGGGATGTAGACGTGGTCCGGCTCCCACGAGATCGGCAGCTCGGGATTGGCCTTGGGATCGACGTAATCGATCTCCAGGTAGTTGGTTCCCGTGATGCCCTGCGGCGCAAGCCGGATGCGTAATCCCTTTTCGATCTCCATGTGCACCGTCTCGGGCCGGGTGATCTCGCCGCCGGCCTTGGTGCCGATGAGGCGCCCGAGAATCGTCGCCTCGACCAGCACGTAGCGCAGCCGGTCGCCGGGGGGCTTGTCCTGCTGGTATTTGTTGTAGGTGAAGCCGATGCGCGTAACCTCGCCGACGCTGACGCCGCGATATTTCACCTTGGAACCGATGTCGAGACCCTGCACCGACTCGTTGAAATAGGTCTCGACGATCGTTTTCGACTGGAACCACCGGCCCGATCCGACGATGAGGAGCAGCAGCACCAGCGCGACCGTAGCGCCGATGACGAACAGTCCCAGCTTGAAGTTGTTCGCCTGCGCGCTCATTTACGCAGCCTCCGTCGCCGCTTCCGCTTCGCGCCGGAAGAACTGGCGCACCCATGGATTGTCACTGGTGTCGCGCAGCGCGCGCGGATCGCCCTCGGCGATGATGCCTTTAGCGCGTTTGTCGAGCATGATGACCCGATCGGCGACGGCGTAGATGCTGGCAAGCTCGTGCGTGACGATCACGAATGTGATGTGCAGGCTCCCGGCCAGCCGCCGGATGAGCGCGTCGAGCTCCGCCGATGTGATCGGGTCGAGGCCCGCCGACGGTTCGTCGAGGAACAGGATATTGGGATCGAGCGCCATCGCGCGCGCGATCGCGGCGCGCTTTTGCATCCCGCCGCTGATCTCGGAGGGCATGTGCCCGCAAAACGCTTCGAGGCCGACGAGCTCGAGCTTCATCCGTGCGATCAGGTCCATCGCCGGCAGCGGCAGCGCCGTGTATTCCTCGAGCGGCAGCCGCACGTTCTCGAGGAGCGTCATCGATCCGAACAACGCCCCGCTCTGATACATGACTCCGATCTTTTTCAGGATCGCGTTCCGCGCTTCGCCTTCTGCGGTAACGATGTCGTCGCCATCGATGAACACGTGCCCCGCGAACGGCTGATAGAGCCCGATCATGTGCTTCAAGAGCGTGCTTTTGCCGCAGCCCGAACCGCCGAGGATGACGAAGACCTCCCCGCGGTTGACGGTGAAGCTCACGTCCTGGAGGAGCACGTAGTCTTCGTAGCCGGCGGTGAGGCCTTCGACGCGGACGATCGGCGCGGAAGCGGGCGCGGGGCTCATATGTCGAGAATATAGTAGATGACCGCAAAAATGCCGTCGACTACGACCAGCAGCACGATGCCCGAGACAACGGCGCGCGTCGCCGAGATGCCTACCGCGCTCGCCCCCGTCTGCGTCTGCAGGCCGCGCAGGCAGCCGATGCCGGCGATGAGGATCGCGAACACGGGCGTCTTGACCAGGCCCGCGAGCACGTCCTTGAGATCGACGATGCTATCCACTTCCTTGAGATACGTGACGATCGGGATGTTGAACGAGAGCATCGTTAAGCCCCCCGACAGGACGCCGATCAGATCGGCGAACAGCGACAGGAGCGGCACCATCAGCAGCGCCGCGAGGATTCGGGTCACGACCAGAAACCGCACCGGGTCGAGGCCCATCGTCGTCAAGGCGTTGAGCTCCTCGTTGACCTTCATGGTGCCGATCTCCGCGGCGAAAGCGGCACCCGAGCGACCCGCGAGCAGGATCGCGGTCATCAGCGGCCCGAGCTCGCGCAGAATCGACAGGCCGACCAGATCCGCGACGAAGATCTCCGCGCCGAACTGCCGCATCGGTACCGCCGCCTGGAAGGCGAGGATCACGCCGAGCAGGAATGAGATCAGCGCAACGATCGGCAGCGCATTGGCACCGACTTGCTCGCAGGTGTACCAGACGTCCTTCCAGCGAACGCGATGCGGATGGGTGAATGCGTACCAGAGTGCAGACCCGGTCTCGCCGATGAAGGCGATCTGCGTGCGCATGTCGCGTCCGAGCGTCGCTGCAGCGCGGCCGATTTCCTCGATCGCGTTGATCCGCTTGGGCGGCGCTTCCGCCGGTTCCGCAAAAACCGTGAGGTCGAATTGGTCGAGCAGCGCCTGGAACTCCGGCCGCAACCCGCGGACGGAAACTCCCGCGTCGGCGGCGCGCGGCTGGCGCAAGAGGTCGACGAGCATCGCCACGCCTCCGCCGTCGCAGTAATCGACCGCTGCCGCATCAACGACGATACGTTGCGCCGGGGCGGCGGCAAGCGCCGCACGCGCTTCCACCCAGACGTCGGCGATCGAATACGCGTCGAGTCTCCCGGCGAGCGTGAGGATCCGGCTGCCGTCGGCAGCATCGGCGACCGACAGCGTCGCCTGCGCCGCCGGTGCATCGGGTGCAGCCGCAGCGACGACGTTCATTGGACGAGCTCGAGTTGCGTGCCCATGACCCGAACGCGGTCGCCCTCGCGCAACATTGGCTCGTAGTTCTGCGTCACGGAGCGCGTACCGCCGTCCTCCATGCGCACGATGATCTCCCAGCGCTTGGCATTGAGCTCGGAGGGGCGCGCGCGGTACGCGGCGCCGCCCGCCGCGCCGATGACCACGGTTCCCTGCTTGGAGAATCCCTTTCCGATCTGGTACATGGTGACGCCCGACGGCGGAGCCGCCGTTCCCTCGCCCTGCGGCGTCGTCGATACGCTGCCCAACGGCGTCCATAGATCCTTGGCGGTGACCGGGCGTATCGATTCGATCTTGCCGCAGCGGTCGCAATCGCCGGTGGGTGGCGCCGGAGCCTGCGCGAGCGCGAACGATGCGGCCAGCGCAAGCGCAGGAGTGACGACGAACCGGCGCGTGGAAATCATTCGGGCAGCGTGCTCAGGTAGAACATCGCGTTCAGCAGCGGTCCCGGCCGCCCGAGACCGGCAAGCCAACGGTAGAAAATCGTGTCGATTTCGCCGCCGCGGTAGAGATCGACCAAGGCGCGGTTCACCTCCAGGCGGAAATCGGCATCGTCGCGCCGCACCACCAGCGCATACGGCTCGAACGAAAAATCATTGTCGATAAGCTGCCAGCGCTCGGGCTCCGCGGTGGCCGCGCGTAAGGCGACGAGCACGATGCGATCGCTGGCGTAACCGTCGACCCGGCCCTGGGTCAGCAGCGCGACGCCCTCGACGCCGTCTTTTACCGGCACGAGCTGCGCCTTGGCGCCGACGATACCCAGCTGGCGCTTCAATGCGCTCTCCGTCGTCGTTCCGGGGATCACCGCAACCTTGCGACCGTCAAGTTCGGCGAAATGCTCGATCTTCGAAGTCGAGGCGGTGAGCACACTTCCGCCGTCGACAAAGATCGGCAGGCTGAAGTCAACTTGCTCGTAACGCGACAGGCTGATCGTGGTGGTGCCGCACTCGATGTCGACCCTGCCCTTCGCGACGGCGTCAAGGCGGTCTGCGGCGTCGAGTGCGATCCAGTCGACCTTCAATGCCGGAAGTCCGAGCCGCTTCTGGACCGACGCGGCGATCCGCGTGCAGAGCTCGACGCTGTAGCCGCGTATGCTGCCGTCGCGATCTTTGAACGAGAACGGCACCGCGCCCGCCCGATAACCCAGGCGGATGGACGCGTCGGCCTTGATCCTGTCGAGCGTCCGCGAGGTTTCCGCGGCATGAGCGATGGCGCCGGCGACGAGGAACAGGCACGCTGTAACGCAAGCACGCGTCAGGGCGGCGCGACGGCAAGCCAATCTCGTTCTCCCTCGAGGATGACCTCAGCCGACGTGCGCTGGAACCGGCACCGCCGCGAGGCTCGCGAGAGTGTAGCATGCGCGCCGCATGGCTGCGCCGCAGCCTACCCGGTGGCGGTATAATCGTCGCGCCGTTGCGGCGCATTTTCACCGGCGGGTCGTTGCGCCGTCCTCGGCTGTTCTTCACCACACGACAAGGTGGTCCGTGAAGCATCGATCCCTGCTTATTTTCCTGGTCGCAGGCCTCGTGCCGTTTGTTTTCGACGCTCATGCGCAGCAGCGGATGCCGGACACGTTGGCCAAGATCAAGGCCGCGAAGTCGATCACCGTCGCGTTCTCGGCCGACTCGCTGCCGTTTTCCTACATCGAAAAGAACAATCAGCCGGCCGGCTATTCAATCGATCTGTGCAAGCGGGTGATCACCGGCATCGGCCGCGCCATCGGCGTGCCGGAGCTCGCCATCAACTGGGTCGCCGAAACCGTCCCCAACCGCGTGGCGATGGTCGCGAACGGCAAAGCGGATCTCGAGTGCGCGAACACGACGCAATCCTTGTCCCGGATGAAGGACGTCGATTTCAGCAGCCTCATCTTCGTGGACGGCGGCGGCTTTCTCGTGCGCGCCGATTCCCCGGTCAACGGCTTCGCCGATCTCGCCGGCAAGTCGATCGCGGTCACCTCGGGTACCACGACCGAGAAGCGGGTGGGCGCGATGCTGAACGACCGGCTCGTCAACGCCAAGATGGTGCCCGTCAAGGACGGCGTGGAAGGCATGGCGCTGCTCGAATCGGGCGCGGTCGCCGCGTTCGCGAGCGACAAGATCAAGCTGGTCGGCCTCGCGGCGCAGGCGAAGGATCCGAAGCTTTTTGCGCTGCTCGCCGAGGATCTCTCGTTCGAGCCCTACGCATTCATGCTGCCGCGCAACGATTCCGCGTTCCGGCTCGAGGTCAATCGCGCGCTGACGCAGGTCTATCTCTCCGGGGAGATCGATCAGATTTTCGCGAAATGGTTGGGCCCCCTGGGCCGCCCCAGCGGCCTGCTCGGGGCCATGTATTTGTTGAATGCGGTTCCCGAATGATCGGAGGAGGCATCATGCTGACGTTGCCGCAACGGCTTGTTCCGGGCACCTTTGCCGCGCTTGCGCTGCTCGCGGCGCTGGCACTCTCCGGTTGCGGTCCGCAGCCGACGTATCAGGTCGTCCAGAGCCCGCCGCCGGCGCGCACCGGCACGGTGGAATCGGTGCGGGAAGTCGTCGAGCAGAAGGATCCCAGCGGCGCGGGCCTCATCGTCGGTGGCCTGGTCGGCGGCGGCCTCGGCAGCCTCGTCGGCAGCGGCACGGGCCGGACGGTGGCGACCGTCGTCGGCGCGCTGGGCGGCGCTTATGCGGGCAATCGCATCGAGAAGTCGCAATCGCAGGTCGTGTATCAGATCGGCGTCAAGTACGACGACGGCAGCTGGGCGACAATCCGCCAGGCGGCGCCGACGGGCCTGCGCATCGGCGACCGGGTGCGCGTGACGGATTCCGGCGTGGAACTGCTACGCTAGTGCAACGCAAAGATCGATCGGCCGAAGCATATAATATCGATCCGGGCGAAGGGCCCGTCGTCACGACAAAATGGAGTGAACCATGTCGCATAAGAGCATGACCCGACTGTTGCTGGGTATTGGCGCGGCGTTATTGTTCGCGAGCGCGGGCGGCGCGCTGGCGCAGAGCGAACAGCAGAAGCTGGTCGATCGCGCCGACAAGACGCTGTCGAACTTCCTGCGCGACCCCGATATGACCTGGCTGCAGCGGAACATCGGCCGCGCCAAGGCGGTCATGGTCGCGCCCGAGGTCGTCAAGGCCGGATTCATCTTCGGCGGATCGGGCGGCCGCGCGGTGACCGTTGCCCGCGACGAGAAGACCGGCAAATGGGCCGGGCCCGCGTTCTACACCCTGGCGACGGCGAGCGTCGGTTTTCAGGCCGGCGTTTCGGTGTCCGAGGTCGTGACACTGGTCATGACCGAAAAAGGCCTGAACTCGCTGCTGGCCCCCTCGGTAAAGCTGGGCGGTGACGCCAGCGTGGCTGCGGGACCGATTGGCGCCGGTGCGAAGTCCGATGTCGTTGCCGATTTCGTTTCGTTCAGCCGCGCCAAAGGCCTCTACGGCGGGCTCAATCTCGACGGAACCGTGATCGCAATTTCCAACGAGTGGAACGAGACCTACTACAACAAGAAGGGGACACTGCCACCGGACATCCTCGTCCGGATGACCGCGCGCAACAAGGGCGGCAATAAGCTGGTGGCGGACATCACGCGAGCCGCGGGCAAGAAGTAGTAACCTGCAGCAGCGGAATCGCGCCTTAAGGAACCAAACCGGCAAGCCCGCTCGTACGGCGCTTGCCGGGCGCGAGACGTCCGTCGTCGCATCGGTGCAGACGACGCAAACCTAGCCTACGCGATTTCCGGCCGCGTCTCGCGCCTTCGTCGCGAATGCGGAGCGCAGCACATAGTAGACGCCCCCTCCGATGGCGACGCCGAAGAACCAGCCATAAATACCCCACCACGACGGCAGAATGGTCGTGAAATTCGGCAGGATGCTCGAGAACAGCGCGCCGATGCCCGCCGCGATAAAGGCGGACACGTGCCAGCCGTTCTGGTACCTGTATTGGCCGTCCTCCTGGTAGAGCGCGTCGACGTTCACGGCGCCTTTGCTGATCAGGTAATAGTCCACCATCATCACGCCGAAGATCGGCCCCATCGTGGCGCCGATGCCGCCGACGAACGCAGCCGCGCCACCCTCCCAAGGCGCAAATGGATACAGCACGAGCGCGATCAGCGCCGCGATGTATCCGCCCCTCTTGAAGGTGATCTTCTTCGGAAACACATTCGCAAAGTCGAACGCGGGCGAGACGAAGTTGGCCACGACGTTGATGCCGAGCGTCGCGACGGCGAACGTCAGCGCCGCCAGCAGCGCCAGGAACCAGCTGTCGAACTTGGCCGAAATCTGATCCGGATGCAGCAGCACTTCGCCGTACACGGTGAAGGCGGCAGTGGTGGTCACGCCGGCAACGAGAGTGAAGAGGATGAGGTTGACCGGCAAGCCCCAGATGTTGCCCTTGCGCACGGCCGCTTCGTCACGCGCGTAGCGGGAGAAGTCGCAGAAATTGAGGTATAGCGCCGCAAAATACGTGATCCAGGTCGCCGCGACCGCCCCCAGCGAGGCGATGGAGCCGGGCTCGCCCGGGATGCCTGCATCCTTGGTTTTGTCCAGCAGCACGTCCCGCGGAATCTCGCTGCCAAAGGAGAAGCTTCCCGCTTTCACGACAAGGTAGATGGCGAGAATGAGCATCATGACCCAGACGGCGGGTCCCGCCCAATCCTGGAACCTGCGCACCGTCTCCATGCCGCGCTGGATGATCAAGAGCTGCAACGCCCAGATGATCACGAAGCAGATCACCTCCAGCCCCGAATGGCCGAGGAAATGGACGCTCTTGTGGAACGCCATGATGCCTTCCGAGCGGGTGAGCAGCGCCACGATGGCGCCCGACGCGGCGGCCGTTTGCGCGCCGTACCAGAAGCAGGCGACGACCGCGCGCACAAGCGCGGGCACGTTCGCGCCCCAGATGCCGAACGAAGAGCGAGCCAGCACCGGATATGGGACGCCGGTTCTCACGCCCGCGTATCCCACGAGGTTCATGAGAAAGAAAATGACCAGGGACCCGAGGCCGATGGCAATGATGAAGTTCAGGAAGTTGCCGCAGAGCAGGAACAGGCTCGCGGCAAGGTAGTATCCCCACAGGCTGTGGACGTCGGATGTCCAGACGTTGAAGATGCTGAAGGCTCCCCACTTGCGTTCGGTTGCCGGTGCGAGGTCTTCGTTGTAAAGCAACGGCGAGGCGTTGGGAATGGTCATATCGGCTTCCCCGGTTGATGCGCCCATCCTACACCGGCGAGCGAGTACGGTAAGGCCGCCCGGGAGTGTTCCGGCGGGAGGGGCGCGCAATCACTTCTGCAGCAGGTCGTACGCGGTGGACGCAACGACCTGCGTCGCGCGGCGCAGGTCCTCGAGCAGCAGGTTCTCGTCGGGTTGCTTTGCGTTCGATTCGGTGAGCGTGCGCGGGCCCGCGCCATACATTACGATCGGTACGCCATGCTCGCCGTACAAACGCGCGTCGGCGTAAAGCGGCACGCCGACGGCCGGGATGTCCTCGGCGAATACGCGCTG
>DASXQW010000153.1:0-4774 GCA_036506975.1 Casimicrobiaceae bacterium | reverse complement strand
CGCCAGCGCTTCGTCGTAGTCCTTGGCGCGGATCACCGATGCGACCGGGCCGAAGATCTCTTCGCGCGAAATGCGCATCTGGTTGCTCGCCTCGGTGAACAACGCCGGAGCGAGGTAGTAGCCTTCGTTCTGGCGCTTGAGGCGCTCGCCGCCGAGCAGAAGCTTCGCGCCTTCCTTGCGGCCGATATCGAGATACGACAGATCCTGGTCGAGCTGGCTCTGATCGACGACCGGGCCGATGTCGGTGCCGGGCGCGAGCGCATCGTCGACCTTGAGCGCCTTGAGCTTGTCGGCCACCGCCGCGACGAAGCGGTCGTGAATGCCTTCGGTGACGATCAGCCGCGACGAGGCCGTGCAACGCTGGCCGGTCGAGTAGTACGCGCCCTGGACCGCGACATTGACCGCGGTCGGCAGGTCGGCGTCGTCGAGCACGATCAGCGGGTTCTTCCCGCCCATCTCCAGCTGGAGCTTGGCCATGCGCGCGATCGCCTTGGCCGCGATACTGCGACCCGTGTTGACCGAGCCGGTGAAGCTGATCGCCGTGATCGCGGGATGATTGACCATCTTCTCGCCGACGACCGAGCCGCGGCCCATCACCAGGTTGAACACTCCCGGCGGGATCCCCGAGCGCGCGATGATGTCCGCAACCGCCCAGGCACAACCCGGGACGAAGTCGGCAGGCTTGAACACGACCGTGTTCCCGTAGGCGAGCGCAGGCGCAATCTTCCACGCCGGAATCGCGATCGGGAAATTCCACGGCGTGATAATGCCGATGACTCCGATCGGCTCGCGCGTCACCTCGACTTCGACGCCGGGACGCACCGACGGTAGCTTCTCGCCGGCCATGCGCACGACCTCGCCGGCAAAAAAGCGGAAGATCTGCCCGGCGCGCGTCGCTTCGCCGATGCCTTCGGGAAGCGTCTTGCCCTCCTCCCGCGAGAGCAGGCGGCCGAGCTCATCCTTGCGGGCCAGAATCTCGCTGCCGATCTTGTCGAGGCTATTGGCGCGCTCCTGGATCGAACCCGTCGCCCACGCCGGAAACGCACGCGCGGCGGCGGCGATCGCCCGTGTCGCCTGCTCGGCGTCGGCTTGCGCGTATTCGCCGATGACGTCGGCGAGATTCGACGGGTTGCGATTGGCGGTAACCGATGCACCGGCGACCCATTCGCCGGCGATGTAGTTGTTGTAGGTTTGCATGGTGTGATTCCGCGAGAACAAAAATGCCCCGCCGTGGGGGCATTGTGAAAGTGGCGGAGAGAGAGGGATTCGAACCCCCGTTAGGTTGCCCTAAACCTGATTTCGAGTCAGGCGCCTTCGACCACTCGGCCATCTCTCCATTTAGCTTGGTATTTTATCATAGCGAAAGCGGCCAATAACCTTGTGGAAAATCTTCGGCGAACTTCCGCGGCCTTCTCGTTTGCCGGAGAATAGCAGCACCCATCGCCCAGCCGAATGCCGAAAGTGAACGCCGCATCGCCCCAAACCCTGACGTTCCTTTTTACCGACATCGAGGGCAGCACGCCGCTCTGGGACAGCCGGCCGGACGCGATGCGTGCTGCGACGGAGCGTCACAATGCGCTGCTGCGCGAGGCAATCACGGCTCACGGAGGCAATGCGTTCCGTGTCGTCGGCGACGCGTTCTGCGTCGCATTCTCGAACGCGACCTCTGCCACCCTCGCAGCGGTCGACGCGCAGCACGCTCTTTGCGCGCAAGCTTGGGGGGATGCGCCAATCCATGTGCGCATGGGACTCCATTCGGGCGCGGTCGACACCGCGGAAGACGAAATCTTCCGCGGCCCCTCGCTCGCGCGGGCTGCGCGCGTGATGTCGGCAGCGCATGGCGATCAGATCCTCGCCACCGCCGCAACAGTGGCGCTCCTCGACCGGAAGCTGCCGGCGGGAGGTGAGCTACGCGATCTTGGCGATCACACGTTGCGAGGGTTTGCGCGCCCCGAACGGCTCTACCAGCTTGTCCTGCCGGGCTTGCGCTCCGAATTCCCACCGATCCGCACGCAGGAAGCGCTGCGCACGAACCTGCCTCAGGCGCTGACGAGTTTCATCGGGCGCACAGAAGCGCTGGCGCAGGTCCGCGAACAAGTGCGCCAGTCGCGGATGGTCACGCTGATCGGGCCGGGAGGGACCGGCAAGACCCGCCTGGCGCTCGAAGCTGCCGGCGAACTGATCGATGCATTCCCGGACGGAGTCTGGCTGATCGAGCTCGCGCCTCTGGCCGACGCAGCGCTCGTCCCGCATGCGATCGCAGCTGCGCTCGGTGCGCGCGCAGAAGGTGACGTGCAGCCGATGACGCTGGTCGAAGCCACGCTGCGCGGTAAGCGCGCGCTGCTGCTACTCGACAACTGCGAGCACGTGGTCGACGAAGCCGCGAAGATCGTGCAGACGCTGTTGCGAGCGTTGCCGCAGCTTCATCTGCTCGCCAGCAGCCGCGAGGCGCTCGGTGCCGAAGGCGAGGTGGTGTACCGCGTACCGTCGCTGACCATGCCCACGCCCGATGGGTCGGCGATAGCGGGTGTTACCGCGAGCGAAGCGGGAGAGCTATTCGTCGAACGCGCGCTCGCCGTCGCCCCGGCGTTTGCTCTGACGAAGAAGAACGCCGAAGCCGTCGCGCAGGTCTGCCGCAGGCTCGACGGCATTCCGCTGGCGATCGAGCTCGCCGCCGCACGCCTCACCGCCCTTTCGGTCGAGGAGCTTGCGCGGCGTATCGACGATCGTTTCCGCCTGCTTACCGGCGGGCTGCGCACCGCATTGCCGCGCCAGCGCACGCTGCGCGCAATGGTCGACTGGAGCTACGACCTTCTATCGGCGGACGAGCAGCTCGTGCTCAACACCCTGGCGGTCTTCGCTGGCGGCTTCTCGCTCGATGCGGCCGAACGGATCTGCGCATCCGACGCATCGCGCGAAACAACCGTCTTCGACGCGATCGCGCATCTCGTGGCCAAATCGCTGCTCCTCGCCGAGCAGCAGCAAGAAACCGACACCCGCTACCGCCTGCTCGAGACCATCAGGCAATACGCGGGCGAGAAGCTGGCGGAATCCGGGCAGGCCGACTCGGCGCGGCGGCGCCACTTTACATACTTTCTCGACCTTGCTGAAACCGCCGCCGATGCACTGCGCGGACCGTTGGCTCTCGAATGGCTCGACCGTCTCGAAGCGGAGCACGACAACCTTCGTGCCGCACTCGATTGGTCCGGCGACACCGCGCCCGCCGACTACGCCAGACTCGCCGGCGCTTTGCGGGAATTCTGGGACACGCGCGGGCATTTCACCGAGGGTTGGGCGCGGCTCGAACGCGCGCTGACCTCGCACCAGGCGCGCGACGACACGCGTTTCAACGTGTTGATCGGTGCGGGAGTCCTTGCCTATCGCCTCGATTACACGCAGCGCAGCGACGATATTCTTGGTGAAGCAATCACGCTGGCACGGAGACTTGGCAATGCTCGTAGCGAAGCCGAAGCGACGCTCTTCCAGGCGTACGATCGGAGCTGGCAGGGCGCCGACGCTGTCGAGCCGCTTGCCCTTCGCGGACAGGCTCTCGCCCAATCGGCTGGCGACCTGCCGATTGAGGGATTCGCGCTCCTGATGCTCGGGCGAGCCGCCAGGCTCCGGGGCCAGTACGCCAAGGCGCGAACCCTGTTTCTCGATAGCGCGAGACTCTACGATGACGCCCGGTGCGTAGTCGGCACCCCGCTTGCGATCCAGCACGCCGGCGCGTGTGCTCTCGACCAGCTCGATTTCATGGCCGCCCGGCCGCTGCTCGACGACGCCCTAGTCCAGCATCGACGATTCGGCAACGTTCATGATGCGGCGACCACCTTGGGTCTACTGGGACGACTGGCGCTGAACGAGCATCAGCTGGACGAGGCGCGCGCGCAATCCGAAGAGAGCCTGCGGGTTTTTCGCGCGCTACACGATCTGAATTGCGGAGCGCACGCAGCGGAAATCCATGCGACCGTGCTCTGCGCAATGGGCGAGGCGGCGGCGGCGCTCCCACACGCGGAATCCGCCGCGACTACCTATCGCGAACTCGGCTTTCCTCACTCCCTCGCGCACGCCCTCTGCACGTTGGGACGCGTTCATGCCGCGCTGGGCGATGTCGATGCCGCGAGGCGCGCGCTTTTCGACGGACTCATCGCGCAGCAGCGAGCAGATCGCGACATCGCCTTGCCCGGGCTGCTCGAGGCGATTGCAGGGATGCATCCGGCCGCGCCCGTCGCGCCGCAACTGCTGGGCAGCGCGGCGGAACTACGCGAGCAATGGAACGTCGCCGTCTTCCCGGCCGAGCGAGCGGAATATGAAAGCTTGCACGCGGCCGTCCACGCAAAGCATGCCGCCGCCGATTTCGACCGGGCCGTGGCAACCGGGCGCGCGCTGACCCGCGACGCGGCGATCGAGAACGCGTTGGCGCTGTTGCAAGACGTCGGGTCTGCCGACGAAGGCGGAGGCCCAGCGGTCATTAAGCGCCCAGCCTAGCCAACGTCAGCCAAGTGCTCGCCGCGAAGCATTGCAGCGCTACGGCTTCGCCAGGCGCTCCTGGAAGAACACGATCATTGCGTAGAAAAGATAGTCCGCGTTCACCTTGTGTGCGAAGCCGTGCCCTTCGTTTTCCGCGAGCAGGTACCAGACCGGAACGCCGTTCTTGCGCGCTGCGGCGACGATCTGCTCGGCCTCGGTGTAGCGGACGCGGGGATCGTTTCGCCCCGCGACGACGAACAGCGGCGCCTTGATCCTCTGCGCATTATTGACCGGCGATATCCGA
>DASXQW010000152.1:0-6643 GCA_036506975.1 Casimicrobiaceae bacterium | reverse complement strand
TACGGCGCGAACCCATGGATCGCCCAGTCGCTGTTCAAGGCGTTCGTCCGCGCGCAGCGCATCGTCTATCAGAACCTCTATACGACATCCGCGCTGACGACGATGCTGCCGTGGCAGATCGCACAAGTCGAGGAACTGCGGGACACGATGGGAGAGGATTGGTGGCCGTACGGATTTGCCCCGAATCGGCATGTGCTCGACACGTTCTTGCGCTATCACCACGAGCAGGGACTGTCCCGGCGACGGCTGCAACCGGAAGAGCTGTTCGCGCCCGAGACGCTCGACACTTTCAAGATCTGACCGCCTACGCATGAAGAAACTTGTTCTGTTGCGCCATGGGGAATCGGTCTGGAACAAGGAGAACCGGTTCACCGGATGGACCGACGTCGGCTTGAGCGAAAAGGGCATGGAAGAAGCGAAGGCTGCTGGGGAGCTTCTGCGCCGCGAGGGCTATGACTTCGATCTGGCGTTTACCTCCGTGCTCAAGCGCGCCATCAAGACGCTGTGGATCGTTCTCGAGGGCATGGACCGGATGTGGATTCCGACGCAGAATTCCTGGCGGCTCAATGAGCGCCATTACGGAGCGCTCCAGGGGCTCAACAAGGCTGAGACGGCGGCGAAGTTCGGCGACGCGCAGGTCAAGATCTGGCGCCGCGCCTACGACACGCCGCCGCCACCGCTGGAAGACAGCGACCCGCGCCTAGAAGCGAACGATCCGCGCTACGCTGAGCTGGAGCGCGGTGCGTTTCCGAGGACCGAATGCCTCAAGGACACAGTGGCCCGTTTCCTGCCGTATTGGCACGCGGCGATCGCGCCCGCGGTCCGTTCCGGCAAGCGGATCATCATCGCCGCGCACGGCAACAGCCTGCGCGCCCTGGTGAAATATCTCGACAACGTTTCGGATGCGGACATCGTCGAGCTCAACATCCCCACCGGCCAACCGTTGGTGTACGAGCTCGACAGTGAGTTGAAGCCGATCCGCCACTATTATCTCGGCGATCCGGACGCGATCAACGCCGCGATGCAGGCCGTCGCGAACCAGGGCAAATCGAAATGAAGATCGAGCGCGCGTCTACGATCGTGACCTGTCCCGGCCGCAACTTCGTCACGCTCAAGATCGTGACGGGCGATGGCGCCTACGGCGTGGGCGACGCCACGCTCAACGGTCGCGAGCTGGCCGTGAAAGCCTATCTCGACGAGCACGTGATTCCGTGCCTGATCGGACGCGATTCGCGCAATGTCGAGGATATCTGGCAGTACCTGTATCGCGGCGCGTACTGGCGCCGCGGGCCCGTGACGATGGCGGCGATCGCAGCGGTCGACATGGCGCTGTGGGACATCAAGGGCAAGCGCGCCGGCATGCCTGTCTATCAGTTGCTCGGCGGCAGAAGCCGTCATGGGGTGATGGTCTACGGTCACGCCAACGGCCGCGATCACGGCGAAGCGGTCGAAGCGGTCGGACGCTACATCGAGATGGGCTACAAGGCGATCCGCGTGCAGTCCGGCGTGCCGGGACTCGACAAAGCCTACGGTGTGGCCAAGGGCGACCTCTACTACGAGCCTGCTGCCAAGGGGCTTCCCGACGAGGAAATCTGGGACACGTCGCTGTACCTGCGGCACACGCCCGAGCTCTTCCGCAAGGTGCGCGACGCGTACGGTTACGATCATCATCTGCTGCACGACGGCCATCACCGCATGACGCCGATCGAGGCTGCGCGGCTGGGCAAGGACCTCGAGCCGTATCGTCTGTTCTGGCTCGAGGACGCCACGCCCGCCGAGAACCAGGAGGCGTTCCGCCTCATCCGACAGCACACGACCACTCCGCTCGCCGTCGGCGAGATCTTCAACTCGATCTGGGACTGCAAGGATCTGATCCGCGAACAGCTGATCGACTACATCCGCGCGGCAGTCGTTCATGCGGGCGGCATCACGCATCTGCGCCGCATCGCGGATTTTGCCTCGGTCTACCAGGTGCGGACCGGCTGTCACGGCGCGACCGACCTGTCCCCCGTCTGCATGGCTGCCGCGGTGAATTTCGGCTTGTGGGTGCCCAACTTCGGCATCCAGGAATACATGCGGCACACGCCTGAGACCGATGCTGTCTTTCCGCACAATTACCGGTTCGAGGACGGTTTCATGATGATGGACGAGGTGCCGGGCCTGGGCGTCGATATCGACGAGAGGCTGGCGGCGAAATATCCCTACGAGCGCGCGTATCTGCCGATTGCCCGTTTGCGCGACGGTTCGATGTGGAACTGGTGAGCTTGTGGTTGACGTTGACTCAAACCTTGGATGTACATACGATGTACATGTACCTATGCGTTTGCGGAGGTCCGTGATGGCAGGAGCAGTCGAGAGGATCGTGGTTCAGGCTACCGCACAGGAGAAGAAGGCGATCGCGGCCAAGGCGAAGAAGCTCGGCCTGCCGATCGCGGAGTTGATGCGGCGTGGTGCGACCGCCTATAGGTCGACGGAGGCGGATGAGGAACTGGGCGGCTTGGCCGATGCCGCCAGAGTCGCTGCCAAACGAGCCAGTGCCTCGATAGACCGTGCGCTGGAGTTTATCGAGGCGAGCAACAAACGCATTGCGGCGTTGGAGGCGAACGCCAAGCGCAGCGCTCGAAAGGCTGGTTGATGGGTGTCACCGAGCGCGTGTGGAGCGCCCTGACGGCGATGATCAAGCTAGAGGACAGGGCGACGCGCCAGGCCGATGCGTTGAAGACGCAGCAAGTAAAGATCGAAGACTTGACGAGCAGAGTCATTCGGCTCGAGACGCAACTGGAGCTGCTGACCGGCGCCGCGATGATCAGGAAGCTCAAGGGCGATTAAACGCGAGCGCGATCACGGTGAAGCGGTCCGAGCCGTCGAGCGCGCTACATCGAGATGGGCTACAACGCGATTCGCGTGCAGTTGCGCCGCATCGCCGATCTTGCCTCGGTCTAACGTCCATCGCGCACAAGGCCACGGCATAATCGCGCCGGGACTATTCACCCCAGGAGAGGAGACTTACCATGCACAGCTTTTCTTGTCGTCGCGACATCCCCGGCGTTTTGACGTCGCTGGCAACGGGCGTTGCCTTCGTCTGCGTCCTTGCCGTGCCCGGCGCGGCCATCGCGCAACAGAAGTTCGTCACCATCGGAACCGGCGGCGTGACCGGCGTTTACTATGCAGTCGGCGGCGCAATCTGCCGTCTCGTCAACAAGGACCGCGCGAAGCACGGTTTGCGCTGCTCGGTCGAGTCGACCGGAGGGTCCGTCTACAACGTCAACACGATCAAGGCGGGTGAGCTCGATTTCGGCATGGCGCAGTCCGACGTCCAGTATCAGAGCTACAAGGGCACCGGCCCCTTCAAGGACCAGGCCTACGCCGATCTGCGCGCGGTGTTCTCGGTCCACCCCGAACCGTTCACCGTCGTGGCGCGCAGGGAGGCGAACATCAAGACGTTTGCCGACTTCAAGGGCAAGCGCTTCAACGTCGGCAACCCCGGTTCGGGAACGCGCTCGGCCATGGACGAGCTGCTCACCGCGATGAACATGAAGCTCTCGGACTTCGCGCTCGCCTCCGAGCTCAAGGCCGACGAGCACGGTCCTGCCCTGTGCGACAACAAGATCGACGGCTTCTTCTATGGCGTGGGACACCCCTCGGCCAACATTCAGGACCCGACCACCGCCTGCGGCGCCAGGCTCGTATCGTTGACAGGGTCCGCCGTCGATGCGCTGGTGAACAAGAGCCCGTATTACGCGTATGCGACGATTCCGGGAGGCATGTATGCGAACAATCCGGACCCGACGAAGACCTACGGTGTGCTGGCCACGCTGGTGACCTCGGCCAAGGTGCCCGCGGACACCGTCTACATCATCACCAAGGCGGTGTTCGACAACTTCGACGAGTTCAAGAAGCTGCACCCGGCATTCGTGAATCTCGATCCCAAAAACATGGTGCAGGACGGTTTGTCGGCACCGCTGCACGAGGGCGCGGCGCGCTACTTCCGCGAAAAGGGCTGGGTCAAAGGCCCGTGAAATAGTAACGCAGAGGCGTTTCACGATTTGAGGAGCTCTCGGTGAGCGAAGGCCCGGACGTCCGGGAGCTGGTCCAGGAAGCCGATCTCGGCGCGCGCAAGCCCGCCGGGATTGGCCGCGCAGTTCTGGCGACGACCTGCATCGGCTGGTCGCTGCTCCAGCTCTGGTACGCCTCGCCGCTGCCGTTCAATTTCAACGCCTTCATCCTGAACGACACCGAGATGCGGGCGCTGCACCTCGGCATCGGGCTTTTCCTGGGCTTCCTCGCGTATCCCTTCAGCAAGTCCTCGCCGCGCCACCGGATTCCGGTGCAGGATTGGGTATTTGCGGCCGTGGCGGCGTTCTGCGGCGCGTACCTGTTCCTGTTCTATCGCGAATTGTCGACCCGCCCCGGGCAACCCACGCCGCTGGACTTCGCCACCGCGGTGGTCGGGATGCTGCTGCTCTTGGAAGCGACGCGCCGCGTCGTCGGCCCGCCGCTCGCGATCATCGCGACGCTGATGCTGGTATACGCGTTTGCGGGCGCGTCGATGCCTGACGTGATTGCACACAAGGGCGTGTCACTGTCCAAGGCGGTCTCGCATTACTGGCTTACAACCGAGGGCGTCTTCGGCGTCGCGGTCGGCGTATCGGCAAGCTACATCTTCCTGTTCGTCCTGTTCGGCTCGCTGCTGGAGAAGGCCGGGGCGGGCAATTATTTCATCAAGATTGCGTTCGCTTTTCTGGGCCACATGCGCGGCGGCCCGGCAAAAGCCGCGGTCGTGTCTTCCGGCATGATGGGCATGATCTCCGGTTCGTCGGTGGCGAATGTCGTCACTTGCGGCACGTTCACGATTCCCTTGATGAAGCGCGTCGGATATTCCGCGGAGAAGGCCGGCGCGATCGAAACCGCGGCCGGTATCGACGGCCAGATCATGCCGCCCGTGATGGGCGCAGCCGCGTTTCTGATGGCCGAGTACGTGGGGGTATCGTATGCCGAAATCTGCAAGAACGCCGCGCTGCCGGCGGTGATCTCGTACATCGCGCTCTTCTATATCGTCCACCTCGAGGCGGTGAAAGCGGGCATCAAGGGCCTGCCCCGACGCGCCGGTACGTCGACCTGGGGACGATTGGCGGGGATTGTGATGACGCTTGCCGCGCTGGTGATCCTCGCCAATGTCGTCTACTACGGGCTCGGCTGGATCAAGGACATCTTTCCGCAGGCAGCCATCTGGATCGTGGTTGCGCTGATCACCGTCGTCTATCTCGCGTTGCTGCGCATCGTCGCCGCCGAGCCCGATCTCGTCGTCGATGATCCCAACGCCGAAGTGATCGAGCTGCCGCCATTGAAGGAAACACTGCTCGCCGGGTTGCACTACCTGCTACCCGTCGTGCTGCTGATCTGGGTATTGCTCGTCGAGCATCTCTCGCCAGGACTGTCGGCCTTCTATGCGACTGCGTTGCTCATCGTCATTCTCCTGACGCAGAAACCCCTGATTGCGATGTTTCGCAACGAGGTTTCACCGCTGTCGCGTCTGCGCGCGGGCTGGAACGATCTGATCGACGGACTCGGGGGCGGCGCGCGCAACATGATCGGCATCGCCATCGCCACGGCCGCGGCGGGCATCATCGTCGGGACGGTCTCGCTCACGGGATTCGGACTCGTGATGACCGACCTGGTCGAGACCATCTCGGCCGGCTACATGATCGGCATGCTATTCCTGGTCGCGGTGATCTGCCTCATCCTCGGCATGGGGATGCCGACGACTGCTAGCTATATCGTCGTCTCGACGTTAATGGCACCCGTCGTCGTCGAGCTCGGCGCGCAGAGCGGCCTCGTGGTGCCGCTGGTTGCCGTGCATATGTTTGTCTTTTACTTCGGTCTGATGGCGGACGTCACGCCGCCGGTCGGCTTGGCGGCGTTCGCGGCGTCAGCGATCTCGCGTGGCGATTACCTTCGCACTGGCTTTACCGCGTTCTGGTACAGCATCCGCACCGGGATCCTGCCGTTCATGTTCATCTTCAATACCGAGCTGTTGCTGCTTGGCGTTCACTCGTATGTCCACCTCGCGTTGACCGTCGCCGCCGCCGTTGGAGCCATGCTGGTGTTCGCGGCCGCAACACAGGGCTGGTTCGTGACCAAGAGCCGCTGGTACGAGTCGGTGGCGATGCTCCTGGTGACGTTCACCTTGTTGCGCCCCGATTTCTGGATGGATTTCGCCTTCCCGAAGTACGACGTCGCGCCAGCACAGAAGCTGATGGAGTTGGCGGCCGCGGCGCCGCCGAATACGGGCCTGCGGCTGCGCATCGAGGGCACCAGCATCGAAGGCAAGGACGTCAAGAAGACCGTGCTGCTCCCGCTCGGGACCGAGGGCACCGCTGCCCAGCGGTTCGCCAAATCCGGACTGACGACGATGACCACGCCGACCGGCATCCAGATCGGCGCGGTGAACCTGCACAGCGCCGCCGACAGGGCGGGCTTCGAGCAGGGATTCATGATCACCGGGATCGAGACCGAAGCGATCCGACCCGCGAAAGAGTGGCTGTTCCTGCCAGCGCTCGTCGTGCTCGGCGGGGTTTTCCTGCTGCAGCGCCGGCGGCGTGGAGCGCTACCCGCACCCATGCGCGTGGCGCAAGAAGCCTGA
>DASXQW010000151.1:0-7414 GCA_036506975.1 Casimicrobiaceae bacterium | reverse complement strand
GACGAGCACGAAGTCGTTGTACATCACCGGATAGCGCTTGACGCCGTGACCTTCCGCGAGAAACTTTTCCTCGGCGGCGCGAGCGTGCACGAACACGACGTCGGCATCACCGCGCCGCGCGACATCGAGGGCTTGGCCCGTCCCCAGGGCGACGACGCGGATCTTGATGCCGGTCTGCCTTTCGAAAATCGGCAACAGATGGCTGAACAGGCCCGACTGCTCGGTCGACGTGGTCGAGGCAACGGTAATGAAGCGTTCCTGCGCCTGCGCGACAAAACCGGCGCAGACGAGGATGGCGGCGAGGAAGATACGGCGGGTGGCTACCAAGGCAACTCTCCTTCAAGAAACTGCGCGGCTTCCGCGGACATCGGCTGCCTGAAAAACCGGCCAGCCGGCGCGCGCTCGAGCACCCTTCCCTGATGGAGAAAGAGGATTTCCTCGCCGAGCCGGTGTGCCTGGCCGAGGTTGTGGGTGACCATTACGATCTTGGTGCCGGCGGCGTGCATCGCGGCGATGATTCGCTCGATCTCATGCGTCGCGCCCGGATCGAGGCTCGCTGCGGGCTCGTCGAGAAACAGCACCTCGGGACGGAGCGCCCAGACGCGCGCCAGAGCGAGACGTTGCTGCTCGCCGCCCGAGAGTACCCGCGCCGGATGGGAAGCAAGAGTCTCGAGGCCGACTTTGCGCAACGCCTCGCGCGCGCGCGTCTTTCGCTGCCGGGGCGGCACACCGGCAACCCTCAGCGCATGGAGAATATTGCCCAGCGCCGAGCGCCGCAGAAGAACGGGTCGTTGAAACACCATCGCCTGGCGACGCGGCGCGCCGGAGATTTCCGGTGCGTTCCAGGCGATCTTCCCGGACGTCGGCGGCAACAGGCCGTGGCACAGCCGCAACAGGACGCTCTTCCCCGCGCCGTTGGGGCCCACGATCACGGTTCGTAGTCCCGCTTCGAGCGTCAGCGATACGCCATCGATGATGCGCCGGCCGCCGGCCTCGAACACGACGGCCTCAAGGTGCAGAGGCAGCAGCGTCGCCGGCGCGTGCATGTCGATCGAGGCCGTCATCCGAAGCGTCGCTGTGCGGTTTCCTTGACCAGGTACGCTCCGGCATTGAGTGCGAGCACAATGGCAAGAAGCACCATCCCCAGCCCGAGCGCCAGCGGCAGATCGCCCTTGCTCGTCTCGAGCGCGATCGCAGTGGTCATCACGCGCGTAACGCCATCGATGTTGCCGCCAACGATCATCACCGCGCCTACCTCTGCGGCCGCGCGGCCGAAGCCAGCGAGCACGATGGTGACCAGCGAAAACCGCAAGTCCCAGAGCATGGTCATCACGGAGCCGAAGCGGCGCTCGCCCAGCGACCGAAGCTGCTCGCGATATTCGGCCCAGGCGTCTTCGACCACCTGCCGCGACAACGCGGCGATGATGGGAGTGATCAGGATCGCCTGTGCGATCACCATCGCCGCCGGCGTAAAGAGCAATCCCATTGCCCCCAGCGGGCCAGCCCGCGACAGCAGCAGATAGACAGCCAAGCCGACAACGACAGGCGGCAGGCCCATGAGGGCGTTGAGCACGACCACGACCGTGCGCCGCCCGGGAAAGCGACTGACCGCGACGGTCGCGCCCAGCGGCAAGCCGACCGCGCACGCGAAGACGACTGCCGTGAGACTCACCTGCAGGCTGAGCAGCACGATGTCCAGCAGCTTGGGATCGCCGCCGGCAACGAGCCGCAACGCTTCTGCCCCGGCCTGGGAAAGATCGCTCATCGCTCTCGGCGTGCGGCGACGACTGATTTGATATATGTACCAGGATGCATATAAACTCTCCCTGTGAGAGCCATCATAGCGACCCGTCTCCCATCGCAAAATATGTATCTGCTTGCATAATGCGGCTCATTCCGACGCTGTCATGGACCTTCGCCGATACGGCGGACGCGCTCGACGCGCGGCTCCTGCCGCTGCTCGGCGCGATTCGCGCCAAGGCTTCGCTGGCCGCGGCGGTTGCCGATCGCGGCCTGTCATACCGTGCGGCATGGGGCCTGCTGCGCGACTATCAGCGCATGCTGGGCGCGCCCTTGGTTCAATTGGAGCGTGGGCGCGGCGCCCGGCTCGCGCCCGCGGGCGAAAAACTCCTTGCGGGGCACCGGGCGGCGGCGCAACGATTGGAGCGCATCCTGCCGGCTCTGGCCGTTGAGCTGGCGTCGCGCCCCGGACGCGGGGAGCGGGTGGCGAGGCTCACCGTGACCGCGAGCCACGACCTGGCACTCGCCGCGCTGCGCGATGCTTTGCCCGCCGCAGCGGGCCTCTCGCTTGACTTGGCGTTCATGGGTAGCCTGCACGCCTTGCAGCAATTCGCCGAAGGACGAACCGACCTCGCCGGCTTTCACATTCCGCTCGGCGTGCACACTGCAGACGGGCTTGCTCCGTTCCGCCGTCTATTACGAGCGCGGCGCGACCGGCTGATCCGTGTTGTCGATCGCGACCAGGGATTCATGCTTCCACGCGGCAATCCGGCGCGCGTCCACGGCTTCCGCGACCTTGCGCGCAAGCGACTGCGCTTCGTGAATCGCCAGCGTGGCTCGGGTACCCGCTTACTGATCGATCGCTTGATCGCGGAGGAAGGTCTCGAAGCTTCGTCGCTCGTAGGCTACCCCAACGAAGAGTTCACGCATGCTGCCGTCGCGGCTACAGTTGCATCGGCGGCCGCAGACGCAGGCTTCGGGCTGCGCGCGGCTGCCGCCGCATACGGGCTCGCCTTCGTGCCGCGGGTGCGCGAGCGCTACTACCTCGCGGTCCGCGCGTCCGAGCTCGCGACGCCTGCCGTCGTGCGGCTGATCGATGTGCTGCAAGGCGCGGTCTTGGCGCGCATCGTGGCGACGCTGCCGGGATATCGGCGGGAAGCGGCGGGAACGGTCGTTGGCGTCGAAGCGCTCGACGATTAGCCCGGGTTGAGGCGGCGCCGAAACCCGGGGCCCCTTTCGGCCGACCTGCTCCCGGGATTCGCGCCGCGCGCTCATCGCTACGCGCCGCGCGATTCTGCGCGACTGCAGTCTGCGCTATTTGCGGTACGATGGCGCTCCCGCATGCCGCCCCCGCCGGCCATGGAATTCGCGTTCATTCTCGATCCTCTCGCATCGCTCAAGGCCTACAAAGACACCAGCGTGGCTATGATGCGCGCGCTGCGCGATCGCGGTCATGCGCTGTTCGCATTGGAGCAGCGCGATCTTTTCTGGGACGGAAAACAGACGTTCGGCACCGTGCGGCCGCTGACGGTGGCCGCAGACGACCACGACTGGTTCCAGGTCGGAACGCCGGCGATACGGCCGCTCCAGTCCTTTGCCGCCGTTCTGATGCGCAAGGACCCGCCGTTTGACATGGAGTACGTGTATTCCACCTATCTACTCGAAGCTGCCGAGTTGCAGGGCGCGCTCGTCTTCAACCGCCCGCGCGCACTGCGCGACTACAACGAAAAGCTGGCGATCGCCAAGTTCCCCGATTTCATCGTGCCGACGCTGGTCACGCGTGACCCGGAGCTGCTGCGCGAATTCGTCGACCAGCACGAAGACGTCATTCTGAAGCCGCTCGACGGCATGGGCGGGGCATCCGTATTCCGCGTCCGCGAGGATGACGCCAATCGCAACGTCATCATCGAGACAGTCGGCCACCACGGCGCGCGCACGATCATGGCGCAGCGCTTCATACCCGAGATCGCCGACGGCGACAAGCGCATCGTGCTGATCGCCGGCGAGCCAGTGCCGCACTCGCTCGCGCGCATTCCCAAACCCGGCGAAACGCGCGGCAACCTGGCCGCCGGAGGGCGCGGCGTTGCGCGCCCACTTTCGCCCCGCGACCGCCTGATCGCCGAAACGATCGGGGCGAAGCTTTGGGCGGACGGCCTGCTGGTCGTCGGCCTCGACGTCATCGGGGATTACCTGACAGAGATCAACGTCACCAGTCCGACGGGCTTCGTCGAGATCACCAAGCAGACCGGGTTCGACCTCGCGGACCGCTTCGCGGAGGCGCTGGTGCACGCGACGAACCAGGCGTCGAGCCGGCGCGTCGCAGCTGCGTGCTAAGATAACCTCGACTCAAAGGGCGCGCGCCGGCGTCGATTACGCCGCAGTGAGGCGCGCGCCACGCAAAGAGCTCGACGGAGCCATCATGATCGGCATCCTGATTGTCGCTCACGGCACGCTGGGCGACAGCCTCGCCGGCGCGGTGACACACGTGCTGGGTAGCCGCCCGCCGCAGTTCGATAGCCTGCGGGTCGCCGCGACCGACGATCCGCTGCAGCTGCTGCCGAAAGCGCGGGCGCTGGTGGAGGCGCTCGATAGCGGCGACGGCGTCCTGATCTTCTCTGATATCTACGGCGCTACGCCATGCAATCTCGCCGCCAAGTTGCTCGTTGCGGGGCGCGTCGAGGCCGTCGCTGGCGTGAATCTGCCGATGCTGGTGCGCGCATTCACTTACCGCGACAAGGGCATGGAGACGATGATCAAGAAGGCCATCAGCGGCGGCTGCGACGGCGTGCTGCATATCGACGTCGACCCGATCTATGCGGCAACAAGAAGTTGAGATCATCAACAAGCTGGGGCTGCACGCGCGCGCCGCGGCCAAGCTGACCCAGCTCGCGGCCAAGTACCAATGCGACGTCTCGGTCGCGCGCAACGGCCGCAAGGTCAACGCCAAGAGCATCATGGGGGTGATGATGCTCGCCGCAGGCAAGGGCAGCCGGATCGTGCTCGAGACCGACGGTCCGGACGAGGCCGAAGCGCTCGACGCAATCGTCGCGCTGATTGGAGACTATTTCGGCGAGGGGCAGTGATGCGGGCCGCAGGGTATCGGAGGGTCGTCATGCGGCGACACATGCTTTTACATGCCGCGCGGAACCAATGCATGGCGGGATCGATCAATGCAGGGGCGCTCAAGCTGTATCCCGAGACGCTATCCCTGGACAACGACGGCTCCAATCATGCAAATACGCCAAGTCGAATTGACCAACCGCCGCGGACTGCATGCGCGTGCATGCGCGAAGATCGTGGAGCTGGCATCGCAATTCCGCTGCAATGTTTGTCTGGTATGGAATGGACGGCGGGCGAGCGCGCGCAGCATGGTGGCGGTGATGCTGCTCGCGGCGGGCGTCGGCGCGACGATCCGGCTGGAGACACAGGGCCCGGACGAAGCCGAAGCGATGACCGCGATGGTCGAGCTCATCGCCGGTCGATTCGGCGAGCAACGGTAACGGAAGGAAGGAACGAGGTCGAGCGCCTGCAAGATGCGGACCCGCCGGCGCTATCGCATGCAGCGCGACATGAAACCGGGAACTAACGCTGTCTCTTGCAACCACACCGGGAGGAATCTCATGGCCTTTCCGGTGTTGTCGCATCCTCTCTGCCTTTCGCCCTTCCGCGCCCCATGAGCTTCGTTCTGCACGGTATCGGAGTCTCCGGCGGCATCGCCATCGGCAGAGCGCAGCTCGTCTCGCACGCGACCCTCGAGGTGGCCCATTACTCGATCACGCCCGAGCAGGTGCCCGGCGAGATCGAGCGCCTGACGCAGGCCCTCGAGGCCGTCAAGAAAGAGCTGGAGAGCTTGCATGGCGCGATGACCGCCGGCGACGCCCCGGCGGAATTCGGCGCGTTTCTCGACGTGCATTGGATGATTCTCGCCGATCCCGTACTGCGCGACGTGCCCAAGCACACCATCGCCGAGCAGCTTTGCAATGCCGAATGGGCGCTGACGCAGCAACTCTCCGTGCTCGTCGAGCAGTTCGAGTCGATCGAAGACCCTTACTTGCGCGAGCGCAAGGCCGACGTCGTTCAGGTCGTCGAGCGCGTTCTCAAGGTGTTGCTGGGCAAGCCCGGCAACGTGAGGCCGGCCAACGCCGAGGAGCATACGATCCTCGTCGCGCACGACTTGTCGCCCGCCGATGTCATCCAGTTCAAGAACCACCACTTTGCGGCTTTCCTGACCGATCTCGGCGGGGTCACCTCGCATACCGCGATCGTCGCGCGCAGCCTTAACGTCCCCGCGGTCGTCGCGACGCACAATGCGCGTGCGCTGATCCGCGAGAACGAGCTTTTGATCGTCGATGGCGGCCGCAACGTCGTCATCGTCAACCCCGATCGCTCGGTGCTCGCCGAATACCGGGTCAAGCAGGACGAGCTCGAGCTCGAGCGGCAAAAGCTCCGCCGCCTGCGAACGACCCCCGCGACGACGCTCGACGGCTGTCGCGTCGACCTCATGGCCAATATCGAGCTGCCGGAGGATCTGGAGCAGGCGATCGAGAACGGGGCAGCCGGCGTGGGGCTGTTCCGAACCGAGTTCCTTTTTCTCAACCGCGACGGCCTGCCCTCCGAGGATGAGCAATTCGAGGCATACCGGGCGGTCGCTTCCGGCATGAAGGGCCATCCGGTGACGATCCGCACTTTCGATCTCGGCGCGGACAAGCAAAAGGAAGGGCTCGACGGCCTGTCGCGCGTCGCGCCGAATCCGGCGCTTGGCCTGCGCGCGGTGCGCTTCTGCCTCGCGGAGCCGCGGCTCTTCCTCACTCAGCTGCGCGCCATTCTGCGCGCGTCGCATTACGGCCAGGTGAAAATCCTGCTGCCCATGCTCTCGTCCGTGGGCGAGATCGAGCAGGCGCTGGTGCTGATCGCGCAGGCGAAGGAGAGCTTGCGCGAGCAGCGTGAAAAGTTCGATCCGGGCGTCGAGATCGGCGGCATGATCGAAATCCCGGCCGCGGTGCTTTCGATCGGCGCGTTCACGACTCGGCTGGATTTCCTCTCGATCGGTACCAACGACCTGATTCAGTACACGCTCGCGGTCGATCGCGCCGACGACGCGGTTTCCCAACTGTATGACGCGTTGCATCCAGCGGTAATAAAGCTCATCGCGCTCGCCATCGCCACTGCCAACAAGGCCGAGGTGCCGATCGCGGTCTGCGGCGAGATGGCGGGCGAGGCCCGCCTCACGCGCTTGCTGCTCGGCATGGGGCTCACCAACTTCTCCATGCATCCGGCGCATCTTCTTTCGATCAAGCAGCGCGTGCTCGCCAGCGACATCGGTGTGGCGAAACCGATCGTCCAGCGCATGCGGCGCACCGATGAGCCGGCGAAGCTCGTCGCGCTGCTGGAGAAGCTCAACGCCAGCTAAGTAGGGTCAGAGACGATTTTCTTGGAACGTTCCGAGTTACTCCGGACGCGCTCGAAAGTCGTCTCTGACCCTACTTAAGCGGTAATTGACATCCGGGAGCGCCTCGGTAAACTAGCAATCACGCGCCGATTTGACGATCAGCTTGCGGGCGCGAACGGGCTTCCCCGACAAGGAAGATTCCCCGACAAATACGGCTAAAGCGGCGAGGTTGCTGTTTCGAAGTCTGCCGACCCGATTAGCGCGAGCTGATCGGGTTTTTTATTG
>DASXQW010000150.1:0-22269 GCA_036506975.1 Casimicrobiaceae bacterium | reverse complement strand
AAGGTTGCCGAGGAACTTCCTCCGGAAGGCGAATTCCTCTATGAGCCCAAATGGGACGGCTTTCGCGCCCTGGTCTTTCGCGGCGAGGATGTCTTCATCCAGAGCCGCGACCTGCGACCGTTCGACCGCTATTTTCCCGATCTGCACGAAGCGTTCCTGGCTCAGTTGCCCGAGGGCTGCGTCGTCGACGGCGAGATCGTCATCGTGACGCCCGAAGGACTCGATTTCGATGCGCTGCAGATGCGTTTGCATCCCGCGGCCTCTCGCGTGGAGAAGCTTGCCCGCGAGACGCCGGCATCGTACGTGGCCTTCGACGTGCTCGCCGTCGAGAGCCGAGATCTCCGTGGTCACCCACAGGCCGAACGCCGCCGCGAGCTTGAATCGCTGCTCGCGCGCGTGAAGCCGCCCCTATATCTCACGCCGGTCACGACGGACCGCAAGATCGCGCAAGCGTGGCTGAAGCGCTTCGAGGGCGCGGGCCTCGACGGGGTTATCGCCAAACGAGTCGACGCGGCCTATCAGCCGGGCACGCGCGCGATGCTCAAGATCAAGCACGTGCGCTCCGCCGATTGCGTCGTGGCGGGCTTTCGTTGGCACAAGGCCGGCGAAGGCATCGTGGGCTCGTTGCTTCTCGGCCTCTACGACAAGCGCGGCGCGCTCCATCACGTCGGCGTGACGTCCTCGTTCACCATGGAGACGCGGCGTCGGCTGGCCAAAGAGCTCGAGCCGCTGCGCAAGAACGCGATTGGCGGGCACCCATGGCGCGATTGGGCCGGCGCCGGAGCCGAATCCGCGCGCATGCCCGGCGCGCAAAGCCGCTGGAGCGCTGGCAAGGACCTCTCATGGGAACCTTTGCGCATCGAACGAGTGTGCGAAGTGAAGTACGACCACCTGCAGGGCGACCGCTTCCGGCATGCGGCGATCTTCCTGCGCTGGCGGCCCGACAAGCCGCCGGAGGAATGCCGCTACGACCAGCTCGAGGTCACGAAGCCCTACGAGCTTGAGAACGTGTTCGGGGCCGGTCGACGGAAGCGCTGAGCGCCACCTTTTTTTTGGACGGCTGCACGCGCGGTGGCTCGTCTCGCGCCTTGCGGTAATGGGGCGGCCAGGGCGCGTCTTCCTGCCCTTCGCTCTCCTGTCTAGCGGCCAGCTCGAGCAGCGGCTCCAGCGAGTAGGCCCTGCGATCGATTCCCTCGTGCGGGTCGCCGCGCTGCTTGAAACGCAGCGGCACCGTCTTCAGCGTGAAATCGCGCGGATCGCAGGACTCGAGCTCATCCCACTCGATCGGCGCGGAGACGGTGGCAGAGGGCGTCGGTCGCACCGAGTACGCGCCAGCGATCGTTCGATCCCGCGCATTCTGGTTGTAGTCGATGAAAACGCCGTGGCGCTCCTCCTTCCACCACTTGGTCGTCGCGAGCTTCGGCGCCCGGCGCTCGACTTCGCGCGCGAAGGCGAGCGCGCAGCGGCGCACCTCTTCATAAGTCCAACGTGGCTTGACGCGAACGTAGATGTGAAGCCCGCGCTTGCCGGATGTCTTGGGATAGCCGGCGAGCTTGAAGTCCTTGAGGACCTCGTGTACGACGAGTCCCACCTTGCGCACCTGGGTCCACTTGACGCCCGGCACCGGATCCAGGTCGACTCGAAGCTCGTCGGGATGATCGAGATCTTCGGCGCGCACGGGATGCGGATGGAGCTCGATACAAGCCAGGTTCGCAAGCCATGCGAGCGCGGCAGCGTCGCGCGGCACCACCTCATCGGCGCTGCGGCCCGACGGGAAGCGGATCGTGACGACCTCGATCCACTCCGGTCGGGATTCGGGCGCGCGCTTCTGATAGAAGAACTCGCTCTCGATGCCGTTGGGATAGCGCACGAGCATGTTGGGCCGCCCGCCCGATCCGCGCAGCGCGCCGGCAGCCACCGCGAGGTAGTAATGCACGAGGTCGAGCTTGGTAAAACCCGCCTGCGGGAAGAGCAGCTTGCGCGGATTGGATATCGTTACTTCGTGTCCCGCTACCGCCACGATTTCGTGCGGAGCTTTCACCGAGGGGAACGGCGCAGGTACGCGCGCGCGATCGTGAGCGGATGACTGAGTGCGGTCACGATGCGCCCCACCCCTCGCGAAGGCTCGTGGAAGAGGCCGAGCTGGCCCAGCAGCGTTCCGCGGTCATAGTAAATGCGCTCGCCCGCAAGCCGGTCATCCCCGTCGAACGCGTACACCGCGCAAAGCGGGAACTCCATCCGTCGGCCCGTCGCCGGCAGGCCGCACCACGGGCCGAGATGCGTACCCCGGATCGTGACCTCCAGCACGAAGCTCTCGGATCCCACGTGCCGGTGCTTCACCTCTATTGCCAGATCGGGCAGTGCGCGCATGAGCTCGCTGTAATACGACCGCACGCCGTCGCGGCCAATGCGGTGATCCCTCCACGGCTCGTCGTCGTACCGTGCGTCCATGCCGAAGGTTGCCATCACCGCATCCACGTCGTGCCTGTTCTCGCACCGGATATGCTCGTCGACGACCGCCATGCGCGCCTGTATGCGCTCCGCCTCGAGTTGCGACATGCAGCACCTCTTCGCGACGCACTCGAGCCTGCCCCAGCGCCGCCATGGGGCTTGTCGACATGCAGCACGACCAACGATACCACCACCCACAAATGCAGGCCCAGCGCACGCCTTGACGCCTCGCAAACGCTAATCCAGCAACTCCCGGGCGCGCTGGCGGACTGCAACGCGTGATGCGTACGGAGTCGGACAAATAACTGCGTCAACGCGCATGAGAGACGGCTTTTCGCGCCGGATACCGGGGAATATAATCTTCGCGGTTGTCGGCGGATTGGGTACTCCGGCAGGTCGAGATCCACGTACATAGCGCGAGGACGGGTTGATCCATGAAGAAGGTGATAGCACTGCTGAGCATTGTCGTGGCGCCCGCAGTTTTTGCGCAAAGCTGCCCTGACCGGAATATCTTGTATTGGCAGGCGTTCCCGGCTGGAGGCGAGTCCGATATATCCGGACGTCACCAGCAGGTTGTGTTGAAGAAGCGCTGTCCGGCGATCGACACCATCATTCAATACAAGCCGGGCGCTGGAGGCGGCCTCATGTGGGCCCAGATGAATCAGCTCCCCGGCGATGGCCTCAACATCGTTGGTATCAACCTGCCGCACATCGTGTTTCAGCCCATCGAAGGCCAAGTGCAATACAAGACAGAGGACGTCACACCTGTCTTCTGGTTCCATTACACCCCGGATGCGCTGGTGGTCCTGGAGTCAAGCCCTTTCAAGACGTTCCAGGACTTCGTGAAGGCGGCCAAGGCGGATTCCGGAAAACTCTCGCTGGGTGGCTCCGGCCTGAACTCAGCCAATCACGCTGCGCATGAACGCTTGAACGCTACATTCGGCATAAAAACCACCTACGTGCCGTTCAAGGGCACAGGCGATATGACGACAGCGATACTTGGTGGTCACGTGGACGGAGCGATGTCGTACACGGCGTTTGCCATCAACAGCAAGGGGAAGGTGCGTGCGCTTGCCGTGGCGATGGAAAAACGCCACCCGCTCCTGCCTGACACACCGACGTTTCGGGAGCTCGGTGTCGATTGGGTCGACGGCGCGTACCGCGGAATCGGCGTGCCGAAGTCGACGCCACCTGAGGCCAGGAAGCGGTTGTCGGACCTGTGGGCCTCGCTCAACAACGACCCCGAGATGAAAGATCTCGCCGCCAAGAGCGGTTTCGAACTCGTAAACATCGGCTTGGAACAGATGGACGGCTTCATGAAGGAAAGGATCAGGATCTACACTGAAGGCGCGAAGCGTCTCAACCTGGGCAAGTAGACGTTAGCTTGCACCGCGTGTGTAGATCATTGAGCGCGACGGCGGGATAGACGTCTCGAGAGCCGCGACCGCGAGCCGATGCATGACACCTCTTGCCGATCAGCGCGCGAGCGTGAGCCGCTCGAGCGCGGCGAAAATGCCCGGTGCCGCGGCGATAACGGGTCCGCCCGCGACGAGCCCGCCCGGCCCGGGGTACGGATGGATGCGACCTCCCGCTTCTTCGACCAGCAGCAACCCCGCCGATGCGTCCCAGGGATGCATGTGCGGCTCGAGAAAGGCGTCGTAGCGGCCCGCCGCCACGTGCGCCAACATGAGCGCGCCCGCGCCCATGTCCTTCACCGCGACGCCGGCTTCGTGCAGCCGGCGCTTCAGCGCCAGGTGCTCCTCCAGCGGATGCCGCGGCACGTAACCCGCGCAGACGAGCGCATGATCGAGCCGGTCGCGCGGCGAGACGTGAATGCGCGTTTCGTCGCACCACGCACTCTCACCCTTGGTCGCCCAGAAAAGCTCGTCGAGCGAAGGGTCGTAGATCACTCCGATCCTGCGTTCGCCCGCGGTGATGAAGCCGATCGCGATGCACCAGTAGCGCACGCCATGCACGAAATTGATCGTGCCGTCGATCGGGTCGACGACCCAGAGATTGCGTCCCAGCGCGCCACCGCCTTCCTCGCCGAGGACCGCGTCCGCCGGAAACGCCTTCTGCAATCGCTCCCGGATGAACGCCTCGACGGCGTGATCCGCGGCGCTGACGAAATCCTGCGGGCTCTTGGCCTCCGCGACGAAGTCGATTTCACGCCGGAAATAACGCTGCGCCAGCGCGCCGGCGTCGCGTGCAAGGCGCCTGGCGAACTCCGCGCGCGCAGAGAGCTCCGCAGCCGTCATGCGGGTGCGGCGCCGGCCGCGATAGCCACGACGCCGTGGTTCGCAAAACGCAAGCCAACCTCCGCGCCGGTGGCTCGCGGGTGATCAACCGCCATATCGATCACAAACAGATCGCCGAGCGCCGTGCCGATCGTGTACTCCATCAGGCCGCCGAGGTAGGCGGACTTGCGGATGGTGCCGGCGAGGCCCGAGGCGTTCTCGCCGATGACGATAGACTCCGGCCTGATCGCGACGTCGACTTCGCCCGCCGGCAGCCCGCGGTGAGCCAGCGTGAGCGTGAGCGGGCCCAGCGCGACCTCGCCCATGCGCTCGTCGATTCGCCGCAGCGTTCCGCGCACGCGGTTCGCCTCGCCCATGAAGCCGGCGACGAACACGTCTTTCGGCTGCTCGTAGAGCTCACGCGGCGCGCCTTCCTGCGCGATGCCGCCCTTGTTCATGACGACGATGCGATCGGATACCGCCATCGCCTCGGCCTGATCGTGCGTCACGTAGACGACGGTGAGCGATAGCCGCCGCTGCAGCTCGCGGATTTCCTCGCGCATCTGCCGCCGCAGTCGCGCATCGAGATTCGACAGCGGCTCGTCGAACAGCAACACTGCGGGCTCCAGCACCAGCGCTCGCGCGACGGCGACGCGCTGCTGCTGCCCGCCCGAGAGCTCGGAGGGCAGGCGCGCGTCGAAACCGGACAGGCCGACGGTCGCCAGCGCGGCCTGCGCCTTGGCCGCGACGTCGGGCTTGGGCAGGCCGGACACGACGAGGCCGTAGCTCACGTTCTCGAGCACGGTCATGTGCGGGAACAGCGCATAGCTCTGAAACACCATCGATACGTCGCGCGCCGACGCCGGCGCGCGGGTCACATCCTCGCCGCCGATGCGGATCGTTCCCGCCGTCGGGAGCTCCAGCCCCGCGATCATCCGCAGCGTCGTGGTCTTGCCGCAGCCCGATGGCCCCAACAAGGTGACCAAAGTTCCGGCGCTGATAGCGAACGAGATATCGTCCACGGCAGCGATATCGCCGTAGTGCTTGCTGATGTGCTCAAATTCGATAGCAGCCGCTTTCATGATGGCGTGGTCATTTTTTTGGAATCAAGCCGCGCCCAATTGTCCCATGGCAGCGCCCGCAACGCCCGCGCGCCGGCCGAGGCGCGTTTCGCCGACCAAGCGCTGGATGAGCCATATGACCACGAGCATCAGCACGATCAGCACCGTCGAATACGCGATCGCGACTCCGTAGTCGCCGTTGGTCACGCGGTTGATGATGTACGTCGTGGCCCAGTCGTATTCGGCGGAGATCAGAAACACGACCGCCGAAAGGGCCGTCATGGCGCGCACGAAACTGTAGACCAGCGCGGCGACGATTGCCGGCTTGAGCAGCGGCAGCAACACGCGGCGCAGGGTGGTGACGCCGCGCGCGCCGAGCGTCGTCGAAGCCTCGTCCAGACTCTTGTCGATCTGTGCCATCGACGCCATTCCCGCGCGCACGCCGACCGGCATGTTCCGGAATACGTTGCAGGCGATCAGGATCAGCGCGGTTCCGGTGATCTCGATTGGCGGCACGTTGAAAGCGAGAATGTACGACACGCCGATCACCGTGCCGGGAATCGCGAACGAGAGCAAGGTGCAGAACTCGAATGCGTTCCGGCCCTTGAAGCGCTGCCGCGTCAGGATCCAGGCGGTCAGCAGTCCCAGCGCCGCGGTGGCGGGCGCCGCGATCGCCGATAGCTCGACCGTGGTCCAGAACGAGCTCCACGCCGTGCCGACCCACAGCAGGCCGTGGGACCCAAGCTCGATCGCGAAGGCCTTGCTGTAATGCTTGAGTGTCGGGGCGTAGTTGCGGCCCCATTGCTCGACGAAGCCGCCGACGCAGACCATCGCGTAAATCACGAGGGTCAACGCGATCCAGGGCACGATCACGGCGTGGCAGACGCGGCGCACGCCGTCGGGTAGGGGCGTCGGCAGCCCGGAATCTCCCTTTCCCGAAAACGCGGTATAGGCCTTGCGCCCGAGCATCCAGCGCTGCGTGAAAAACGCCGCGAGCGCGAAACCCAGCAGAAGGATGCCGAGCGCGGCGGCGCGGCCCTGGTCGAGCTGCGCGCCGACGACGGAGAAAAACACCTCGGTGGAAAGCACGCCGAAGTTCCCGCCGAGCACGATCGGGTTGCCGAAGTCCGCGATCGATTCGATGAAACCGATCAGGAACGCGTTGGCGAGTCCCGGGCGCATGAGCGGTAAAGACACATCGACGAAGGTTCGCCAGCGGTCCGCGCGCAAGGTTTGCGCGGCTTCCTCCATGCTGGGCGAAACGCCCTCGACCACGCCGATGAGCACCAGGAACGCGACCGGCGTAAACGAGAGCAACTGCGCAACGAGCAATCCGGGCAGGCCATAGAACCAGCGTGCGGGCTCGATGCCGAATACCGACTCCAGCATCTGGTTGACCAGGCCCGAGCGACCGAAGATGAGGATCAGTCCAAGCCCGATGACGAACGGCGGGGTGATGATCGGCAGGATCGACAGCGCGCGCAAAAGTTTCTTGAAGCGGAAGTCGGTGCGCGTGGCGAGCAACGCGAATGCGAGGCCCAGCGCGGTCGTGCCTGCGCCCGTCAGAATCGCGAGCAAGAGCGTGTTCCACGCCACGCCGCAACTTCGGCCTTCGGCAAAGCAACCCAATCCCCAGACCTTGGCGGTGAGCAACCGGCTGAAGAACGCCGATGCAGACCAGGCGCCGGGGCCGTCCTGAAAGGCGCTCGACAGGATGCGCAGCACTGGAAACAAGATGAACGTCGCGGTGAGGACCGCGATCGCGACGATGCAGGCGGCGATGAATCCGTCGCCGGCGAAAAGCCCTCGCTCCGCGAGCCCCAGCGCGAAGAGCATCGCGAACGCGGTGGCCATCAGAAGCGCTCCCAGCCCGATCCCGTATTGTCCGCCGGCAAGCGGGCCGAACGCCTCGCCGAGTGTCGCGAACGACCAGCCCCGCGGGCCAATCGCGAAACCCTGGAGCAGAAAGTAGAGAATACCCACGGCGCCAAGCGCGAGGAGCCCGCGCGCACGAAGCGCGCGCTCGAGGCGAGGTGAAAGCAGCGCCAGGCCCGCGAGCAGCAAGCCGCCCAGCGGCAGGAGCCAGATCCGGCCGTGGCGCAAAGCTTGCACCAGCGCCGGCGCCGCCTCCTTGCTCGCATAGTCGCGAATCCAACCGGTCGAGAAGAGCGAACCCTCGAGCGCGTACCACGGAACGAGCAGAAAACCGGCGGTACCGACCGCGAGCCAGAAGGCGATGGCTTTGCGCTTAGGCGTCATTGACGCAGTGCGCGTCAACGTGCGAGCGCGTTGATCTCCTTCTCCCACCGCTCGAGCAGGCGCTTGCGCTCGGCGGCCGAGCCGTACCTGGCGGTGTCGTAGTCGATGAGCTTGATCGCGGCCAGATTCGGCACCTGCGGCGGCAGCGGCACGTTCTTGTTGGTCGGAATCGCGAATTCCTTGATGTCGAGGCCGATCTTCTGCGCCTCCGGAGTCAGCGCCCAGTCGAAGAATTTCTTCGCGTTGTCGAGATTGCGCGCGCCCTTGACGATCGCCATCGAACCGACTTCGTAGCCGACGCCTTCGCAAGGCAGGATCGGCTGCACCGGGAAGCCGCGCATGATCTCGTTGATCACGCCGTGCAGCACGGTGCTGCCGATGGCGGTCTCGCCTCGCGTCACCGCCGCCATCGGCCCGATCCCCGAACGCGCATACTGATTGACGTTGGCGTTGAGCGCCTTCATGTACTTGAACGCTTCATCCTCGCCGAAGATCTGGACCAGCGAGGCGAGCATCATGTACGCGGTGCCGGAGGAGTTCGGGTTCGACAGCATGACTTCGCCCTTGTAGACGGGATCGGTCAGGTCTTTCCAGCATTTGGGAATCGGCAGCTTCTTCTTGGCGAAGATCTCGGTGTTGTAGCCGAGTGCCAGAATGCCACCGTAGACGCCGACGACGCGATACTTCGAGATCTCCGCTTCGCGCTTCGCCCAATCCTGCAGCTGTCCCAGGTTCTGCGACTTGTAGGTCTCGAGCAATCCTTCCTCGGCGGCCTGCAGAAACGCGTCGCCGGGACCGGCCCACCAGACGTCGCCCCTCGGGTTGTTGGCTTCGGCCTTGATCTGCGCGAAGAGCTCGCCGGTCGCCTTCTGCGTGACGGCGACCTTGACGCCCGTCGCCTTTTCGAAACCGATGGCCATGCCCTGGCACCACGCCGTGTTCGGTGAGCTGCAGTACACGGCGAGCGTGCCTTGCGCAGAAACGTCGCCCGGATGCGCGAGCACGGCAACGAGCGCAGCGATGCGGATGAATACGTTGTTCACAAGGTCCCCTTCGGTCGAGAGCATGCACCGGACTTTTCCGGCAGGATTTTACGCCGGCGGGAAATCGGATGAAGCAATCGCGACGCATCGGCCAAACGTCGCCATGCGCGAAGAGCGGCGGGGATGCCGGCTGCTGCAACCCTTGGGCTCAGGCACGCTCGGCCGGTCTTTGCGCTATGCTTGTCGGCGTTGGCCCGAATGGGGGAGAAAATGATGGAATCGCGCAACTGGATCGCAAGCCTCGCCGCGGCGATCGCCTTCGCGGCACCCTTGACCGCCGCCGCACAAGGCGAGCTCGTCGTTTACTGTACCGTGCAGGAAGAGTGGTGCCGGCCGATGGTCGCGGCGTTCGAGAAAGCGACCAGCATCAAAGTGCTGATGACGCGCAAGAGCTCCGGCGAGTTTTACGCGCAGATCAAGGCCGAGGCGGCGAATCCTCGCGGCGACATCTGGTGGGGCGGCACCGGCGACCCGCACTTGCAGGCGGCCGAAGAGGGGCTGACCGAGCCGTACAAATCACCGCGTCTGGCCGACTTGCAGGATTGGGCGGTGCGCCAGGCGGAACAGTCGAAATACAGGACGGTCGGCGTGTACGCGGGTGCGCTCGGCTACAGCTATAACACCGAGCAGCTGAAGAAGAAGAACATTGCCGAGCCAAAGTGCTGGTCCGACCTCATCAAGCCGGCGTTCAAGGACGAGATCCAGGTCGCGAATCCGAATTCTTCGGGCACTTCGTACACGATGCTCGCGACACTCGTGCAGCTGATGGGCGAGGACAAGGCATTCGACTACCTCAAGGCGTTGCACAAGAACGTCAACCAGTACACGAAGTCGGGCGCGGCGCCGGCGCGGGCCGCGGCGACCGGCGAGACGCTGGTCGGCATCACCTTCCAGCACGATGCGGTGGTCCAGGCAGTCGGTGGCGCGCCGGTCAAGATCGTGTCGCCGTGCGAGGGCACCGGCTACGAGATCGGCAGCATGAGCATCATCAAGGGCGCCAAGAACCTGGACAACGCCAAGAAGTGGTACGACTGGGCGCTAACCTCGGAGGCGCAGAGCATCGGTGCTCAGGCGAAGGTGTCCTACCAAGTGCCGTCGAACAAGAACGCGAGCGCGCCGCCGCAGGCGCCGAAGTTCAGCGAGATCAAGCTCATCAACTACGACTTTGCCAAGTACGGCTCGTCGGCTGAGCGCACGCGGCTGCTGACCAAGTGGGACAAGGAGGTCTCGGCGCTGCCGAAGTGACACTAGGTCCCATGAACCGCGTCTTACCGGGGTCGTCCTTCCCGCGGCCTTTAGTCCCCGCGAAAGCGGGGAGGGAATCCAGTGTCGTGCGACCAAAGACACTGGGTCCCCGCCCTCGGATCGGAGTCCGGGGCAGGCTTCGCGGGGACGACGAACGCTAGGTGGCGTCTCCCGCGGCGGCGCTTGCGCCGGCCGCGTTCATACCCTCCTCGCGCGATCGCGCGACCATTGTCGTCGCGGCGCTCGCGCTGGCGGCGCTCGTTCTCGCGCCATGGAGTGCCGGCGGTTCGTCGGCTCTCATGCGCGCGCTTTCCGGAGCGACGTCGCAGTGGGCGCTCATCGGACCTGCGGCTGCGGTGCTGCTCTTCGCGTGGTGGGGCCGCGACGCCGCAACCGCCGTCTTCGCCGCGCTGGGGCTGGCCTGGGCTTTTGGCACCGGATTCGCCGCCGGTGCCGGCGGGCCGCCGTTCGGCATCGGCGCCGCGCTCGCGCTCAGCGCACTCACCGTCTGCCTGGCTCGCGCGCTCGCGCGACTCGGCCTGTTCCGCGGTGACACGACGGTCGCGACGATTGTCGTCGTGATCGGCGCGCTGCTCATCGTCTTCATCTTTTATCCGGTCGTTCGCTCGCTCATCGCCGCGGTGCTCGACTCGCAGGGCCGGTTTGCCCCCGGGCTGGTCAGCGCACGGCTGCTGACTTCGGACATCTGGGGACTCGGCTGTCTTGGCGGCGGGACCCGCTGCGGCGTCGCGATCAACTCGGCATTGCTCGCCGCGATCGTGGGTCTCCTGTCGACGTTGCTCGGACTCGTGCTCGCGCTCGTCGTGCAGCGCGGCGGCCAGCGCTACGCCGGGCTGCTCAAGCTGATGTCGATCCTGCCGATCATCACTCCGCCGTTCGTCATCGCGCTTGCCCTGGTCGTGTTGTTCGGGCGAACGGGCCTTGTCACCGGCTGGCTCGACGCCGCGTTCGGTATTCCGCGCTCGCGCTGGATCTACGGGCTCCCCGGCGTGGCGCTGGCGCAGCTGATCACTTTTTCGCCGATCGCGTTCATGCTCCTGCACGGCGCGCTGACTGCCGTGAGCCCCGCCCTCGAGGAAGCGGCGCAGACGCTGCGCGCGACGCGTGGCCGCGTCTTTCTCACGGTAACCTGGCCGCTGCTGCGCCCCGCCCTCGCCAATGCGTTTCTGCTCGGCTTCGTGGAGAGCCTTGCCGACTTCGGCAACCCGATCGTGCTGTCAGGCAACTTCGAGGTGCTCTCGATCAAGATCTTCTTCGCCGTCGCAGGTGCGCAGCACGATCCCGGCCGTGCCGCCGTGCTCGCCATGGTGCTGCTCGGCTTGACGCTGCTTGCATTCTGGTTGCAGCAGCGCTGGGTCGGGCGCGCATCGTATGTGACCGTAAGCGGCAAGGGCGACGGCGGCGCGCCGGCGAAGCTGCCGCGGGCGCTATGGCGTACCTGCTTCGGAATCGCCGCGGCGTGGATCACGTTCACGCTCGTCTGCTACGCCGTGATCCTCGTCGGCGGCTTCGTGCGCGATATCGGTCGCGGCGACATGACGCTCTCGTTCAGCCACTTCGTGGCCGGGTTCGGCGCCGAGTGGGGTCCGCGCGGCATCTTCTTCAGCGGCTCGGCATGGGACAGCCTGTTTACGACGCTCGAGGTCGCGGCGGTCTCGGCGCCATTGACGGCGGTCGTCGGGCTCCTGGCCGCGTACGTGATCACCCGGCACCGCTTCGCCGGCCGCCGCGCTTTCGAATTCCTGACCCTGGTGAGCTTCGCGATTCCCGGCACCGTGATCGGCGTGTCGTATATCGTCGCGTTCAACGTGCCGCCGCTCGAGTTGACCGGCGGGATGGCGATCCTCGTGCTGTGTTTCGTGTTCCGCAACATGCCGGTCGGCGTGCGCGCCGGCGTCGCGGCGCTCGCCCAGATCGACAAGACGCTCGACGAGGCGTCGGCGACGCTGCGTGCATCCACATTGCGTACCTTGCGTGAAGTCATCCTTCCGCTCCTGCGACCGGCGATCCTCGCCACGCTGGTGTTCAGCTTCACTCACGCGATGACGGCGGTGAGCGCGGTTATCTTTCTCGCCACCGCGAAGTACAATCTTGCGACCGTGTACATCATCAATCGCGTCGAGGCAGGCGAGTATCCGCTCGCGATCGCGTACTCCTCGGTGCTGATCTTCCTCATGCTCGCGGTGTTGCTGCTCGTGCAGAAGGCCGTGGGCGAAGCGCGACTCGGGCGCCGCGCGACCGCCGTGCTCGTGACTGGAAACTAAAGATGGACAAGAGCTCGGATGGCGTCGTCTTCGACCGGGTTACGAAACGTTACGGCGATGTGCTTGCGGTGGAGGACGTATCGTTTCGCGTCGAGACCGGCGAGCTCGTCACGCTGCTGGGGCCCTCCGGATGCGGGAAGACAACGACGTTGCGCATGGTCGCCGGGCTCGAGCCGGTGTCGCGCGGGAGAATCCTGATCGGCGGCCAGAACGTGACGCTGCGCGCGGCGAACGAGCGCGATGTCAGCATGGTGTTCCAGTCCTACGCGCTGTTCCCTCACATGACGGTGCTGGAGAACGTCTGCTACGGTCCGCTGTCGATGCGCGCCAACAAGGCAAAAGCGCGCGAGCTTGCGCATGCGAAGCTCGCCATGCTGGGGCTGGCCGGCCTCGAGCAGCGGCTGCCTTCCGAGCTCTCGGGCGGGCAGCAGCAGCGTGTCGCTGTGGCGCGCTCGCTGGTGCTCGAGCCGGCGGTGCTGCTGTTCGACGAGCCACTGTCGAATCTCGACGCGAAGCTGCGCCGCCGCGTGCGGCAGGAGATCCGCGAGTTGCAGCAATCTCTCGCACTGACGGTCATCTACGTCACGCACGATCAGGAAGAAGCGCTCGCCGTTTCGGACAACATCATCGTCATGGAGAGCGGGCGCATCGCGCAGCAGGGCACGCCGCAGCAGCTCTACGAGAAGCCTGCGAGCCGCTTTCTTGCCGATTTCATCGGGGATGCCAATCTGATCGAAGGCGAACTTGCGGTCGGCTCAGCCGGAGCGACGTTTACCGCCGGCGGCATCGGCGTGGCGGTTTGCGCGGACGGCGTCGCGCCGGGTCCAGCCACGCTCGCGGTGCGGCCGCACCGCCTGCGGCTCGTCGCAGCAGGGCAAGGCACGCTGCCCGGAGCCTGCAGGCGTGGCGCCTACCTAGGCAGCCGGATCGAATACGTGGTGGCGACGCCGTGGGGCGAGCTGCTCGTATTCGATGGCAGCGCGCGCTCGCTGCGAGTTCGCGACGAACCGGTAGGCGTGACGTTCGACCCGGACGACGCGATCGTGCTGCCGCGGTAGGACCGGCATGCGAACGCGCGCAGCCGCTGGAATAGCGCCACAGTGGCGCATGTTGGCCAAGCGCCGGACGAGGGTCTGCGCAAGCGGTCGCTCCGCGGGCACGCGCGCTCACCACGGCCGGTTATGCCATTGTCATAGAGATTCGGAGACGGGGAAGCTTCCGATGCCGCAATCTGCTGCACCGGTAGCACAACACGCATGCATACGCGGCGCCGCAGGTTGACCGCTCGGCTTGGCGTCGTCGCGCTCGCCGCCGTTGGCGTGATCGCCTGGGCACCGACCACGCGTTCGGTCACGAACGGTGAGCCGGCGCCGGCGTGCTCCGCGCCGTTGCTCGATGGCGGTCGCGCGGTCAGTCTCGCGGACTATCGCGGCCAGGTCGTGTACCTCGACTTCTGGGCGTCGTGGTGCGCCCCGTGCCGCGAATCGTTTCCGTTCATGAACGAGTTGCAGCGCGAATTGGCAGGCAAGGGCCTGCAGATCCTCGCGGTCAGCGTCGACAAGACCCCGGAGGACGCGCGGCGTTTTCTGGCGCGCTATCCGGCGCAGTTCACGGTTGCACTCGACTCCGCGGCCGCGTGTCCCACCGCATTCCAGCTGCAGGGGATGCCCAGCTCCTACATCATCGACAAGGGCGGAGCTGTGCGTGCGATCCACGCGGGGTTTCGCAACCGCGACCGTGCGGAGATACGCCAGCAGCTTCTCGATGTTCTGGGCGGAGTCGCCAGATGACGCTGACAGCAAAGCGAATCGCGCTCATCGGCGTCGTCATGGCGCTGCTCGCGAGCGCGGGTTGCGCGACCGTACAACCCTGGGAGCGTGGCACGCTGGCCAAGCCGGTGATGGCAATCGAGGATCCCGCGCACGAGACGGCGCAAAAGCTCCGCACGTACAGCGCCAAGGAAGGCGGCGCTGCAGCGACCGGCGTCGGCGGAGGCGGGTGTGGGTGCAATTAGCCCTCGGTTGGCCGCGTTGACGGCGGCGGCGATGGCGTTGCCGGGGGTGCACGTCCGCGCGGCCGACGCACCTGGAGAGAATCCGTGGGGCGTCGACGCGACGCACCTCGAGTACAGCGAAAGCGGCAGCCGCATGAACGTGCGCGTCAATCAGGCGAGCGCAGTCGTGCCGATCGGCGAGACCTTCCGGCTCAAGGCCAACTTCATTCAGGATCTCATGAGCGGGGCGTCGCCGGTATTCAACGCACCCGGACCCGGGGGCAAGACACAGCAAGTGCTGACCGGGGCCTCGGTGTTCGACAACCGCAAGGCCGGAGATATCGGCGCCAGCGCTTCCATCGGCGACAACGAGCTTTTGCTGCGCCAGGGCTGGTCGAAGGAGAACGATTACAAATCGACTTGGACGAGCCTCGAAGGCAGGCGCGATTTCAACCGCAAGAGCACGACGCTGGCCGTGGGTTTCGCGTTCTCCAACGATGGAGTGTCCAGCCACGACGCGCCGCACGATTTCCACACCCGCATCAAGCGCGATTTCTTTGCCGGTGTGACGCAAATCGTGGACGAGCGCTCGCTCGTCGCCCTGTCGCTCGAATATTCATACAGCAACGGATTTCTGTCCGATCCGTACAAGCTCGTGTTCGTGCAAAGCGGCGGCCTGTTGCGCGACGCGCGGCCCGGCCAGCGGCGGCAGACTGCGGCGACCGTGAAATATTTGATGTACGTGCCGGCGATCGATTCGTCTTTGCAGGCGGTCGGAAGCCTCTCTACCGACAACTGGGGCATCGGCTCCGGCGCGCTCGAGCTGCAATGGAAGAAAGAGTTGCCCGGCGAATGGCTGGTGAATGCGGGAGCGCGCTACTACACGCAAACGAGCGCCGATTTCTACGCGCCGCTGTATCCGACGCCGCCTGGCGATGCGCACAGCAGCGATTACCGCCTGGCGGGATTCGGATCGATCGGCTGGATCGCCGGCGTGACCAAGCAGATCACACCCAATCTCAGCGTCCAGATCGCCGCCGAACGCTCGTACCGCCGCGCAGGGCTGCGCTCGGGCGGAACGGGCATCGACGCCGACAATTACATCTGGGGTCTGTACCTGGTGACGCTGCAGGCGCGATTCTGAAACCTCTGGTGAGTATCTTGCAGCGACGGCATCGGCAGCGCATAACGCGGCCGAAGGGCTGACCATGCTTACCTTGTGCCGCTATCCTTTTGCAGCAATGGGCTCGCGCTGCGAGATTCGCCTGTACGCGCCGTCCGAAGAATCAGCCGCCGTTTGCGCACGGGCTGCTATCAACGATGTCCTGCGGCTGGAGATGAAATATTCTCGCTATCGCGACGACAGCGTTACCGCCACCATCAACCATGTCGCCGCGGCCGGGAGCGCGATCGACGTCGACGAGGAAACCGCGACGCTGCTCGACTATGCCGGCACATGCTACGAGCAGAGCGGCGGGCTCTTCGACCTGACCTCCGGCGTCCTGCGCGAAGTCTGGAGTCCAGATCGCCGAGAGCTGCCGGACATGGACATGCTGCAGCGCTTGCTTGCGCGCGTAGGCTGGAACAAGCTCCGCTGGCAACGACCGCGCCTTGCGTTCGGCATGTCCGGCATGGAAATCGACTTCGGCGGTGTGGTCAAGGAATACGCGGCCGATCGTGCGGCGGTGATTTGCGCCGAGGCGGGGTTCAGGCACGGCCTGGTCGATCTCGGCGGCGATATCAAGATCTTCGGCCCGCATCCCGACGGCTCTCCGTGGAGCGTCGGCATCCAGCATCCGCGCGTCGCTGACGCGGTGATGGCGACGCTCGATCTGTCATACGGAGCGGTGGCAACCAGCGGAGATTACGAGCGCTTCCTCGAGATCGACGGCGAGCGCTACTGTCATATCCTGTCGCCCCGCACGGGCATGCCGGTGCACGGACTCGCCGGTGTTTCGGTGGCGGCGGAGGAGTGCGTCGTTGCAGGGAGCGCGACGACGATCGCGATGCTGATGGAACAGCGTGGTCCTGAATGGTTACGCGAAGTCGGTCTGCCGCATGTTTGGATGGATCGGGAAGAGGTCATCGGCGGCACTTACGCGCCTCGACATTCACAAGCGCCGGCAGTCGTCTTCGACTCACCCGCGATGCATACGAGTCGCCATGGCATTCAGGTCCCGTAGCCGACGCGATTGAACATCGCCCGGGTGACCGTCTGCCGCGTAGCGAAGAAGCCGGCCCAGGGGTCCTTTTTCATCTTCTTAAGGCGGGCCTGCACGCTCAGCAGATTGAAGTGATCGAAGCGAACGTCGCTGTCGAGCTCGCTCCACGCGATCGGAGTGGAAACGGGCGCATTGGCGCGGGCGCGCAACGAATACGCTGCAATCGCGGTGGAACCTTCGGCATTGCGCAGGTAATCGACGAAAATCTTTCCCTTGCGCCGCGACTTCGTCAGTACCGCCGTGAAACGATCCGGAAACGTCGCGGCCAGCAGCCCGGCGATGGCGCGCGTGAATCCCTTCCCCTCCCGCCAATCGAGCGTGGCACGGATCGGGACTACGACGTGCAATCCCTTGCCGCCGGTGGTCTTTGGAAAACTTTCGAGGCCCAGGTCCTCGAGCAGGGTCCGCAGCACGCCGACGCCGTCGACAAGCTCCTTCCATTTCACGCCGTCGTCCGGATCGAAATCGAAGATCAGGCGGTCGGGACGATCCAGCCTGGGTCCGCGCGAACCCCACGGATGGAGCTCGAGCACCCCCCACTGCGCCAGCGCAACGACTGCCGAAACCGAATTTGCGGCGAAGTACGTCGCGGTTCCGCCGCCTTCCGGCACCTGCACGCGATCGACCCATTCGTGCACGCTCTTGTTGGCATGCTTCTGATAAAAGCACTCGCCTTCCCATCCATCGGGACAGCGCACCAAGGTCAACGGGCGGTCCCGCAAATGCGGCACGATCCATTCGCCGATCGCCTCGTAATAGCGAGCGAGATCGCGCTTGGTGAGCTTCGCTTCCGGGTACATGAGCTTGCCGGGATTCGACAGCGTCACGCCCGCCACCGCCGTGCCTTCTTCATCGCTACGCGTTCGTCCCGTGCTGCGCATCCTGGGTGCAGACGATGCAGGAGGTTCGCGGTCCTCAACATCCTTTTCGTGCACCGGCTGCTCGCGCACGACCTCACTTGCCTTCTTGTCCTTGCGCAGACCCTGGAAGGAGGGATGCCGCAGCGTTCCGTCCTGAGTCCATTCTGTAAAGGAAACTTCGCCGACTAGCTTGGGCTGCACCCAGTGCGCTCCCTTGGCCTTGTATCCGCCCGGAGGATTTGCGAATGGCGGCGTGTCCTGCTCCAGCTTGTCGAGAATCCTGCGCAGCTCGACCAGCGTGTGATCGTTGAAACCGGTTCCGACCTTGCCCGAGTAGCGAAGACTGCCGTCGGGCTCGTACACGCCGAGCAGCAACGCGCCGATACCGTTCCGGCCGCCTTGCGGGTCGGTGAAACCGCCAATCACCATTTCCTGGCGTCGCCCGCACTTGGTCTTGACCCAATCGCGGGTGCGCGCCCCGTCGCTGTACGGCGAGTCGGCGCGCTTCGACACGGCGCCTTCCAGACCGAGCCGGCAAGCCTGCGCGAAGAATTCTGTTCCGCGGCCGAGCACTTCGACCCCGTAACGCAGGATCGCGTCGGACTCCGGCACGAGCGTCTGCAGCACACGCTTGCGGTCGGTCAGCGGCACCTTGCGCAGGTCGTAGCCTTCGAGATAGGGCACATCGAACAGGAAGTACGTCAACGCACCCGGCTTGGGATCGGCGAGCGCGTTCTGCAACACCTGGAAGCTGGTCTTGCCTTGCGCGTCAATGGTCGTGACTTCGCCGTCGATCCACGCCGACTTGACGCGCAATCGGCCAACCGCCTTGACGATAGGAGCGAGCGCGCGGGTCCAGTCCTTGCCGTTGCGCGAAAAAATTTTCACGCTTCCACGGTCGATGCGGCAGACCATGCGATATCCGTCGTACTTGACTTCGTGCAGCCAGTTGTCGCCCGGGGGAACTGCGTCGACCAGCGTTGCCAGCGTCGGCGTCAGCATCGGTGGCAGCGGTGCGGCGCGAACGCCGTCAAGGTTTGCCAACGACGGCTGTTCTGCGGCGCGTTTCGCCGCCGGCTTGGCCTTCGTCGCAACAGCGCCGGCGCGCACGTTGTCCTCGACGGAACGGTTAGAGTGCCAGACGTGCCCGCGATCGCGTGCAATCTCGTCGATGCTGCGTCCGGAGACGACGCTGTCCGGCTCGTCGTCGACGATCCGCGCGTCGACTCCGCGCCGGGCGTATTCGTCGTTTCCCTTGATCAGCAGCCAGGCCTGCTTGCCGTTGCCGTACTTGCTGCCGTGGGTCCGCACCAGGGTCCAACTACCCTTGAGCTTTTCGCCGTCGAGCTGGAACTTCAGATGTCCCTTCGCATACGCGGCTTTCGGGTCACCGGTGGGTACCCAGGTGCCGCGATCCCATAGCATGACGGTTCCGGCGCCGTACTGTTTGGGCGGAATGACGCCTTCGAAGCCGCCATATTCGAGCGGATGATCCTCGACGTGCATTGCGAGTCGCTTGTCCTGAGGGTCGAGGCTGGGGCCTTTCGGAACGGCCCAGCTGAGCAGCACTCCACTCAGCTCCAATCGGAAATCGTAATGCAGACGGCGGGCGGCGTGCTTCTGAATGACGTACGACAACTCGCCCGACTTGCGCGCGCCTACGCGGCCACGCGGCTCGGGCGTGATCCCGAAATTGCGCTTTTGCTGGTAGCGCTCCAGCGCCACGGCCGCGGTCCTCCACGCGCCGGCAGATCAGGCGCGCATATGTTTGCCTGCAACGGCCGGACGTGAGCCTTGCGTGCTCTGCGCCCCGTGCAGGGTGGGCTCGACGACGGCAGCATTTGTCGGATCGTTCACATCTTCCCTTTCGTGTCGCGCGGCGCCAAGCGCAAGTCGCCACAGAGAATACTGGTTGGGACGGTGCCGCGGTATCGGCGAAAGGCTGATGAGGCTGTAGGACAAATATGACAGAAGTCCCGTCTCCCCTGGCATCGAAGTATGTCCTCGCGGTACCGCGCCGAATCCGTCCGAAGCTCCCCGGCCCTGATAGTCGTACACCGACCGCGCCGGAACGGGTTGCCCTTCTCGCCTCTCCGCTTCTCCAAGAAGGCCATCTCAGAGGTCGCCAGTAGGTCCAGCATCGTCGGCAGCGTGTTCGTGGACGTGGGACCGTCATAACGGCTACCGCGCCCGAGCTGCTCCTTCGACAGGGAGATGGCGATGTCTCCATCCGCGACGAGATGATGGTGGATCAGGTCGCAAACGACGACAGTGACCGCCGCCTCGAAGTTCATTTGGTCGTTCGCCCGACGACGTCGCTTGCGGAGACGGCGGTAGCTCTCGAAGTTCTGAACTTGGTTCAGAACGTCGGTGATGATCGCCTTGACGTTGTCGCCCTTGGGTACCCGGAAGGGGTTTAGGAAGGGGTCGCGAGGAGTCTGGTCCTCTTCGGCTTCTTCGCGGTCTGATTCAGGATTAGAGTCAATCACGTCGAAAATCGACGCCCCGCGTCACGGGACGCCTTCGCAGGCAGTCACAGGGGGAAACGGACGATGAAGGTGTAACAGTCGGGCCAGCCACGCCAACATGTAAAGCTAGGCGATGCCTGCCGCGTCCAGCGCGGGCCAAGGGGTTTGACGCTTCGTGCCGCATGCCGCGTGAACACACGACAGCGATTTCGGCGTTCTAGTCGTCTACGAGCTTGGCCACGTGCGGCAATGTCGCCCGAATCGTGGCTTTTAGCTTCGTGCAGGCAGCAGCCGGTTTTTCCGAGTCCCATTCCACGGTCAGGTGATGGTTGGTGTCAAAGTGGGGGTGGTGAGGATGAGCTTTGTCGCCCATTACCTTCGTCGAGCACGTGTAGATGACTGGAAGCCCCAAGCCTTCTGCAAAGCCGGCCTCCCAATACGCGCCATTATTTCCGTGCGTCACGTCCGCAATCATGAATCGTGATCGCCTGATCTTGACGCGGATGTGGTCGTCGATGAGTCCGGCCGGTTGCGCGACCTCAACGGTTTCAAGGTCGAAGCCGGTCTGCTTTACGGCTTCTTTGAAGTGCGCCTGATAGAGGTCGTTCAACTCCGCCTCGTTGAACTTCATGGCCATGAACGCGACCCGCGACTCCATGCTTGAGGTCCGTAACTCTCTAAGGCGTCCCCATCCCGGGATCGTCAACTGAAATTGGCTAACACCTGCCAAGGTCTTGTTGAATTCGAGCCATTGCTGTGATCGGGCGTACTCTATGACCAAGTCGAGCGCGTCCTCCGACGTGCCGATCCGAGTTGCTAACTCAGGGATACTCGGCGTGACGTCCGTGCCAAAGTTAGTGTTATTTCCGATCCACATGATCACGTTATCTACTGCCGTCATCGGAGGAGGCTCGACCGCATTGCGGAGAAAGTCACTGAAATACTGCGTGGTGATCAGCGCGGGGTTGCGGGTACGAACTACGTGGCTGATCGCGATCCAGTTGTCGGGGCGACCTTGCGCTTTCAGCTCGGCCTCTAGCGTGCTGCTACATCGGTAGTCGCCGCAACCGGGGCAACTGTAGCTTCGTATTCCGGGCTCGGAGGCGCTCGCAAGCTTCGCGGGTCTGCCACAAAAGACGCAGGTTGCGCTGTGGACGATGCTCATCGGTGCCTCCGCATGAAGGGCGCACTCAGCGTGGCGCAACGCGCCCCGAGTCGCGCATTAAGCGCCACCGGTCGCCCGGAGACGGTCCAACACGCGCTGCACGGTCGGCAGGTACCAGGCTCCACCGCGCGGAGCCTTCACCGCCAGGGTGCTCAGTTGTGTCGATCGACGTGTCGAGGGCTTGCCGGTGTAGGAACAGGTCTACGCGCTTCGACTGTAGTCGTGACGGCCCATCCTCAGGGCTAATTGTTGGCGGCGCCAGAAGGGGATTTCGGTATGGAGCCTTCGGCTTCGTCAGGCGATGCTTGCCGCGCATTTCGCTTACGTCAGTTGTAAACGAAAGCCGGCGCCGGAAGCCAAATAAACAACTTAAGCATCTGCGGGAGCGCCGCGAGATCCGCTCGTGGGGCACTGTCTGGTGCCACAGCGAATGCAGTGAGCAGCCGAGGAGAAACACGTCGATCAAAAGGGTCAGCACGTACCCTATGCCAATCCGGGGACACAGGCTATCAGTATCTGCATGGTCTCCTCCTATTAATTGGAGGAAGGCCGCACTTATCGTGCCTCTGCCTTTCCTTGCCGTGGTCAGCACGGACAGGCATGGAAAGATTTCCGCGCCAGCGCTGAACCGCTGTACATCATTGACTGGCCGTGAAGAACCTTCGGAGGATGAATGTCCTCTCATCCGATGGCAGGTTCATGATCTCTTCAAACAATGCCAAGCCCGCTGCGCAACGTACGGCGCTCGGTTTGTTAAGGGAGTCATCCGTGAAATAGTAAGCGCTTAAGGAATACTTCTTGGTTAGGATGGCGTCAAGCTGTGTGAGCAGGTTATCGAAGGAGGGTGTAAGGAATTTTGTGTTTGTGAGCTATGCGGTACTCTTGAAGAAAGGAGTTTCGTATGGCTGCAGGAAGTGGCATCAAGACGGAGTTGCTGGATGAACTGCTGGCGGGACGTGACGCCAAGAACGTCTTTGAGC
>DASXQW010000149.1:0-19288 GCA_036506975.1 Casimicrobiaceae bacterium | reverse complement strand
CTGTGAGCAGCTTGTAGGCCCGCTCGCAGATCGAAACCTTGCGCTCGATGGTGTCGGCCTGGCCCTGCTCGTCGAACGCCATAACCACCACGGCGGCACCGTAGTGCAGCACCTTGCGCGCGTGCTCGAGGAACGCCGCCTCGCCCTCCTTCATGCTGATGGAGTTGACGATAGGCTTGCCCTGCACGCACTTGAGGCCCGCCTCGATCACCGACCACTTCGACGAGTCGACCACGATCGGAACGCGCGCCGCCTCCGGCTCCGTCGCGACGAGCTTCAGGAACTGCTCCATCGCGCGCTCGGAGTCGAGCATCGCCTCGTCCATGTTGACGTCGATCATCTGCGCGCCGCTCCCGACCTGCTGGCGCGCGACCTCGACCGCGCCGGCGAAGTCGCCGGCGAGGATCAGTTTGGCGAAAGCGCGCGAGCCGGTCACGTTGGTGCGCTCGCCCACGTTGACGAAGAGCGAATCGTCGTCGATGGTCAGCGGCTCGAGGCCGGCAAGCCTCATGGCCCCCGATCGCCTTGGCCCGGATTTCATCTCATCGGCTGCGTTGCTCACGATCCGTCTTGCTTACGTATGTTCTTATACATGCGCTCGCGCCGGATCGCTCGCGCCTTGCCGCTCGCGCGAACTCCGGGCCCTTTCGATCGGGGGCTCGGCGATCGGCGTTGATTAGGCGCCGGCATTGCGCGGTTGCGTCGCCGAGAACTTCCGCGGCGGCAGATCCTTCACCGCATCCGCGATCGCGCGGATATGCTCCGGCGTCGTGCCGCAGCAGCCGCCGACGATGTTCACGAAGCCGTTCTCGGCGAAGTCCCGGATCAATCTCGACGTTGTCTCAGGAGTCTCGTCGTAGCCTGTTTCGCTCATCGGATTGGGCAGTCCGGCATTCGGATAGCACGAGACGAACGTGTCGGCGATACGCGCCATCTCTTCGATGTAAGGCCGCATCAGCGCCGCGCCGAGCGCGCAATTCAACCCGACGGCCAGCGGTTTGGCGTGCCGCACCGAGTTCCAGAACGCCTCGGTCGTCTGCCCGGACAACGTCCGTCCGGACGCGTCGGTGATCGTGCCGGAAACGATAATCGGCAGGCGGATGCCGTGCTCGACGAAGTAGCTGTCGATCGCGAAGAGCGCGGCCTTGGCGTTGAGGGTATCGAACACCGTCTCGACGAGCAGGAGGTCGACACCGCCCTCGATCAGCGCCGCAACGGCCTCGCCGTAGGCCGCGACGAGCTCGTCATAGCTCACGTTGCGAAAACCCGGGTCGTTGACGTCCGGGGAGATCATCGCGGTGCGATTGGTCGGGCCCAGCGCGCCGGCGACGAAGCGCGGCTTTTGCGGCGTCCTCGCCGTCCAGGCATCGGCGCACTCGCGCGCGATCCGCGCCGCGGCGAGGTTGATCTCGCGCACCCGGTTCTCGAGCTTGTAGTCGGCCTGCGCGATGCGGGTCGCGTTGAACGTGTTGGTCTCGATGATGTCGGCTCCGGCGGCGAGGAATTCATCGTGGATCGCGCGGATGACGTCGGGATTGGTCAGGGCCAGGAGATCGTTGTCTCCCTTGAGATCGTGCGCGTGGCCCTGCAGGCCGCAGTCGGCCGGGCCGCGATAGTCGGGCTCAGCGAGCGCGCGGCCCTGGATCATGGTGCCCATTGCGCCATCGAGGATCAGGATGCGCTCGCGCAGCAGCTTCGTAAGCAATGCGGTCTTGTCGGTCGTCGGCATGGTCAGCCTCATCAAACAAAAAACCCGTTCAGCTTGCCGCCGAGCGGGTTTCGGTCGAAAGCCGCTTTAGCTGCATTTGTAGAGCGCCCGCAAGCTGCCGGGCGCATACTTGCAAACACCCGGATCAAATCGGCGCTGTGGGTCAAGGTAAGGCCTGCGGCGTGCCTTGTCAACTCCGGCGCCGCCAATCCGGTAACATCGGCTCGCGATAGCCGCGACACCGCGATGCTCGATCCCGATATCCGCCGCTTGCTCGACACGGTGTTCGTTGTGCCGCCGGACTCCGCGGTACCGAGCGTCGGCGAGCTTCGCGCCGCTGCAGAGGAAGCGCCGAAGTTGCTGGGCGGCGAGCCGGAAATCGTGGCGTCGGTCCGCGACCTGCGCGCGCCGGGTTCCGCAGGCGCTGTTCCAGTGCGCGTCTACCGCCCGGAATCGGCCGCAGCGCTGCCACTGGTTTTGTTCGCGCACGGCGGAGGTTGGGCCGTCGGCTCGCTAGCCTCGCACGACAAGCTGTGCCGGATTCTCGCCAACCGGCTCGGCGCCGTCGTCGTGGCCGTCGACTATCGCCTTGCGCCGGAGCATGTCTTCCCGGCTGCGCTCGACGATGTCGAAGCCGCGTGGCGCTGGGCGCGTGCGGAAGCTCGCACGCTCGGCGCGGACGGCGAACATTTCGCCGTGGCCGGAGACAGCTCCGGCGGCAACCTTGCCGCGGCGTTGACGCTGCGGTTGCGCGCGCAAGGGGCGGCGCAACCGGACCTGCAGCTTCTGCTCTATCCCGCGCTCGACGCGACCTGCTCGCGCGCGTCGTATCGCGAGTTCGCCGAGGGCTACAACCTGAGCGGCGCGCAGATGGCGTGGTACTGGGATCTGTATCGCGCCGGCGCAGCACCGGACGCCCCGGAGCTCTCGCCGATCGCGGCGGCGCATCTGTCGGACCTGCCGCCGGCAGTCGTCGCACTGGCGGCCGCGGACGTTCTGCGCGACGACGGCCGCGAATACGCACGGCGCCTCGAAGCCGCCGGCGTGCCGACGCGTGTCGTCGATTGTGCCGGCATGATCCACGGCTTTCTGCGTTGGACGGGCGAGGTGCCCGCGGCGCGGGTCTGGATCGACGCGATCGCGGCCGCCGCGCGCGCGCTGCTCGCGTCGCGGCGTGTCTGAACGGCAGGCGCTCCCATGTCGGCCTACGGGACTCTCGGCACGCTGTTCTATGACGCGGACAAGCCGCGCGCGGGCGACGCCGAGGTCGCGTGGTACGCGGCGCGCCTGCCGCGCGACGCGGGCCCAGTGCTCGAAGCCATGGCGGGCTCGGGACGGTTGCTCGTGCCGCTGCTCGAAGCCGGCTTCGAGGTGCACGGCGTCGACAGCTCGGAGGCCATGCTTGCGAATTGCGAAAAGCGGATCGCGATCGGTGGTCGGGCGACCCAGCTCTATCGCCAGAATGTGACGACGCTCAACCTGCCGACTCGCTACGCTGCCGCATTCATCGCCGCCGGCTCGTTTCAGCTGCTCGCCGATCCCATCGCCGCGCTCGACGCATTGCTGCGCATCCGTGCGCATTTGATCGACCCCGGGCTGCTGCTGCTCGATCTGTTCGTCCCGGCAGAGGCGGAACACCCCCCGGGCGCGCCGATCGTCGAGGTGCGCACGGTCGCCGCAGGCAAGGGTGTTCACGTCGGGCTGCGCTCCGAGACTTCTTGTGACGTCGACCAGCGCCGCATCGACGTGAGGACCCGCTATGAGAGGCGCGACCAGACCACGATCACGGCCCGCGAAGATGAGACCTGGGCGCTTACCTGGTACAGCGAGGACGAAGCCGTCACGCTGCTCGGCGACGCCGGCTATCGCGACATCCGGATCGAACCCGCCGCGTGGCCGCGCGAGGACGGCCGGCATTTCGCGGTGAGCGCGAAGGCGTAGCCGGCTGCAGCGCGCAGGAGCGGTTTTCCTGCGACTAATTCGCACAGAGAGTTTGCTTGAACCGTCGCGGCCGAATGAATTCGGCCCTACGAAGTTCGTCGCCGAATGAATTCGGCCCTACGAGGTCAGCGCGTCACAGCGTGAGCGCCATGTATACAACACCCGCGAGCGGATTGTGGTAGTACGGCACGCACTCGCGAAAGCCGACGCTCGCGTAGAGCGCGCGTGCCGCAGTCATCCAGTCGAGCGTGTCGAGCTTGAGCTCGCGATAGCCGATGGCGCGCGCTTCGTCGATCAATGCGCGGGCGAGTCGTTCGCCCCAGCCTTCGCCGCGATGCGCCGGCTGCACGTAAAGGCGCTTGACTTCGCCAACAAACGCGCTCGCCGGCTCGGCGGGGGCACCGCAACCCGAATCGCTATCGAGAGGCCGCAGCGCGATGCAGCCGAATGCCTCGCCCGGGGTTCCCGCGAGCAGCAGACGCCCGCGCGGCGGAACATAGGCGCCGGGCAGCGTCGCGAGCTCTTCGTCGAATCCCTGAAAACATAGATCGACCTTGAGCCATTGCGCGTACTCGATGAAGAGCGCGCGTGCGAGTGCCAAGTCGGCGGCCAAGCCGGCGTACCGGATCGTCGCCGCGCTCGATGCGACCGGTGCTGTCGTCATGCGGTCTTCTCGCATGTTCCGATCTTGATCTCGCTGCCTGGAAATGCGCCCTGCAGCTCCTTCATGCGCGCGACCGCCGGCGCAGGCGGGTCGCGCACGACCACCGCCGTCTGTGCGATCGCCTGCACGCGCGAGCCGACCCTGGCGGTCTTGACGCCCTGTGCCTCCAGTGCCGCCAGCCGCGCCAACGCAGCCTCCTCGGTCCGGAATACGCCGAGCGAGATCGCGAAGCGCTGCGGGCCGCTGTCGACGAGCAAAAGGTCCTTGACGTCCTGCGCCTTGAGCTCCTCCATGCGGCGATCGGCAATCGATCTGTTGGGCGCGGCAGGGATGAATACCCAGTAATTGGCGACGACTTCGACTTTCTTCTGGCTGGTCAGCTTGGCGAGATCGAGCGGCTCGAGCAAGGCCAGGGCGCGGGCCTTGTCGATATCGGACAGCGGACCCCATTCGACGCAGACATCGGCCAGTGCGGAGACCTTGGCGGGCCCGAGCGCCGCGACCTGCTGCGGGGACAGCAGCACGATCTTGTCCGGCTGGACCTGCTGCGCCAGGCGAACGCCCTCGCCCGTGCCCAGGCTGTCCAGCCGCGTGTACAAGAACAGCGCCAGATTCGCGAGCACCAGCAGGACAACGATAATTCTCATCGTTCGACGGCGGATTGGGCGAGGGCAAGCACGCCCTCGAGCACGAGATTATCCACGACCTCCACCGGCGGGGTAAGGTGCGGCGCGATGTCGGCGGCAGCGCCGCCGGAAAGAAATGCCTTGGGCACCGGTCCTTCGGCGTCGAGGCGGCGGCGCATTTGCTCGATGGCACCGCACACCGCCTGCATCGCGCCGGAAGCGAGCGCATCGGCGGTGTTGATCGGAAAATCGTGATAACGGCCGGGCGGCATTCGGAGCGCGGCGGTGTTCTCCGCCAGAGCGTTCAACATCAGATTCAGCCCCGGCAGAATGATGCCTCCGCGAAACACGCCCTCGCTGTCGAGGGCATCGACGGTAATCGCAGTGCCGGCGTTGACCACGACGCAGGATGACGGGAACAGCTCGTCGGCGACGCGCCGCCGCGCCGCGATCAACGCCGCCCAACGGTCGGCGCCGAGCTGTGACGGCCGCGCGTAGCGATTGTATACGCCACCGGCCGCCTCGCCCGCGATCAGCCATTCGGGTGCGGTGCGCCAGCGCACGAGCTGTGCTTCCACGCGCACGCGCGTCGCTTCGCCGGCGACGTTGACGCCGACGACGCGCGCAGGTCGCGGCAGATTCTGCCAATCGCGCAACGCCAGCGTCCCGATCTCCTGGTTGGAAACGTTGCCCTGCGACACCCAGCCGTGCGGCCCGGCCAGCCCCCATTTGAGCCGGCTGTTGCCGCAATCGAGCACCAGTATCACGGGCGGCGCAGCGAGACTTCGCCGCTCACGAAGCGCAGCCGGCGGCCGCCGCTGTCGAGCACCAGCGCGCCATCGGAATCGACGCCGACGACCTCGCCCCGCACTGTGCCGCCGTCGGGCAGGAGGATTCGCACCGATTTTTTCTGGAATGCGTGGCGGCGCTGCCACGCGGCACGCAACGGAGCAAAGCCTGCCCCCGCGTAGACCTCGAGCACCGCGACCAGTTCGGCGGCGATGCGCGCGAGCAGCGCATTGCGATCGATCGTGCGCCCGCCGGCGACCGTTGCAAGGTCGGTCACCGGTTGCGCGATCTCGCGCCGGAGCGCCGCGGGCAGGCGCACGTTGAGACCCACGCCGATGACCGCGAGCGAAGGCCCGAGGGCATCGCCCGAGAGCTCGACGAGAATGCCGCCCAGCTTCGCAGACGAATGGACGAGATCGTTCGGCCACTTGAGCGCAACACCGGAGAATCCTTCGCCTTCGAGCGCGCGGGCGAGCGCGAGTCCCACCACCAGCGGCAGGCCCGACAAAAATCCCGCGCCCTGTTCGAACCGCCAGCCCAGCGAGAAGCACAAGCTGCCGCCGATCACGGCGGTCCAGTCCCGGCCACGCCGTCCGCGTCCGGCGGTCTGCCATTCTGCTGCGAGCAAATTCCGGTCGATGTCGCCGCCCGCGGCGCGACGTGCAAGCTCGCTGCTCGTCGAATCGAGGATATCTGCGACTTCGACGCTGAGCCCCGCAGCGCGCTCGCCCAGTGCCGCGAGAATCGCGTCGCGCTCGAGAAACGGCAAGGCGTCGGGGAGGCGGTAGCCGCGGCCGCGCGTGCGCTCGAGACTCAAGCCGGCGGCATCGGCCTCCTTGAGGAGCTGCGAAACACGGGCGCGCGAAATGCCGCTCTCTGCCGCCAGCGCCTCGCCGGAGTGGAGTTCGCCGTCGGAGAGCCGGCGCAGGAGTGAAAAGCCGAGGGGGGAAAGCACGAGCAGCGGCGCAGCGGACGACCGGGCCAATGTAGCACAGTTGCACTGTGCCGACCGAGGCTCAATCCTTCAACACGCCACGCCTGATCTGATCGAGCTCGATCGACTCGAACAGCGCCTGGAAGTTGCCCTCGCCGAATCCCTCGTTGCCCTTGCGCTGAATGATTTCGAAGAAGATGGGTCCGACCACCGTCGTGGTGAAGATCTGCAGCAGCATCTCGTTCTTTGCCGGCGCGCCGTCGAGAAGGATCCGATTGTCCCGCAACCGCGCCGTGTCCTCGCCATGATTCGGCAGCCGGGTCGCGAGCAGATCGTAATACGTGTCCGGGGTTCCCTGGAAGGCGACCTTGCGCGCGCGCAGCGCTTCGACGGTCGCGTAGATGTCGCTCGTGCCGAGCGCGACGTGCTGGATACCCTCGCCGTGATACGCGACCAGGTATTCCTGGATCTGCGACTTCTCATCGGCGCTCTCGTTGATCGGAATGCGGATCTTGCCGCAGGGGCTCGTCATCGCCTTGCTCTTGAGGCCGGTGAGCTTTCCCTCGATGTCGAAATAGCGCACTTCGCGGAAGTTGAACAGCCGCTCGTAAAAGCCCGCCCACTCTTCCATCCTCCCGCGGTGCACGTTATGCGTAAGGTGATCGATGTAGGTCAACCCCGCACCGGGCGGGTGTTGATCGACGCCGGCGAGCGGCACGAAATCGACATCGTAGATCGAGACGCCGGCGCCGTCCGCCGGATAGCGATCGACGAGATAGATCAGCGAATCGCCGATGCCCTTGATCGCCGGGATGTTGAGCTCCATCGGGCCGGGGTGTGCCTCGACGCCCCACGCCCCGAGCTCGGTCGCTCGCCTGTAGGCGAACGCGGCGTCCTTGACGCGAAAAGCGATGGCGCAGATCGACGGGCCGTGCACGCGCGCGAACGCCTGCGCGAAGCTTCCCGGTTCGGCGTTGACGATGAAGTTGATCTCGCCTTGGCGATAGAGGAGCACGTTCTTGGAGCGGTGCTTGGCGATCGCCGTGAAGCCCAGCTGCTCGAACAGCCGGCCGAGCGCTGCGGGATCGGGCGCAGCGTATTCGACGAACTCGAAGCCGTCGGTGCCGAGCGGGTTGTCCCAAAGCGATTGGTTGGCGCTGCCCATGACGCGTCCCCGCCAAGTCTCAATGCGCCACGATTTTCACGCCGGCCAGTTTCTCCTGCGATTCGATCAGCGACGCGACGTACTTGTCGCCGAAGCCGAGCAGGTTGGCGGTGACGAGGCTTTGATGCACTGCCCCGCCGACGATCGCCGCGATCGGCAGCGATGCGGCGAAACGCGTGTAGTAGCGCAGGTCTTTCATCGCGTTCTCCAGCGTGAACTTGAGACCCGCGAGATCGCCGGATTCGAGCATCTTCCCGACCGTCAGCTGGAAGATGCCGGAGTTGACCGCGCCCGCCGAGATGACCTCGTGCAGCTTCTTGATCGACACGCCCGACTTTGCGCACGCCGCGCAGGCTTCGGCGGCGGCCGTCGCGATCGACATCGCCATGAAGTTGTTGATGAGCTTCAGCGTGTGGCCGTGGCCGGGCGGGCCGGCGTGGATGACATTCTCGCAGTACGCGGACAAAACAGGCTTCAGGCGCGCGAACGTCGCCTCGTCGGCGCCGACCATGGTGTTGAGCCGTCCTTCCTCGGCCTCCTTCGGCGTGCGCGCGAGCGGCGCGTCGATGTAGAGCGTCTTCTTCGCCGCGAGATCGCCGCGGATCTTCGCGGTCGACTCCGGCTCCGCGGTCGAGGTATCCACGACAATGAGACCCTCGCGCGCAACACCGAGGATTCCGCTCTCGCCGTAGACGATCTCCTCGACCTGCGGCGACCCTGTAACGCAGAGGATCACCACGTCGGAAGCATTCGCGAGCTCGGCGTTGGTCCTAACCTCGCGGGCGCCTGCAGCGAGGATGTCTTCGGCCGGTTTCCGGTTACGGTGCACGCGCACCGTCAGCGGAAAACCCTTGGCCACGAGATTCTTGGCCATGCCGTGACCCATCAGCCCAAGGCCGATGAATCCGACGCGCGGCTTGTCGGTGCTCATGACGCTTCTCCTGGAAAGTGCCGAAGGCGCCCGTCGATCGGTCGGGCGGTGAAGCCGATTTTACCGCGACATTCGGCGCGAAAACGCTAAGGAGCCTAATCGACCGCGGCGGGCTCGGATTGCGGCAGGCTCGCCCGCCCGCGCTCGTACCACGTCAGCGCGACGCCCTTGACGGTGACGTCGACGGCCGAGAAACAGGCACTTGCCACCACGATCAACAAGATCGCCGACAGCGGGAGGTGTGCGTGTTGCTTCACGTCGGCTTAAGCCGCGACGCTGGATTCGACCGGATTCAAAGCAGGGACGAAGCCTCGAAAGGGCCCGGTGCGGAAGCGAGTCGGGATTTTACGCGAAAGGCGCATAATCCTGCGCATCGGCCGACGTCCGCGCGACACGCCGGACAGGCAACGGAGGCTTTCATGATCGGAAAAACTTTGTGCAACGGACTCGCCGCAGTCGCGGCGATGTTCCTTTTCGCCGGCAGCGGCGAACATGCGCAGGCGCAACCGGCCGCGCAGCGCAGCAAGGTCGTGATCCAGGTAAGCGACGGCGACCAGGCCAAATGGAACCTCGCGCTCAACAACGCCCGCAACATTCAGGCGGACCTCGGCGCGGCGAACGTCGACATCGAGATCGTGGCGTACGGGCCGGGCATCGGAATGCTCAAGCTCGACTCGCCGGTCGCCAACCGCATCGACGAAGCGAATGCGGCCGGCGTCAAGGTCATGGCCTGCGAGAACACGATGAAGGGCCAGAAGCTCGCTCGTAGCGACATGCTCGGCAGCGTCGGCTACGTCAACGCGGGCGTCGTCGAGATCATGCAGCGCCAGCAACAGGGCTGGGCGTATCTCCGCCCGTAGCCCGGGCTGACCCCGGACTCGATCCGGGGGATGCCCGGGATGCCCGGGAGCGACACAACATCGTGGCGTCGTCCCGGGCTACGCACTGCGGGCTCAGCCCGGGCTACGCAGCCGGAGCCGGATAGCCTGGAATCCGTTGCAGATCAACCTCGTCGATCTGCGCCGGATCGAGAAATTTCCGCGCGTAATCGATCCACACCCGCTCGCGCACGAACACGTCGAACAGGTCCGGGTCGACGTGCCCCGAAAGCTTCATCTGGCCGAGGATCGCGAGCGATTCGGCCACGGTTTTGGCGCGCTTGTAGGGACGGTCTTCGGCGGTCAAGGCTTCGAACACGTCGGCGATGGCGATCATTCGCGCCGGCAGCGACATCTGCTCGCGCTTGAGTCCGCGCGGATAGCCCGTGCCATCAACGCGCTCGTGATGGCCGCCCGCGTATTCGGGCACGCGCGCAAGCTGCCGCGGCCACGGCAGCGACTCGAGCATCCGGATGGTCGTGCTCACGTGACGATTGATGATGGCCCGCTCGGCGGCATTGAGCGTTCCGTAACGGATGGTGAGATTCGTGACCTCGTCTTCGCTCAGCAGCGGCCGGCATTCGCCGCCCGCGCCGCGGATCTCGCGCGCCGCGATCGAGCGCACGCGGGCCACGTCCTCGTCGGGCATCCGCTCGCTGCCGCGATTCGCTTCGCGCAGAAATCCGCGGTCAGCATCGAGCGTGGCGATCTCGGCGCGATAGCGCGTCTCGGCCTTCGCCTCGTCCTCGCCCGCGGCAACCGCCTCCAATCGCGCGATATACGCGTCGCGCGCGGCGAGGTCGAACCGCGCCTCGATCAACGCCATGCGGTCGAAGATTCCCGAGAGCTTGGTCGCCTTGTCGACGACGTGCACCGGCGTCGTGATTTTCCCGCAGTCGTGCAGCAGCGCGGCGAGCCAGAGCTCGCGCCGCTCGGCTTCGCTCATGTGGTAACCGGCGAGCGGCCCGGAGTCGGTGCGGTGTGCGGCCTCGGCGAGCATCATCGCCAGCTCCGGAACGCGCCGGCAATGCCCGGCCGTGTACGGGCTCTTCTCGTCGATCGCGTCATTGATGAGTCGCACCAGGCTTTCGAACAACGCCTCCAGACGCTCGATCAAGCGTTGCTTATCCAGCGCGATCGCCGCCAGAGAGGTCAGCGCCTCGACGAACGCCTGATCCTCGGCCGTGAAAACGCCGACAGCGCCGTCGCGCGAACGCGCGTTGACGAGCTGCAGCACGCCGGTCACCTCGCCGGAGTGATCGATCATCGGAACGGCGAGAAAGGAGCGCGAATGGTATGCGTGCGCCTGGTCGAACGCCCGCGCGCCGGCAAAGTCGAAACCGGCCGCACTGTACGCGTCGTCGATCCGCACCGATTCGCGCGCCAGCGCGCAATGTGTCACCACGGACCGGTGGTTGGGTGAGCCGTCGGAGTCGTAAAGCGCGGGGGCCGGCACGCCGATCGGCACACCGGAGGCACCGCCCAGATGCAATCCGAGGGTGTCGTTCAGGATCAGCGCGAAGCTCAGGCTGCAGCGATCGTCCTCGACGAGGTAGACCGAGCCGCCATCCGCCCCGGTCGCCTCCTTGGCTGTCACGAGGATGCGCTCGACAAGCCGCGCCGTGTCGGGTTCGCGGGCGATGAGCCGCGCGAGGTCGAGCAGTTGTGGGAGGCGATCACGGGTGTCCCCGGCAGCCATGGCGTGAGCATACGGCAGGCGGTAGCCGGTGCGCCAGCCGGCTGCCGACCCTGTCGGGACGTCCCGATCTGCCGGGCATCATATTTGCGTCGCAACCGAACCCGCTTCGTTCACCACGCTCTTCTAGACCGAGATGAGCCCGGCAACTCTCCCGCTGCAGCGATACCTAGACGCCCTCCACGAGAAGCACCAGGCGCTCGACGAGGGAACCGTCACCACGTATATCCCGGAGCTCGCCAAAGCCGATCCCGACTGGTTCGGCATCTGTATCGTCACCACCGACGGCTATGCCTACGCGGTCGGCGAGGCCGATCGCCAATTCACCATGCAATCGGTATCCAAGCCCGCGGTCTACGCGGCCGCGCTGGCCGATCGAGGACGCGAAGCCGTCCTCTCCAAGGTCGGAGTCGAACCGAGCGGCGAGGCGTTCAATTCCATCAGCCTCGATCCCCAAACCGGTGCGCCATTCAATCCCATGATCAACGCTGGTGCAATCGCGACCACCGGCCTCCTCGCCGGCACGACCGCGGAGGAGCAATGGGGGCGCATCGCGAGCATCATGTCCGGCTTCTTCGGGCGCGCCGTAACCATCGACGACGCCGTCTACCGCTCCGAGAGCGCGAGCGGCTTTCGCAATCGCGCCATCGCCTGGATGCTCAAGAATTTCGGCATTATCGACGGCGACCCCATGCCTGTGCTGGAGAACTACTTCCGGCAGTGCTCCATCCTGGTCACCTGCCGCGATCTCGCCTTCATGGCGGCGACGCTCGCCAACGGCGGCGTGCAACCGCGCAGTGGAAAACGCGTCGTGCCTGCCGATGAGGTCCAGGCGGTGCTCAGCATCATGGCGACCTGCGGCATGTACGACTATGCCGGGAGCTGGCTCTATGAAGTCGGTCTGCCGGCCAAGAGCGGCGTCAGCGGCGGCGTGATCGCCGTCATGCCCGGCCGCTTCGGCATCGCGATCTTCTCGCCGCGGCTCGACGAGAACGGGAACAGCGCCCGCGGCATCGCCGTCTGTCGAGACATATCGCGCGAATTCGGGTTGCACGTATTCGGCATGTCCGCTTCTCCCTCGCTGGTCTTGAGCCGCGTGTTTTCGGCGCTCGATCTTCCGTCGCGACGAGTCCGCTCGGCGGAAGTGGCGATTCGGCTGCGCGAGGTCGCGTCCCGGATCAGGTGTTACTGCCTGCAGGGCGAAGTGGCCTTCGATGGCGCGGAATTCATCGTCCGGCAGCTGATCCAGGCGGCACCGGGCGCCGACAGTTTCATCCTCGACATGCACCGCGTGAGTTATTTGGCCGAAAGTGCCGCCCGGCTTCTGCTGGAGGTCCGCCAATTGTTTGTCGCGCAGGGAAAGGCGCTGGTGTTCTCGCGCATTCGCGGCAGGGCGGTGGTCGAAGATGCGCTGCGGCACGCTCTACCCGAAGGTGACGGCGGTTATCTGAGCTTCGAGGATAACGACCTGGCGGTCGAGTGGTGCGAGGACCGCCTGCTCGACTTCGCGACTGAATGGTCGCCGCAGGTGAGCACGGTCGCCGCTTTCCCGCTGTTTGCCGGAATGCCCGAACGCACGCTCGCGCGGCTGCAGGATCGCATGCAGGCGGCCGACTATCCCGCGGGCGCCACCATCATCTCAGCCGGCCAGGAGCAGGACGATCGCGTGTTCTTCATTCGCGAAGGCGAGGTCAGTGTCGTGTTGTCACTGGCCGACGGTTCGCACCAGCGCCTTGCCACGCTCTCCGCCGGCATGAGCTTCGGCGAGATGGCGATGCTTGGCAAGGCAGCGCGCAGCGCACATGTCCATGCCGATACGGCGGTACGCAGTTGGACCTTGAGCGCCCGGTCGCTCGATGAACTCGCCGTCGATCATCCCGAGATCAAGATCGCGGTGCTCAGGAATCTTTCGCTCGACCTGGCGCAGAAGCTGCGGCAGGCCAATCAGCTGATCGGGGTCTTGGCGGCATAGCTTTTCCGACCCATCGGCCCTTGGCAACCCGGCGCCTGTGACGGACAATTCCTCCGGCGCGGGTGTAGTTCAATGGCAGAACGGCAGCTTCCCAAGCTGCATACGAGGGTTCGATCCCCTTCACCCGCTCCATTCCTTCCGCCGCGCCCTCCCACATGGGGCGGTGGACCTGCTTACTACCACCTGTAACAGCTTGTAACTTCCCCACGATCGGCCTGATTGGGCGATAATTTCCGGTTGCGTCCGGCTGCGCCGGCGCACCAAGCTGATGTCGACCCAGAAGAAGGTATTTTCGGGAATCATCCTGCTGGCGGTAATCGCTGCCACGGCCTTCTTTATTTTTCAGGCCAATCTCGGGTCACGCGCCGAAACGCAGAAGGGTACGCCCGCAGTGCCGGTCACGACGGCGGCGGTGGTAACCAAGATGGTGCCCGTCCGGCTCTACGCCATCGGCAACGTCGAGCCGTACACCACCGTGGCGGTCAAGGCGCGCGTCGACGGGCAGCTCGTGTCCGTGCACTTCAAGGAAGGCGACGAGGTGCGGAAAGGCTCGGTGCTGTTCGAGATCGACCCGCGTCCTTTCGCCGCAAGCCTGAAACAGGCGCAGGCGAATCTTCTCAGGGACAAGGCGTTGTTCACTCGCGCCAGCCAACAGGAGAAACGCTACAAGGAATTGCTCGCCAAGAACTTCATCTCGCCCGACGCCTACGAGCAGGTTCGCACCAATGCGGAAACCGCCGCCGCGATCGTGAGCGCTAACGAAGCCGCGATCGAGAGCGCCAGGTTGTCGCTCGAATACTGCACGATTCGCGCGCCGGTGACCGGCTACGCGGGCCGCATCCAGATCCAGCAAGGCAACCTCGTCAAAGCCAACGACACCAACCCGCTGGTGACGATCAACCAAGTCGTGCCGATCTATACGTCGTTTTCGGTGCCCGAGCAGAACGTCGCCGACGTTCGCAGGTATCAGGCCAACGGTGAGCTCAAGGTGGCGGCGAGCTTCGCCAACTCCGTGCACCGGCCCGTGGCCGGCAGGCTATCGTTCGTCGACAACGCGGCCGACGCGAGCACCGGGACGATCAAGCTCAAGGCGGAGTTCCCGAATACCGACAAGGCCCTGTGGCCTGGCCAGTTCGTCAACGTGGTGCTCACCTTGCACGAGCAGAAGGACGCGATCGTGACGCCCTCGGCCGCGGTGCAGAGCGGTCCGACCGGACAGTATGTTTTCGTCGTCAAGCCCGACTCCACGGTCGAGCTACGCAACATCGAGATCGCCCGCGCCGAAGGCGACGACACCGTCGTGGCGAGCGGCTTGCAGGCAGGCGATCAGGTAGTTATCGTCGGACAGTTGCGGCTTGCCCCGGGGACGAAAGTCAATGTCGGCAAGGCCGCGCAGCCCTCGTGAACATCGCCGAAATCTTCGTCCGCCGTCCGGTGATGACCGTGCTGGTCATGACGGGCATCCTCATCTTCGGCATCATCGGCTACCGGTTGCTGCCGATCAACGCGTTGCCCAACGTCGACTTCCCGACGATCCAGGTGCAGGCGCAGCTCCCGGGCGCGAACCCGGACACGATGGCCTCCGCGGTCGCCACGCCGCTCGAGAAACAGTTCTCCACCATCGCCGGCATCGACACGATGACCTCGGTGTCCACCAACGGTATTGCGACGATCACGCTGCAGTTCTCGCTCGATCGCAGCATCGACGCTGCGGCGCAGGACGTGCAATCGGCGATCGCCGCGGCGTCGCGATCGCTGCCGTCGTCGATGCCCACACCGCCGACGCAGCGCAAGGTGAACCCGGCCGATGCGCCGATCATGAACATCGTGCTCTCGTCGTCGACGCTGCCACTGTCGACGGTCGCCGAGTATGCGGAGAACCTGCTCGCCCAGCAGATCTCGACGATCAGCGGGGTGGCGCAGGTTCAGGTCTACGGCTCGCAGCAATACGCGGTACGCATCCAGCTCGACCCGAATGCGCTGGCCACGCGCGGCATCTCCCTCACCGAGGTCGAGCAGGCCATTGGCAGCAGCAACGTCAACCTGCCGACCGGGACCCTCTACGGAAGAGAGAAGGCGACGTCGATCCAGGCGACCGGGCAGCTCATGACTGCACAGGCCTATGCGCCGCTGATCGTCGCCTACCGCAACGGCGCGCCGGTGCGGCTCTCCGAGATCGGGCGCGTGTTCGACAGCGTGCAGAACGACAAGATCGCGGCGTGGCACAACGGTACGCGCGGCATCATGCTCGGCGTGCAGCGCCAGCCGGGAACGAACACGATCGAGATCGTCGACGCGATCAAGAAGATCCTGCCGACCTTCGAGTCGCAGCTCCCTCCGGCGATCCAGCTCACGATGTTCTACGACCGTTCGGTGCCGATACGCAACGGTGTCCACGACGTTCAGCAATCGCTGCTGCTCGCGCTGGGGCTCGTCGTAACGGTCATCTTCGTCTTCCTGCGCAGCGCTACCGCCACGATCATCCCAAGCCTTGCCCTGCCGCTGTCGATCGTCGGCACGTTCGCGGTGATGTATGCGTTCAACTACAGCCTGGATAATCTGTCGTTGATGGCACTGACGCTTTGCGTCGGCTTCGTCGTCGACGATGCGATCGTGATGCTCGAGAACATCACGCGCCATATCGAGATGGGCAAGTCGCGAATGCAGGCCACACTCGACGGGTCCAAGGAGGTCGGCTTCACCATCGTGTCGATGACCTTGTCGCTGGTCGCCGTGTTCATCCCGGTGCTGTTCATGGGCGGTATTCTCGGCCGGCTGCTGCGCGAGTTCGGTGTAGTCATCATCGTCGCGGTGCTCATCTCCGGCTTCGTCTCGCTGACACTGACCCCGATGCTGTGCAGCCGCATGCTGGTCGACGAGCGCACGAAAAGACACGGCCGCTTCTACGCTTTCAGCGAACGCGCGTTCAACGCGTTGTTGAATGGCTACCGCGATACTCTCGCGTGGGTTTTGCGTCATCAGCGGCTCACGCTCGCTGCATTTTTCGCCATCACCATCGCCACCGGTATTCTGTTCAGCACGATGCCGAAAGGCTTTCTGCCGGCCGACGATCAGGGGCTCATCCTGGTGTTCACCGAGGCGGCGCAGGACGTGTCCTTCACGGCGATGGCTGGCATGCAGCAGCAGGTGGCCGCGATCGTCAAGGAAAATCCCTACGTGGCGGGTGCGATGTCATCGGTCGGTGCCGGCGGCCCGAGTGCCTCGCTCAACGTCGGCCGGATTTTTGTGGCGCTGAAGCCGCGCGATCAGCGTCCGAGCGCCGACGTGGTGATCCAGCAGTTGCGCGGCCCCCTCGCGCGCGTCACCGGCATCAAGGCCTACGTGCAGAATATCCCGGCGATCCGCATCGGCGGGCAAGTGACGAAAAGCTCGTATCAGTACACGTTGCAGGGCACCGACACGAACGAACTGTATCAATGGGCGCCAAGGGTCGAGGAGAAGCTCAGGTCGCTGCCGGGACTTGTCGACGTGACCAGCGACCTGCAAATTTCCAAGCCGCAGGTGACCGTCGAGATCGACCGCAACAAGGCCGCGGCGCTTGGTGTCTCGGCACAAGAGATCGAGAACACGCTCTACGACGCCTATGGTCAGCGCCAGGTCTCGACGATTTATGCGCCGACCAACCAGTACTGGGTCGTGATGGAGCTGCAGCAGCGCTACCAAACCGACCCATCGGTATTGTCGCTGCTCTACGTGCGCTCCGCGAGCGGTGCGCTGGTGCCGTTGAACAGCGTCGCGACGCTGAAGCCGACGGTCGGCCCGCTGGCGATCAATCACCTCGGCCAGCTCGCGGCGGTGACGCTATCGTTCGACCTCAGACCCGGCGTCGCGATCGGTGATGCGATCAAGGAGATCAACAAAGCGACCGCCGAGATGCGCCTGCCGGCGACGATCAACGGCGTCTACCAGGGTACGGCGCAGGCGTTCCAGTCGTCATTGCGCGGGATGGGCATCCTGCTCGTGCTGGCGATCTTCGTGATCTATCTCGTGCTCGGCATCCTCTACGAGAGTTTCATTCATCCGCTCACCATTCTCTCCGGCTTGCCGACTGCCGGCTTCGGCGCGCTATTGACGCTGATGCTCTTCGGCATCGAGCTCAACATGTACGCCTTCGTCGGCATCATCATGCTGGTCGGAATCGTCAAGAAGAACGCGATCATGATGATCGACTTCGCGATCGAGGCGCAACGCAGGGAAAACAAGGCACCCGAGGACGCGATCTTCCAGGCGTGCCTGACGCGCTTCCGCCCGATCATGATGACGACCATGGCGGCGCTGATGGGCAGCCTGCCGATCGCGCTCGCGCTCGGCGCCAGCGGCCAGGCGCGGCAGTCGCTCGGTCTCGCCGTCGTCGGCGGTCTGGTCGTATCGCAGGCGCTGACGCTCTACATCACGCCGGTGATCTATATCTACTTCGAGCGGCTGCAACAGCGGTTGGCTGCGCGGCGCCGGGGCGCGCCTGCGCCGGCGCCGGCCGCCGCCGACTGAATGGCGCGTGGCAGCGCCCACGCGCGATCGTCGGCAATATCCGGGATGGCGAACCGATGAAAATCGGCATGATCACCGACAGCCTGCCGGCCACGAATTTCGATACGCTGCTCGCCACCGCGGCGAGACTCGAGCTCGACATGCTCGAATTCGGTTGCGGCAATTGGTCGTCGGCGCCACATCTCAACCTCGACCGCATGCTGGAGAGCGAGGCCGAGCGGAGTAATTTCAAGGCGCGCCTGGCCGAACACGGCATCGCGATCAGCGCGCTCAACTGCTCGGGCAATCCGTTGCACCCGGGAGAGCACGGGCGCCGCCACGATGCGGTGACGCGCAAAACGATCAAGCTCGCGAGCCTGATGGGTGTCGATCGCGTGGTGATGATGTCCGGCTGCCCGGGCGCCAAGGGCGACAGCAGCGCCAACTGGATCACCATGGAATGGCCGCCGGAAGTGCGCGAAATCCTGCGCTGGCAGTGGGACGAGGTGCTGATTCCGTATTGGCGCGACCTCGTCGCGTACGCGAACGGGCTCGGCGTTCGCAAGCTGTGCCTCGAGCTGCACGGCCACCAGAATGTATACAACGTCCGGTCGCTCACGCGGTTGCGCGGCGCGGTCGGCGAAACGGTCGGAGCGAATCTCGATCCCAGCCATCTCATGTGGATGGGCGCCGACCCGATCGCCGCGGTACGCGCCTTGGGTGAGGCGATCTACCACGTTCACGCCAAGGACACGCGCGTCGACCCGGTGATCGCCGCCGTGAACGGGGTGATCGAAACCACGCCGGGCGATCGCTTCCAGGATCGGGCGTGGAACTACATAACGCTGGGCTATGGCCACGGCGAGCTGTGGTGGCGCGAGTTCGTCGCCGTTCTCGCGGCGGTCGGATATGACGACGTGTTTTCCATCGAGCACGAGGATCCGATGCTGCCGGCGCTCGAAGGCGTCGAGAAATCGGTCGAATTCCTGCGCCACGTCCTCATCAACCGGCCGCGGTCCGGCCTTGCAGCAAACTAGTCGCCGCGCTTCGTGGTTGCATCGAACGCACAACGCAGCGTAGCCATCTTCGATCTGGGCGGCGTTCTGCTCGACTGGAATCCCCGGCACCTGTATCGCAAGCTGTTCGGCGGCGACGAGGCGGCGATGGAGCATTTCCTCGCCACGGTCTGCACGACGGAATGGAACGAGCGCCAGGACGCCGGGCGAAGTTTTGCCGAGGCGACGCGGGCACTGCTGCCGATCCATGCCGACAAGATCGAGCTGATCGAAGCCTTCGGCAAGCGCTTCGGCGAGCTAATCGCAGGACCCATCGACGGCACGGTCGACGTGCTCGCGGAGCTTAAAGCGCGCGGCGTGCCGATCTACGCGATCACGAACTGGTCGGCGGAGACGTTTCCTCCGCAGCGCCAGCGGTTCGCGTTCCTGTCGTGGTTCGACGGCATCGTCGTGTCGGGCATGGAGGGCGTGATGAAGCCC
>DASXQW010000148.1:0-49830 GCA_036506975.1 Casimicrobiaceae bacterium | reverse complement strand
CCCTATAACAGGCGTTCGCTGATAGTGGGCTCCGGGGTGACTGCGTAATACTTTGAGCCATGAAAACGCTCAAGTCCAGGGTGCTCGAGACAGTCCCGTTAATGCAGGCGAGCACACTTCCGGAGTGTGTGGCGCAGTCGTAGTCGCACGCCGTCTGCTATCCTCTTCTCCTGCGCGCGCAACGCGGTGTGCTTGCGCGAGGATCGAACACCACTCGGGAGATCGCGATGCCGGAATACCTGTCTCCGGGCGTCTACGTGGAAGAGGTCGGTGCAAGCACGCAAAGCATCCCCGGTGTCTCGACCTCGTTCGACGGCGCACGTCTGCAATCGCTCGTCGCCGAGCTCACGAAGAGCGTCGGCGCCCAGGTCCCGGCGTGGACCGAATCGAACGAGGCCGATCCCGGGGTAACGCTGCTCGAGCTCTTCGCGTGGCTCGGCGAGGACTTGCTTTACCGCGATCGCGACATTCCGGAACGAGGTCTCAAGGCCGCGCTGCGCGCTGCGACGGCGCTGTCGGCACTGGGTCATCGCTGCAGAGTATGCGCGACGCTGACGCGTCCCCACTTCTTTGCCGGGCAGCTATTGGATGCGGCCACGCTGCAGGCCGAGCAGGATTATCACCGCGAGAAACTCCGGCGTCATAACCGCACATTGCACGGCCTCGGGATCGTGAGCGGACTCGGCGTTCACATCGAACCCACGTCCGATCTGCAAGGCGGCCGCATCATCGTCGATCCCGGCTATGCGATCGACGCTTGCGGAGAGGAGATCTCGGTATGCGCGGGCGCGGCACTGGCGGCGCCGAGCAGCGGTAACGAGGGATTTGTGAGCCTGCGCTTCTGGGAACATCCTTGTCCACCGGATTCGCGCTCGGCAAGCGGCGAGCCGGGTTTCACTGCCATCGAGGAGGCCTGTGTCATCGGTTTTGCGCAAGCTGTATTGCCGCCGGCGTTGGCCTTGGCACGACTGATTCGCGCGGACGGCGCATGGCGCGTCGATCCGACCTTCGTGTCGCCGCGCGCAGGATCGGCGACGGCCTAGCTGCACGCCTGGGCGCGGACACAGTTAGCTGACGGCAGCGATCGACAGATGCTCGTCACCGGGAGATCGCGATAATGATCACTATCGTCGGGCTCGCGGGCAGCTTGCGGCAGGGCTCCTATAACGCGGCGCTGCTGCGGGCCGCCGGGACGATGATGCCTCCGGGCAGCGAGCTGCACGAGGCGTCGATGCGAGAATTCCCGCTGTATAACGGCGATGATGAAACGGCGCATGGCATTCCGCCGGTGGTCGCGCTCCTCAAGGACGCCATCGCGGCCGCGGATGGGTTGCTGCTCGTGACGCCGGAATACAACAACAGCATTCCGGGCGTCGCGAAGAATGCGATCGACTGGCTCAGCCGGCCGCCCTCCGATATTTCCCGGGTATTCGGCGGCAAGTCCGTTGCCATCATCGGCGCCTCGCCGGGTGGATTCGGAACGATCCTGTCCCAGAACGCGTGGCTGCCGGTGTTCCGTACACTCGGCGCCGATCTGTGGGCGGGAGGACGGATGCTCGTATCGCGCGCGGGCAGCGTGGTCGACGCGAACGGAAAGATCGTGGACAGTAAAGTCAACGACGCGCTCCGCAAATTCCTGGAAGGGTTCGTCGCCCACGTACGAACCCGCTCGAACACAGTGGAGGCCTGAATGACACCTCCCCAATGGCCCGCCCTGCCGTATGAAGCCTGGAAGGACACTTACGAAACACTCCACATGTGGATGCAGATCGTGGGCAAGATCCGGCTTGCCCGCATGCCCTGGCTCAACCATTGCTGGCAGGTGACGTTCTACCCGACCGCACGCGGCCTCACCACCGGCCCCATGCCGTATGGAGAGCAACACCTCCAGCTGGATTTCGACTTCATCGCCCATGAGCTCGGCGTGCAAACGAGTCGCGGCGAGCGGCGCAGCATCGCGCTCGCTCCGATGTCGGTGGCGGATTTTTATCGTGCCGTGATGGACGCGCTGAAGGCGGTCGGGATGCCGGTCAGCATCTACCGCAAACCGGTGGAAGTCGAAAGCCAGGTACCGTTTGACGTCGACGAGGGACATCGAGCCTACGACGCCGAGTATGCGCATCGATGCTGGCGCATCCTCGTTTCGTCCGCGGATGTGTTTTTGCGCTTTCGATCGCGCTTTTACGGGAAAGCCAGTCCCGTTCACTTCTTCTGGGGCGGCTTCGATCTCGCGGTGACCCGGTTTTCGGGACGCACGGCCCCGCCTCATCCAGGCGGCATCCCCAATGTTGCCGATCGGGTGACGCGCGATGCCTATTCGCACGAGGTGAGCAGCTGCGGATTCTGGCCAGGCGGCGCGCCTGCGCCGTATCCGCTCTTCTACAGCTATGCCTACCCCGAACCAAGCGGCTTCGCCGGAGCTCCACTGCAGCCGGCCGAGGCGCGGTATGATCCTTCGCTACGCGAATTCATCCTACCCTACGACGCCGTCCGCGAAGCAGATGATCCCGACGAGAAGCTTCTCGCGTTCCTTCAGAGCACCTACGAAGCCGCGGCCAATCTCGCCCATTGGGATCGCAAGTCGCTCGAAGTCGCGCAGGCCCGATGAAGCATGCAGCGGTAATTCATGCAGGTGCGAATTCATTCGCACGCCGCGTGATCGCCCGACCGGGCGGCCGGATGAATTCGGCCCTACGAAAATCGCCAAAGTAATGTCCCCAGCAACTGCACAAAGGTCCGTTTTCCCGGAGCCAATGGAATGAGCGACGATCTCCTGTCCAAGACTTGCACGCCGTGTCGCGGCGGTGTTCCGCCACTCACGAGCGTCGAGGCCGAAGGCTATCTGAAGCAAGCGCCCGGGTGGGCCCTCGTGGACGAGGAGCGCCGTATCGAACGGAGCTTCAAGTTCAACAACTTCAAGGAAGCCATGGATTTCGTCGCCAGGGTCGGCAGCCTGGCGGAGAAGGAGGGCCACCATCCCGACATCAACTTCGGATGGGGCTGGGCCAAGATCTCCTGGCAAACCAAGAAAATAAAAGGTCTCCACGAGAACGACTTCATCATGGCGGCCAAAACGAACGAGCTGGCCGGCGCATGAGCGAGGCCCACGACACCGTATGACAGCGAACGATCCAAGCAAGCTCGACCGCATACTCGCCGAGGCCCGGCGCAATGCCAAGGAGCGCGAGCAAACCTACCGGGAACAAGCCCTCAAGATCTACCCGTGGATCTGCGGTCGCTGCGGCCGCGAATTCACCCATGCAAACTTGCGCGAGCTGACGGTCCATCACCGCGATCACAATCACGACAACAACCCGCCCGATGGCAGCAACTGGGAATTGCTATGTCTGTATTGCCATGACAATGAACATCAGCGGCAACTCGAAGCAGCCGGCGGTGGCGGCAATACTTCCGGCAATCGCAGCAGCGGCGCGACGCATTCGCCGTTCGCGAATCTCAAGGAACTGCTGGACCGCAAGAAGCACTCTTGAGCATTACCGTGGCTGATCGGGCGCAGCGGCGTCGCTCCTCGGCACTCGCGCACTCACGACGGGCACCATCCACACCGCATAGCCGAGTGGATTGCGAACGTTGGCGATCATCTGCTCGAAATAGGCCACCGCCGACTCGCGACTGATCGGGGTCAGCTCGCCGATCGGCTCGGCATAGCCGTCGCACCAGGCCTCGAGGATTTCCGCGAAAGTCTCCCGCGCCACGCGTAAGGTATCGACAACGATGTAGTCGACGGTGATCTCCTCGAGGTTCATTGCGGCCAGGATCCCGAAGGCGTTGCGACCGATGAACAGGTCGGTCCCCGTTGCGGCCTCGAAGCTTGCCGGCGCGACATGCCAGAAATCCCGCGGATCGAGGAGACCTCGCTGGAAGTGCAGCATGCCGTAATCCTCGGCGATGAGGTGCAGGTGGCCTCCACGTCGTGTCACGCGTGCGAGCTCGGCGATCACGCGGTCCGGATGTGGGATCGATTGAATGACGTGGCGGCAAACGGTGAGGTCAAAAGTCCGGTCCGCAGCGGCGAGCTCGAACACGCTCTGGTGCTCGAAGGTGAGCCGCGGCGCGAGCCGTGCATAGCGCGAGCGTGCGAGCTCCAGATGGTGATCGATGATGTCGACACCGAGCACGCGTGCCTGGGGAAAGAGCTCGGCCAGCCGCGATGCCGCCTCGCCGGTGCCGCAGCCCGCGTCGAGTATTCGTGGCTCGGCCGGCAGCGCGTAGCGACGAAACAAGGGCACTTCCTGCGGCCAGATGGCACGCGCCTGCGCGGCCAGGTTGCGCACCATCGACTCGTCGGCCATCTGTTTGGCCTGCGGATTGAGATCCGTCACCGCAATCTCCGGGAGATCGACCTCACGTGGCGAGCGCAATCTCCACGCGCTTGTTGCGCCGGCCTTCGCTGCGGATCCTGAGCACGCGGATCGCGCCGATCTCGGCGATGTTCTTCACATGCGTGCCGCCGCAAGGTTGCAGGTCGATACCCGGTATACGCAGCAGCCGCACTCGGCCTCCGCCGCGGGGAGGCTGTACGCTCATCGTCTTGACGAGCTCCGGCCGGGCGTCGAGCTCCTCTTCGGTGATCCAGACGGTCTCGGTTTCCGCGCCGTGCGCGATGAGCGCATTTGTCTCGTGCTCGATCTTTTCGGCTTCGAGCAGGCTCATGTCGATGTCGAAATCGAGGCGCGCCTTGTCGGGGGATATGTTGCCACCCGTGACCGGGGCCACCACCACGCAGGACATCACGTGCAATGCCGTGTGCAGACGCATCAACGCGTAGCGACGTTGCCAATCGATTTCGAGCTTCAGCGTTTCTCCGGGCTCCAGCGGGGGCGTGGACGGCGCGGCAACGTGCAGCACGCTGTCGATCGCGTCGCCCTTTCGCGTGTCGGCAATCGCAATCGCTTCTCCGCTTGCCCGCAGCAGCACGCCGCTGTCGCCCATCTGCCCGCCACCCATGGGGTAGAAGATCGTGCGGTCGAGCTCGATGCCGCGTTCATGCACCGCGATGACCTGCGCTTGCGCAGTCTTAAGGTAGGCGTCGCTTCTGAACAGCAGCTCGGTCATGGCGTTGCCTCAAGGAACTGGTCGTGCAAAGGACATCGCTCGGGCATCGACGACGATAACGCGGGAGTCCACGGGGCGACAAGCGTCCACTGCCCGCAACCGCGCGGCAGCCGCCGAGCGTCTGGCTACGGCTTCACACGGCGTGAAAGCGCGGACGTAAATCGCACGGCGCGCAATCGTGGCGTCCGCGCAAGGCGGAGCCGACCGCTACGGCCTGGGCCCCACCGCGACAACCGCAAGCTCGTGGTTCTTCACCTGTTTGACCAGCGGTCCTGTGACGGTGAGGAATTCCAGATCGACCTCAGCCTTGTCGTTGGGATTGAGAACGGGTCGTTTCGTAGTGGCCGTCGCCGTGCCGAGCACCTTTCCTTCGGCGTCGAACACTTTTCCGGCGACCTTGATCGACCCGACCGGTTCAGCGGCAAGGTTCTGCACCGTGCCTTTGATGTGGAAGTGTCCCGCCGCGCAGACGTACGTTCCCGGCGCCATGTCCGAATGCACGCCAGCGCTTCCGACCTCGACCTTGACCGCGTCCTTCAGGTCGCCGGCGAGAGTTGCATCGACCCCGCCAAGCAGCATGGTTGCGACGATGGGCCACGCGATAGATGCTTTCATTGCCGTATCTCCTGTCGATGGATACTTGTATTCAAACGTGCCCGCGCGAGCCCCAGTCTATTTGGCTTTGTCGCCGGTCTTTGCCTGAACGGCGGGGCGGGTTGTCCTTCTCAAAGCGCTGGGCTTGTCGTCGGTCCTGATCTGAGCGCCGCTCATGCCGACGCCGGTCGAACAGTCTTACGTAATGGCACTCGCACTGATGGGAGTAAGGGCAATCGGGCACCGGCAGCGCCGGCTTCTTGTCCATGGGGAACTCCTTGCCCAAGAGCTCCTGCGCTTGCGGACAGGCGCGGTCCCTGGCCGGTGCGGATATCCGTACACCCCATTGTTCGGAGTGGTTAGCTGCCTTGCTTCTTACGCTCCTGGCACTCGTTGCTTTCGCCGGCCGGCGATAAACCCACAGGCCCACCAAAGCGGCCACGATGGCAACAGAGAGAACGATCAGAATTGTCGAGTCGCCCATTGCAGCATCGTTCAGCTAAATACGGTCGCAAGCAGCCCGGCGAGGCCCAAGCCGAGCGCGGCGAGAGCATCGCCCGCAATGAGCCCGCCGCCTACCAGCGAAGCCGTGCTCATGTCTTCGGGAAGCGCGGGTGCCTGGTCCTTGCGCTTGGGCATGCTGTTGGCAATGCTCGCGACCACACCCCCGGCAGCGAACCATGTGGACGTTGGCAGATTGACAAAGCCGCCGAAAGACGATGCGTAAGGCGATGGCAATACCACGGCGTCGAGAAGAAAATCGGTGGCAAATCCCGTCCGGCTCGCCGTGACGAACTTCTTATACGCCGTCCGCGACTTGATGACCTTGCGCAGCATCTCGGTTGCGAATCCGATCGCGACGCCGATCCAGATGGCGGTGCGCTGGTAAGGTTTGTCGTCGGTGAGGCTGCGCAATACGCCGACGAACTTGTAGGTCATGGCCGAAGTCCACTTGTCGGGCTGCTGGTCTGCGGGAAGCGTGGTTTGATCGAGCTGCAGCACTGGATACGCGCTCATGAAGAGCTCGGCGAATACGACCGCCATGACGGCGCCCATCACGATCCCCGCGACCTGAAAGCGGAACTGTATGGTGCGATTCGTGCCGAGCCGCCAGCCCGTGGACCGGTCCTGCTGCATGTCGCAGGCCTCGCTCGTGGACACGAGCAATACGGTCGCCGCGATCAGACCGATGGTCGGGTCTGTCAGCCCTATTGCAGCCATCAGAATGACGGTGACGACGAATGCCGACGAAATCGGGTTCGAGTCGACCATGCCGACAGAGATACCGTTCACCATCGCGAACACGAAGACGAGCAGGACCGCGAAGACCAGATAGCCCACCGGCTGGTGGAGCACCTGCGAGCCCACGACGACAATCCCGATACCCCAGAACACGACCCAGGCAACCAGCCTGCGAATATTGGTGCGCTTCCAGTCTTCCTGCTCGACGGGTTTGGCCGCGCGCTGGCGCGCGCGGCGGTACGCACGGAAGAGAATCAGCGAGACGTCGATCAGCGCCGCGCCCATGATCATTCCCAGCGCGATCAGGAACGTGATCTTGCGAAACGGCTCGCCCGGCTTGAGCCAACCGATCGATATGAAGTAGGGGATCAGCGACCAGCTCAAGAGCCCGCCGGCGAGCGCCGCGACGCCGATGCGCGCTCCGACGATCATGCCGGCACCAAACGTCGACGTGGACAGATCGATCGCGCCAAGCAGCGCCGTCTTGGCGGCGCCGACGCCGCCGGCGATGCCCAGCGCCATGCCGCCGAAAAGGCGCGCGACCGACTGCCGGAGCAGCTCCGGATCGGTCAGTGCTCGCAGAATGTTGGCGACCGCGAGACCGGAGGGAAACTTGAGCTGCAGCCGGTCGACGAGAATCGGCGTGTAGAGCATGCCTACGCCTACGCCGAACATGCCGATGCACAGCATGTACAGGATGAGCTGCCAAATCGGCGGCTGCGGCAACCCCAGCCAGACCATGGCCTGAATCACGACTGCCATGCCACTCATTCCGGCCACCGAGGCGGCGGTCGTCTGGATGTAATTCGCGCCGTGACGTCCCTGCGCGCCATAGCCGAAAGTCACCGTCGATCCCAGTATGCCCGCGAGCACCTGTCCCCCGACGAAGAATCCGAGCGAGAAATTCATGTACGACGCGGCAAGCCCGCCCAGCGGACCCAGAACGAGGATGCCTACGGCGCCCAGCAAAGCGTAATACTTCCACGTGCCGGGTTTCGGAAGCCAGGTCCACCGTGGGGCGGTGTCTCGGCGCGGCACTGGTGTGGATGTCATGATGTGAAAAACTATATTGTTGACCGCACGAAAATCGCACCCGTCGGCTTTTGGCGATTCTACGCCAACCCTTAGCAGGCTGATGCAGAACCCCTCATGAGCCGCGTTTCGGACGAGATGGCCCCGGATGCAAGGCGCGAGCCGCGTCGAATAGCTTTCGCATATTCGCAAGGCGAGCAACACAGCAGACGGGGCCATATCGTCGAAACCCGGATGGGCAGCGGCTTTGCGGGTGGTCTGCTTTGTCGCAGCTCCCTCGTGTGCGATCGAGCACACGTCGCTCGCCGCTTCGCGCAGCCCATCCCCGCAAAGCCGCTGCGCGGCCACGATGAGTTCTGCATCAGCCTGCCGGGCGGTGCGTCAGGCGCGAAGCTTCTGCGTTGCCCGATTGCGGCGCCGCAACAGATTCGCGCCCAGAAGGGTGAAAGGAAAAAGCGAGGTGATAAATATCACGTGATACCAGACGGGAAACTTGTCCCACAGACCGTAGTGGACCGGAACGAAGATGGCGGTCACGACGATGCCGAGAATCTTCGCAGCCGTTCCGTTTCCTTGGGTGACCCGGGCTACCGCCAGTCCGGCACACAGCGAGGACAGCGCGCCCAGCAAGAGCCGGGCCGCCATCATCGCGAAAGTGAACGTCATTGAAATTTCGGCCTCGGCATAGCCAGGCCATGAAACACGAAATAGGAGATTGACGATCGTCGCGACGATGATCCAGACGAACAGTCCGCCCACGATGCCTGCAATCATCTTTATCATCTGAACCTCCCCGAACCACGCGCTCCAAACGGGCAGTGCGTCGACGGCGCCCGACCGCGCAAGGAGAGTCCATGACCCAGATCGCCCTGACCATCCGCGAACTTCGCGTGCGCGCCGTGAAGGTGCCTATGGTGCACCCACACAGGACCGCGAGCGGCACGATCACCGAGTCGCCGCTCGTGCTTACCGACGTGCTGACCGAGGAAGGTGTCGTGGGTCACAGCTACGTATTCTGCTACGCAGCGCTGGCGCTCCAGCCCGTGGCGCTGCTCGTGAAGGGGCTCGAACCGCTGATTGCAGGGCAGCCGGTCGCGCCGCTGGCGATCGAGCGGCTGCTGGCGGCGCGCTTCCGACTGCTCGGAGCGCAGGGACTCACAGGAATCTCCATGGCCGCCATCGACATGGCGCTGTGGGATGCACTCGCGCGAGCGCAGGAGCTGCCCCTCGCCCGGCTCCTCGGCGCAGCGCCCAAGCCGATCCCCGCCTACGGCGCGACGGGCTACGACGGCGCAGACGGCTCGGCGCGGGTCGCCGCCGAGTGGGCGGAGCGCGGGTTCAAGGGTGTCAAGGCGAAGATCGGCTACCCGGACGTGCGCGAGGATGTAGGGGTGGTGCGCGCGATGCGCCGCGCAGTCGGTGACGGCGTGTCGTTGATGGTCGACTATAACCAGTCGCTCGCGCCGAGCGATGCCATCGAGCGTGGCCGCCGTCTCGACGACGAAGGCTTGACGTGGATCGAAGAGCCCACGCTCGCGGACGACTACACAGGGCACGCGCGCATCGCACGCGAGGTCCGTACGCCGATCCAATGCGGCGAGAACTGGTGGGGCACGCACGACATGCGCAAAGCAATCGACGCGGGCGCCAGCGACTGCATGATGCCCGACGTGATGAAAATCGGCGGCGTCACCGGCTGGCTCCGCGCGGCGGCGCTCGGCGAGGCCCACGGCATCCGCCTCTCGAATCATCTCTTCATCGAGATAAGCACGCAGCTGCTGTGCGCCACGCCGACGGCGCACTGGCTCGAGTACGCGGAATGGTTCAATCCCATCATCGAGCAGCCGCTATCCATCGTGAACGGCTGCGCCGTCCTCGACGAGAGGCCCGGAACCGGAGTCGAATGGAATGAAGAAGCGGTCGCGCGTTATCTTGTGCAGTGATCGATCTCGGGGATGACACGACACACTCGGGTCGCGACCATTCTGCACTGCCCGTTAGCGTGATGCAACGCTACCGCACCGATTCCGCCATCGGGCAGTGCGCTGGTTGTAGAATTGCGGCGGGCGCATTTCTCAGCCGAAAGAGCAACTCCAATGGACCGGAAAAAGGCCAGCGATTTTCCTCCGGAAGTCCTCAAGCTGTTCGATGGTTACATTCACGGCATGATCGGCCGCCGTGATTTTCTGGATCGTGCGGCAAAATTCGCCGTAGGCGGTTTCACTGCGGCTGCGATGCTGGAGAGCTTGAAGCCGAACTACGCCTTTGCCCAGCGGGTCGCCAAAGACGATGCGCGCATCAAGAGTGAGTACTTGACGTATCCTTCGCCGCAAGGCTCGGGCAACATGCGCGGATATTTTGCGCGGCCGGCGAACGCGGGCGGCAAATTGCCCGGCGTGGTCGTCATCCACGAGAATCGCGGCGTCAGTCCGTATATCGAAGACGTCGCGCGTCGCCTGGCGGTTGAAAATTTCGTGGCCCTCGCGCCGGATGCCCTCACGCCTTTAGGCGGCTATCCCGGCGACGACGAAAAGGCGGGGCAGTTATTTTCCCAGCTCGATCCCGCCAAGCGTATCGAAGACCTGCTTGCCGCCGCGCCGTATCTCAAGGCGCGTCCCGAATGCACAGGCAAAGCCGGCGCCGTGGGCTTTTGCATCGGCGGGACTATCGTCAACATAATGGCCGTGCGGATCCCCGATCTCGGCGCCGCAGTGCCATTCTATGGTGGCCAGCCGACCGCCGCGGATACCGCCAAGATCAAAGCACCGCTCCTGATCCACTACGCCGCGCTCGACGAGCGCGTCAATGCCGGCTGGCCGGCCTTTGAGGCGGCGCTCAAGGCGAACGGTGTGAAATACCAGATGTACATGTACCCGGGCACCAACCATGGCTTTCACAACGATACGACGCCCCGGTACGACGAACCCGCGGCCAAGCTGGCCTGGTCGCGCACCATTGCCTTCTTCAAGGAAAACCTGAAGGGCTGATCGGTACAAGATAGGCTCGTAGCCCACAAGGGTTCGGCGAGGCTCGGGCGCGAGTCGCCTGTCGAATATGCCATATGGATTTCCGGACCCCATTGGGCTATTCTGATCGGCTTGTCTGCGTCCTCCGCCCCCGGCACCGTCCTCACACTGATGCGACCAAGTTGCGCTTTTGCGATGCTCGCTCTGCTCGCTGTCCTCGCGTCCGGACCCGCAAGCGCGCAAGGATTCAAGTTTTCACAGCCGGATGAATCCGACCGCCTCGAGAAGGAGGCGCGTGAGAACCGCATTGCGGAGCAGCTTTCGACGCCGTGTCGCGCCGAGCTCAAAGGCAAAAAGATCATGGTGGTGATCGGCGAGCGGCAGTCCAATGGCTATATCGCGGCGCAGCAGCAGAACTACGGTCCCCACTTCCAATCGATCAACGCCCGCTTGCGCGCGCTCGGGCTTCGGACCTATACGCCGGAAGAGATCCGCAGGCAGATCGCCCAGGCCGAGATCGATGCCTACTTCAGAAACGATCCGGACGCCATGCTCAGCGCCTCGAAGCGCCTCGGTGCCAGCTTCATTCTGCGCGGCTTGATCTCGTCGCAAGCCACCCGGAATCCGATGATGGCGGTCAACCAGGTATCGGTGAACATGAAGTTCACGCTCTACGGGAGCGACGGCCGGCTGATTTCCGATACCGAAGCGAGCTCCGGCTCGTATGCGGGCGCCAACGTGGAGCGCATGGCGCTGACGCTGGTGAACGAGAATGCGGACGAGGTCGTGCCGACGCTCTACGCGGATTATTGCCGCAAGGCCGGCCCGGCCGCTGCGAAAAGAGCCGCGCCGAAGTAAACCTAGCCGTCCGGGTATTGATTCAACGTCCAAAGGAGACCATTCGCCATGAAACATCGTGCTTCCATCGTCTGTCCGAAATATCTGCTCGGGGCGGCCCTCCTTGCTGCGGCGTCGCTCGCGTCGGCGCAGCCGACGTATGGCAACCCGTCTCCGACCGCCGGCAGAGACACCTCGCAGAAGGCCAACGCCGCGGCCGACCAGACGATTTACCAGGCGGTGACGTACACCAACGCCAGCAAAAAGGGCCCGGCGCTAGTCGTCATTCCCGGCGAGATCAAGAGCAACAACGCAACCTTCCTGCAGCGATTCACGGCTAATAACATCGCGGATTTCGGCGAGATCGAATTGAGCAGCGCCAACTTCACGGTGCTGGAGCGCTCGAATCTTGGCCCGCTGCTCAAGGAATTCGAGCTCGCGTACAACCTCGGCGATCCCGACCAGGCGCGCAAGTTCCTGAGGATGGGCAAGCTCAAGAGCACCAAGTACGTCGTGAAATTCGACATCCTCAAGACCGAACAGGTCGCCGCGGCTCAGCAGGGGTTCGACGGCAGAACGCTGGGGAACATGGCGGGCATGCTGGGCGCGTGGGGCTCGCGCGGTGGCGCGGTGGGCGCAACCGCAGTGGGTTCGGTCCATTCGGACGAATCGACCAGCGTCTGGGTCATCGGCATGCGCTACAAGATCATCAACGCCGAGACGACCGAGCAGGTCGCCACGGGCTATACCGAAGAAAAGATGGAGCTCGGCGCGACGTCCTCGGGCGCGCTCGGGATGCGGCAGTCACAGCAGGGCGGCGTGTCGCTAGACACCATGGTTCAGCGCCTCGTGCAGAAATCGGTGTGGGACATCGACAGCAAGTACAAGTGAACGGTTGAGGGCAGGACGCGAGGTCTGCGACGCCGGCCCGCCGCCGGCGTCGCCGTTTTCGGGCACGGAGTGAGCCATGGCAGAGATCAACAGCATAGGCAAATACGAGATCCGGCGCGAGATCGGGCGCGGTGCGATGGGCGTGGTCTACGAGGGCTACGATCCATCGATCAAGCGCATCGTTGCGCTCAAGACCATCCGCGCGGACCAGCTTACCGGCGGAGATCCTGCGGCCGTGATCGCCCGCTTCCGCCGCGAGGCCCAGGCGGCGGGCCGCCTCAATCATCCCAACATCGTGTCCATCTACGATTTTGGCGAAGACGGCGGTGTCTGGTATATCGCGATGGAGTTCGTCCAGGGTCGCGAGCTCAAGGAGTGCTTCGAGACGAACGAGCGCTTCAAGATCGCCGACATCGTGCGGATCATGTCGCAGATTTTGAACGCGCTCGACTATTCGCATCGCCAGGGTGTGATCCACCGCGACGTCAAACCCGCGAACATCTTCCTGTTGTCGGATGGGTCGGTGAAGGTTGCCGACTTCGGCATTGCCCACATCGAATCGTCGAACCTCACGCAGGTGGGCACGGTGATGGGCACGCCGAGCTATATGTCGCCCGAACAGATCATGGGCTTGCCGGTAGACGGTCGCTCTGATCTGTTCTCGGCCGGTGTGGTGCTCTATCAATTCCTGACCGGAGAGCGACCCTTTGCCGGATCGGCGACCACGACCATGCAAAAGGTCCTGAAGGAAGAGCCGCTGCCGCCATCGACGCTCAACGTTCAGTTGCCGCCCGCAATGGACGCCGTCGTACGCAAGGCGCTCGCCAAACGCGCCGACGAGCGCTTCCAGACCGCGCAGGAGTTTGCCGACGCGATCCGCGCCGCTGCACCCGCAACGATCGCGCCAGTCGCCGCAGCGACGCCGGTCGGGCATTCCGACCCAACGATCATCACGGCTGCCGACGCGACGGCGGCCAAGGCAGCCGCTCGGATCAATCGTGAAGCGGCGCCGCCTCCCGCCGCGGCGTCTGCGGCGACCAAGCCCTCACAGACCCCCGCGCTCGCGATCGCCGTCGCGGCTGTGGTCATTGTGGTCGGCGCCGGGGCGTGGTTCGTGTACCAGCGGCAAGCGGTGGATACGGCAAGGTCTGCGCAAGCCCCTGCACCGCCGGCTCCGATCGCGACCGGCACGTCGCCCCCGATTCCACCCTCGGCGCCGCCCGCGCGTGCGGCGACCGCAGCCCCAAAACCCGAACCCGGGACGCTGATGATCTCCGCGGTCGGACTGATCGACCCCAGCGATCCGCGCTACCAGAGCGACAAGACATTGCTGCAAAGCGACCTGCGCGCGGATTCCAAGAGTCAAGTCGTCGAAAAAGCGGTGGGTTTGTTGCTCGAGACGAACTCGCTCGCCAAGAATTACGACCTGCTCAAGGATCGGCTGCTGTCGAAGAGCGGCAGCTTCATCAAGACCGTGATCCGCGAGAGCGAGCCGCGCATGGGCAAGGATGGCCTCATGTCGATCACGACCGATGCCGTGGTCAACGTCAAGGCCCTCCAGAAATCGCTCAACCAGATGTCGCGCGACGAGCGGGTGGACCTCATTCGCGCGAGCGGCGACCCTAAAGTATCGGTGCAGGTTTCGGTGCGCGATGCCGATCAGCCGGATGCCCCGCCACAGCTCTCTCCGGTCGCCGAGAACATTCTCAAGGAGCGCATCAAGTCGTTCGGCTTTCGCACCTGGTCGGAAGCCCGTGCCGGCGCCAACGAAAGCGGCAAGGCTGCCGACTTTGCGGTGATCGGCGAGGCCAAGATCAAGAAGCTTTCCATGCGGCTGCAAGCTTCCGGCTTGATGGTGACCAAGTACACGCTCACCTCGTGGACGGTGAAGTGCATCGATCGCGAAACGGGTGAGGAAATCTACTACAACACGGCGTTGCCCAAAGGGGTGGGAAGCTGGGCCAGCGAGGAAGAAGCGCTGAAGGCGATCGGCACGAACATCGCCGACGAATTCTCACGCGACTTCTTTCTGCAGCACGCGAATGTGACCGGCCAACCGGTGACGCTAAGCGTCGAAGGAATGCCGGACACCGCCTCGGAAGACCTGCTCGCACGCGAGCTGGTCGGATTGCCCGAAGTCATCGCCGTGACGCCGCGGTCTCCGGCGAAACCGCGCATCTACGACCTGCAGCTCGCGGGAACCGGCGCCCCGAATGAACTCGTCGCCAACGGCGTGCTCAAGCCGCTCAACGCCAAGCTCGGGCAGGCGTGTTTCGCTCTTGGTGCCAGCAGCGGAGAGCAGGTGTCGGTCGTGTTCGACAAGCGCTGCGCCGATGCAGCCGTGCTCAACCGGCTCGAAACCAACCCGCCCGCCGGCCTGTACGGCGCCCCGCCCGGCCGCCAGAAGACTGTCATCAAGAACCCCGACACCTTGCGCAAGCTGTCGATCTAGTTGCGGACGGGTCAATTGCAGAAGCGACTGTGGTAACGCGCGCCATCGGTCCGTAAAATAGATCTACTTTGAGCGAGACAAGCCATGGAACCGCACGGCAGCTTTAGTGAGACAAGCGCAATGGAACCGCAAGGAAGCGAGCGGAGGCTGGCAGCGATTCTCGCGGCTGACATGGTCGGTTATAGCCGATTGATGGAAGCCGACGAGACGGGAACTCTCGCGCGGCTCAGGACCCACCGGCTCGAGCTCGTCGATCCGGTCATCGCCAAGAACAAGGGGCGCATCATCAAGACTACGGGCGATGGAATGCTGGTGGAGTTCCAGAGCGTGGCCGACGCCGTAGAGTGCGCTGCCGAAATCCAGCGCAGGATGGCGCGGCGCAACACGGACGTATCTCCGGCGCGGTGGATTCAGTTCCGGATCGGGATCAACCTCGGTGACGTGATCGTCGAGGGCGGCGACATCTTCGGCGATGGCGTCAATGTGGCGGCGCGCCTCCAGGAGCTGGCTGCCCCGAACGGGATCTGCGTCTCCGCCGCGGTCCGAGATCAGGTGGGCGACCGTCTCGATGTCGCGTTCGAGGACCTCGGCGAACAAAACGTCAAGAACATCGTCCGGCCGATCCGCATCTTCCGTGTCTTGCTCGAGAAGGAGCCCCGCCATCGACTGGAAGGTATGGCGGACGAGCCAAGCCCGGCCACGAAGCCGTCCCTGGTGGTGCTGCCCTTCGTCAATATGAGCGGCGATCCCGAGCAGGAGTTCTTCGTCGACGGCCTCAGCGAGGACATCATCACCGAGCTGTCGCGGTTCCACGACCTACTCGTAATCTCCCGAAACTCGGCGTTCGTGCACAAGGGCAAGGCGGTCAAGGTCCAGGATATCGCGCGCGAGTTCGGCGTCCACTATGTAGTCGAGGGAAGCGTTCGCAAAGCCGGCGACCGTGTCCGAGTCACAGTGCAACTGATCGATGCCGAAACCGACCGGCACATCTGGGCCGAGCGTTATGACCGCAAGATCGAGGACATTTTTGCGATCCAGGACGAGCTGACCTGCGCGATCGCCGCTACGCTGCCCGGCCGGATCGAAGCCGCCCGCCACGATCGGGCGAAGCGCAAGCCGACCGAAAACATGGCGGCCTATGAGTACGTGCTGACCGGCAAGATAATGCACCACCGCTCCACACCGGATGACAACGTGGAAGCCCAGCGTCTGCTCGACCGCGCCATCGCCCTCGACCCCAAATACGCCCATGCGCACGCGTGGAAGGCCTGCGTTTTGGGTCAGAGCTGGGTTCATAACTGGTGCGCGGATCGTGAAGTGACCTGGAAAAGAGTGGCCGACGAACTCCAGATCGCTCTCGCCCTCGATGACAACGACAGCGACGTGCACCGCATCCTCGCCGCCGTGAATCTGGCGCACGGTGATCACGAGAAGGCTCGGTATCATCAGGAACGCGCGCTGAGCCTCAATCCCAACAACGACCTCATCCTGGTCCAGAATGGTGAGCTTCTCACGTGGCTGGGCCGCCCCCTGGACGGCATAGAGTGGATCAGGAAGGCAATGCGGCTGAACCCTTACCACCCCGAGCGCTACTGGAGCCACCTCGGCCGCGCGCACTACACCGCCCGGCAATATCCTGAAACCGTCGAGGCGCTAAGCCGGCTCATGCGGCCGGATCACACGCACCATGCCCTTCTTGCCGCTGCCTTGGCACAGCTCGGAGACAAGACGGCGGCCGCGGCCCATGCGCAGGAAGTGCTGAAAGAGGTACCGGCTTTTTCGAATCAACGCTTTCTATCGACCTTGCATTACCTGCTCGACAGCGACAGTGATCACCTTCACGAGGGCCTGCTCAAAGCTGGATTGCCGGAGTGACCCGTCGCGGCGCTCTGGCGGCACAGATCAACATTGGCTACCTTGCCCTGCCAATACGAACCTCTTGACAAAAAGCACGATCGTTCGTACACTTGTATTCATGAACAAAGGCGAGCATACGCGGGCCGCGATCCTGGACGCCGCGCTGGCGCAGGCAAGCGAAGGCGGGTTCGAGTCGCTGACCATTGGCTCGCTGGCCGAGCGCGCGGGCCTGTCGAAGAGCGGACTGTTCGCTCATTTCGGATCGCGCGAGGAATTGCAGGTCGCCGCGATCGAGGCCGCCGCGGCACGCTTCACGCAAACGGTGTTCATTCCGGCGCTCAAGGCTCGTCGCGGACTGCCCCGGCTGCGTGCGCTGTTCGACCATTGGCTCGATTGGACGAAGCGCAGCGGGTTGGCTCATGGCTGCCCGATGCAGGCGGCGGCCGTCGAATTCGATGACCGGCCCGGGCCTGTGCGCGACGCAGTGATCGAACACTTCGCGCGCCTCGAGAGAGAGCTGGTTCGCGCAGTCGAGCTGGCCATCGGCGAGCGCCATTTGCGCACGGATCTCGATACCGGCCAATTCGTCTTCGACATGATGGGCGTCATCTTCGCCTATTACCATAACGCGCGCTTGATCAAGGGCGACAAGGCCGAATCGCGGGCGCGAGCCGCCTTCGAACGGTTGGTCGCAGCGGCTTCGCCCGCAGCTTAAAACCCGCTTTTGGAGACTTGCCATGAACGCCAGCTTAGCGACGCCTTTAAATAGCACGATCGTTCGTACTAGGACTTCGGCGTTGACTGCGGTCCGCGCCTACTTCGCGATCGTCTCGCGCCTGTTCCCTAGTCTGGCGCGCCGTCAAGCGGAGCGCCTGTTCACCGTGCCGCCGCGCTACGCCGGTCGCAGACCGCACCCAGTCGACGCCCGGCGCGAAACCGTGGTCGCCGGCAAGCACTCGCTCGCCGTGTGGCAGGCCGGCCCGAATGCCGCGTCAGCCGTCTTGCTTGTTCATGGCTGGGGTGGCCGCGGCGTGCAAATGGGCAGTTTTGTCGCGCCTCTGCTCGCGAGCGGCTGTCGGGTCGTCTGGTTCGATCAGCCCGGACATGGCGAGAGCGGCAGCGCCGCAGTTGCCCTCCCCGACTTCGTGGGGGCTTTGGAAGCGCTCGCCAGCACGCATGGACCCTTCGCAGCGGCGGTCGGTCATTCGCTCGGCGCAGCGGCGCTCGGCGTCGCGTTGCGGCGCGGTATTGAGCTTGGGCGTGTGGTGTTCGTCAGCCCTCCGGCATCGATCAGCGAACACGCCCACAACTTCGCTCGTCTGCTGGGGATTACGCCGCGGATTCGCGAGGCGATGCGCCGCCGTCTCGAACACCGTTACGGCGTGCGCTTTGCCGAGATCGACCGCATCGACGAGTTGGAACAATTGCGCCTGCCGGCGCTGTTCGTGCACGACCGCGGCGACGCCGAAGTCCCCTTCGAGCACGCGCTTCGCTTGTCCAGACGCATGCCTGGGGCGCGACTGATCAAGACCTACGGTCTCGGTCACTACCGCATCCTGCGCGAGCCGAGCATCGTCCGGGCGGTCGTCGACTTCGTCACCGGCAACGTCGACGCTGTGCCCGACGAGCTGCCGGTTCTGCCACGCCCGGCGCCGATCTATTGAGCACGAGTCAAGCGACGAGACCTAAGGTGATCCCATGACCAAAGCAGGCAAGCATGATCTGAACGGCGGGCTCTATCTCGAAGATCTGCATATCGGACAGCGATTCGCGAGCGGAGTGCATGCCGTGGACGAGGCGCAGATCAAGGCCTTCGCCGGCCAGTTCGATCCGCAGCCGTTTCACCTCGATGACGCCACGGCCAAGGGAACGCTGTTTGCGGGACTGGCGGCGAGTGGCTGGCACACGGCGGCCATCACCATGCGCCTTCTGGTCGACGGTGGAGCCCCGATTGCGGGCGGCATCATCGGCGCCGGTGGAGAAGTCAGTTGGCCGAAGCCCACGCGGCCCGGTGACATCCTTCAGGTGGAAAGCGAAATCCTCGAAGTGACGCCGTCGCGTTCGCGGCCGGACCGGGGAATGGTCACCGTGCGCAGCGAAACCTTCAATCAGCGCGGTGAGATCGTGCAGACTTTGACGGCCAAGCTCGTTGTACCGCGGCGCCCTGCTGCGTAAACTCGTTGCAGCAGCTGCCGGGGAACGGCGACGGTCGAATTGGGTGTGCCCGTTCGCAGGGCCAGCGGCAGAGTTCCCGTCTGCGTGGGGCGGTACTTGAACTGTCGGTCCGGTCTCGGGGCCGTCTTGCGCTCCAAGGTCGGGCTTGCCCCCTCACGCAACTAATATGCCAATCTATGCGAGACGTCACCGCGCCCGTTACGGGATTGCCGAAAAATCAAGCGCGTGGCGCGAAATTACGCGGCCAGCAAGGATCGCGGGCACGGGCGGCGTGAACGCGCGAAGAACAAACCGACTGCCGTCGAACGTCAGATCAGATCGCGTAACGTAAGCCCCAAAACGGATGCGCGCCGCGATTACGATTGCCTGCGCCCGTAATCAAGTAAGCTGACTTTTCTGACCACCCGACGGGATGTGTTCAATGGCTGCCAACGAAGATCGCCTCTTGGAAGGCGCCTGCACCTGTGGTGCGGTGCGGTACGTGATGAAAAGCAAACCGATGTTTGTTCACTGCTGTCATTGCCGCTGGTGCCAACGTGAAACGGGAGCGTCCTTCGCGCTGAATGCGTTGATCGAAGCCGATCGCGTCGTCCTGCTGAAGGGCGAGCCGGAAGTGGTGAACACGCCGTCGAATAGCGGCAAAGGACAGAAGATCGCGCGGTGTCCGATCTGCCACATCGCTCTATGGAGCAATTACGCCGGCGCAGGTGATGCGGTGCGCTTTGTTCGCGTAGGCACGCTCGTTGAGCCCGATCGCCTGCCGCCCGACATCCACATCTTCACCGCATCGAAGCAACCCTGGGTCGTCCTCCCGCCGAATATGCCCGCCGTCGAGGAGTACTACGACCGTACGAAATATTGGCCTAAGGAAAGTCTCGAGCGCCGTGACGCTTTGATCGCCAGAGCGCGTAGCAAGTAGATCGCTGCCACAAACCGCTCTGCCGCCTTATCCCCGTCGCTTCTGTTCCGCGATGGATCGTGAAGGCCCCGCGTGTCTGCTTCTACCGGTCATGGAGAGGATGCAAGTAATGAGCCCACAGAAAAATCCGATCAGCGTTCGCGAAATCGACCATCTCGTTCTCCGGGTCGTCGATCTCCAGCGAATGCTCTCGTTCTACTGCGACGTGCTCGGATGCAGCGTCGAGCGCCGGCAGGACGACCTCGGACTCGTGCAACTTCGCGCAGGCAGCTCGCTCATCGATCTCGTTCCAGTCGACGGCAAGCTGGGTTCACAAGGCGGAGCGGCGCCTGGTCGCGAGGGCAGGAACATGGATCATTTTTGTTTGCGTCTTCGGGCGTTCGACGAGAAAAGTATCAGCATCTATCTGGCGGAGCGCGGTATCGCCATGGGTGAAGTGGCGTCGCGATATGGCGCAGAAGGAAAAGGTCCGTCGATCTATCTCAGCGATCCCGAGGGCAACACGGTCGAGCTCAAGGGCCCGCCCTCGTAGCGGCGCATCGGCGTAACATATTTCGCGCCGAGTGCCATGCCCGAATCCAACGGTCTTCGACTGCGTTCGATGCGCGCGCACTGCTCCGCAGCGGAGTGGCAAGCGCGCGTCGATCTTGCAGCTTGTTATCGCCTGGTCGAGCTCTACGGCATGTCCGACATGATGGCCAATCATATTTCGGCGCGCGTGCCGGGCGAGCCGGGCGCTTTTCTCATCAACGCCTACGGCATGCTGTACGAGGAGATTACCGCGTCGAGCCTGATCAAGGTCGACCACGACGGCAAGATCCTCAGCACGCCCGATTTCGGGCCGCTCAACTACGGCGTGAACAAGGCCGGCTTCGTGATCCATAGCGCCGTGCACGCGGCGCGGCCCGAAGTGGACTGCGTGATCCACGTGCACACCTGGGCGTCGATGGCGGTGTCGTGCCTCGAGTGCGGTCTGCTGCCCATCACCCAGACGGCCATGCGCTTTCTGAAGATCGGCTACCACGACTATTGCGGTGTCGTTTTGAACGTTGCGGAACAGGAGTCGCTGATCCGCGACCTGGGCGGCGGAGAAGCCCTGATCCTGCGCAATCACGGCGCGCTGGTCGTGGGCCGCACGATCGGCGAGGCGTTCAACTGGACGCACCGCCTCGAGCTCGCCTGCCGGGCACAACTCGCCGCCATGGCATGCAACACCAAGCTCGTCCCGGTGTCGCAGCCGGTACTCGAGGAAACCTGGAGCAATTACCAGCCGAAAACGCGCAGAGCGTATGGCGTCATGGAGTGGCCGGCACTGCTAAGGAAGCTCGACCGCATCGATCCAAGCTACAGAAATTGAGAAAGATGATGCACGCCTATCAACGCTCGCTGCTTGGAGGGCTCGCGGCAATCTGGCTGACGGGTCTCTCCATTATTGCGTATGCCCAGCCTTACCCGACCCGGCCCGTACGCGTCGTGGTGGCGTTCTCCGCCGGCGGCACGACCGATATCCTTGCGCGGAGCATCGGGCAGCAACTCTCGGAGCGATTGAAGCAGCCGTTCGTCATCGACAACAAACCGGGCGCCGGGGGAAACATCGGCACCGAATTTGTCGTGCGGTCCGCGCCCGACGGCTACACGCTGATCGTCGACTCGGTCGGTCCGATCGCGGTGAACCCCACGCTCTACAAGGGACTCACCTATGACCCGCTGACCGATCTGGTGCCGATCGTAAAGATTGCCGATGTGCCCAATGTGCTCGTGGTCCACCCCTCGCTCGGCGTGAAGAATTTCGAGGCGTTCATCGCCTACGCGAAAGCAAATCCGGGCAAGTTGAACTACGGCTCGACCGGCATTGGAACGTCCTCGCACCTGTCGGGCTACATGCTATGCAAGCGCGTGGGCATCGACGCGACGCATATTCCCTACAAGGGCGCCGATGCCCTCAACGATCTTCTCGTGGGCCGCGTGCAATTCATGTTCGCGACCATTCCTTCGGTCATCCAGCACATTCAGGCGGGCAAGCTCTTGCCCATCGCGATGAGCAGCGCGAAACGATCGCGCTCGCTGCCGGACGTGCCGACCGTCATCGAGAACGGCTTGCCCGGCTTCGAGGCGGGTTCGTGGTTCGGCTATTTCGCGCCCAAGGGCACGCCCGAGCCGATCATCGCCCAGCTCAATCGGACGGTGAACGAGATCCTCGCCATGCCGTCGATCGAGAAACAGCTCGTACGCGAAGGCGCTGATCCCGTAGGCGGTACACCGGCCGAGTTCGGCCAGTTCGTGCAGCGCGAATACGAGAAATGGAAGCTGATCGTGCGCGAGTCGGGCGCGACAGCGGAGTGACGGAATGGATGCAGGCTCGTCGCGGGCGCGGCCCGCGAGGTAGTCCGCCTGGGTGGCCGTCTGTGCGCGCCGCGCGGCTATTGACCGCTCGGCCGAAACAAACGCGTTACGGCTGCGGTCGAACCCTTGCCGGCGCCTGGTAAGCACGCACGAAAAGTCCCGAACCTGTCGATTTAGCCGCCCCTCGTTCGACTAGCAAGCAGAACCCGACGTTGAACGGTCGAGACCGGCCGGACGCCCGGCTCCAACCCCAAACCACAGGAGATATCACGATGCGATTCATGGTCATGGTCAAAGCCAACAAGGACTCGGAGGCAGGCGTCCTCCCGGACAAGAAGCTCCTTGCCGACATGGGAAAGTTCAACGAAGAGCTGATGAAAGCCGGCGTGATGCTCGCGGGCGAAGGGCTCCAACCGAGCTCGAAGGGCGCGCGCGTTAGGTTTTCGGGCGCAAAACGAACGGTCATCGATGGACCCTTTGCCGAGACGAAGGAGCTGATCGCCGGCTTCTGGCTGTGGCAGGTGAAGTCGAAGGAAGAAGCGATCGAATGGGTCAAGCGCTGCCCCAATCCTTTCCCCGGCGCAGACTCCGAGATCGAGATTCGCCAGGTATTCGAGGCAGAGGACTTCGGTGCCGAGTTCACTCCCGAGCTGCGCGCGCAAGAGGAGCGCATTCGTGAGCAATTGGCAGCAAAGAAGTGAGTGCGATGCGCTCGCGCCGGCGCCGCGAATGATCCGGGCCTGTTCGAGCTCGTCCGGATAGATTGCAACCTTAAACGACTGCACGAGGAATCGCCATGCAGCAACTCAATGCTTATTTGTTCTTCGACGGCACCTGCGCCGACGCGATGCGCTTCTACGAACGCACGCTGGGCGGCAAGCTGGAAATGATAACGCACGCCCAGTCGCCGATGGCCGACCAGACCCCGCCCGGCAGCGCCGACCGGATCATGCACGCACGCCTGGGTCTCGACGGCGGCACCTTGATGGCGTCCGACTCGATGGTCGGCCAGCCGTACGGGGGAATGAAGGGGTTCTCGCTGTCGCTCGCTTACCCGTCGGTTGCCGATGCGAAGCGCGTGTTCGACGCGTTGGCCGACGCCGGCCGCGTGACCATGCCTTTGCAGAAGACCTTCTGGGCCGAAGCATTCGGCATGCTCGTCGACCGCTTCGGCACACCGTGGATGGTCAGCGGCGGAATGGCGAGCAAGTGATCATGCTCAAGATTATCGTGATCGCCGTCGTCGTCTTCGTCGCCGCCGTTCTCGTCTTCGCTGCGACTCGTCCGGACACCTTTCGTGTCGAGCGCACAGCGACCATCAAGGCTCCGCCAGAGAAGATCTTTCCGCTCATCACCGACCTCCACCGCTGGGACTCCTGGTCGCCTTGGGAAAAGATGGACCCTGCGATGAAGAGAATCTACAGCGGCGCAGCCAGCGGCAAGGGCTCCGTGTACGCGTGGGAAGGCAACAGCAAGGTCGGCGAGGGGCGCATGGAGATCACGGAGACATCGCCGCCATCGAAGGTCACGATCAAGCTGGATTTCATCAAGCCAATCGAGGGCCACAACACGGCCGAATTTGCGCTCGAGCCCAAAGGCGACTCCACGAATGTCACCTGGAGCATGTACGGCCCCAGTGCCTACATTGCGAAAGTCATTGGCATATTCGTCAGCATGGACAAGATGATCGGCAAGGAATTCGACACCGGCCTTGCCAACATGAAGGCCGTGGCAGAAAAGTAGGCGACGGATACGCATCGCGCGAACAGTTTTCGGTATGACCCAACAAACTTGGAGACGTTATGAGCTACGTTGACGGCTTTGTGGTACCGGTACCGCTGAAAAATCTGCCGGCGTATCGGCGCATGGCCAAGAAGGCAGGAAAAGTCTGGCGGGAACATGGCGCGCTCGACTACAAGGAATGGATCAGCGATGACGTCAAGGTCGGAAAGCTCACGTCGTTCCCTCGGAGCGTGAAGCTCAAGCGCGGCGAAACCGTGGTGTTCTCGTGGATCGTGTACAAGTCGCGCGCGCATCGCGATCGCGTCAACGCCAAAGTCATGAAAGACCCGCGGCTGGCCGACATGATGGATCCCAAGTCGATGCCTTTCGATGGCAAGCGCCTGATCTACGGCGGATTCAAGATTCTGGTCGTTGCCTGAGCGGTTGGCCGCCGCATCGATGGGGACGAGTCCGCAGCCGTTGACAATAGCGGTCGACGACGCGCAGCGCGTTTCCGGTTTGCTGCAAACACCACGGGAGGCGCGCGCCTGCTACGTCTTGGCGCACGGTGCAGGCGCAGGTATGGCGCACCCTTTCATGGCCGCGGTCGCGAACGGGCTGGCCGAGCGCGGCATCGCCACGCTTCGTTATCAGTTTCCTTATATGGAGCATGGCTCGAAGCGGCCGGACGCGCCCAAGCTTGCCCAAGCCACCGTCCGCGCCGCGGTCGCGGAAGCCTCGCGGCGGCTACCGGAGCTTGCCCTTTTCGCAGGCGGCAAATCCTTTGGCGGCCGCATGACCTCGCAAGCGCAAGCCGCATCGCCGTTATCCGAAGTCCGCGGCCTGATATTCCTCGGATTTCCGCTGCATCCGGCCGGGCGGCCTTCGGACGAGCGCGGAGCGCACCTCTTCAACGTGCAAATCTCGATGTTGTTCCTGCAGGGAACGCGTGATGCGCTCGCCGACTTGCAGCTCATGCAAACGCTCGCCGGAAAGCTCGCTGCGCGCGCGACGCTCAAGCTGTTCCAGGATGCCGATCACTCGTTTCACGTGCCCGCGCGCACGGGACGCAAGGACTCGGAGATCATGGCCGAATTGCTGGATGCGCTGGCGCGTTGGGTCGAAATGGCGATCCCGCGAGCGATCAAGCGTTAAGCTGATCTCTGAACGCCCCCGTGGTCGCGACAGGGCTCGGGATGAGCGGCGCGACAAAGCAGCTCCCCTGGGAAGCCCCACTTCCGTGCCGGTGCGCGAAGCATGGCGCCAGGCGGTGAAACCGACTATGACGGTTTCCTGCATTTCACCCCTATCGGCGCGCATTGTGTCTTGCTGCGCTGGAGCGAAAGCGGCCCGTCCCGTAATCTTGCCCTGTGACAAGCAGGCGACCCGAGGGCAACAAGATGAATACCGACCAGCGCAGTCCAGGCACCGACAACGCCACCGAGCGCGGCAAGAGCGGTCCCGCCTCGCGGCCCATGGGAATCCGACAAGCCCTGCGCGAGATCCGCAAGGGCATGGTCGTGATGTGGTGGGGTTTCTTCGATTGGCTGGCCGTAGTGTCGTGGAAGGCGCTGCTGCTCGTTTCATTCCTGGGCCTGATACTGGCCGGCATACTCCAGCACCCCACCCCGGTCTTTTTCCTCATCGTCGCCTCCTTCATCATCAAGGTCGTGGCGCGCGGCAAGCGCAGAGCGGAACTGACGGCGAACGAGGCCACGAAGCGGGCCGAAACCGAACAGCTCGAGCGCACCGTGCTGGAAGCGCGCATGGAAGCGCTGCAGGCCCAGATCGAGCCGCATTTCCTTTTCAATACATTAGCCAGCATCGACCAGCTTATCCAAACCGACCCGCCGCGCGCTTCCAAGATGCAACAGAGCCTGATCCGCTACCTGCGCTCGGCCATGCCGCAGATGCGCGAAGGCAGCCGACCCTCGCTGGGTCAGCAAGTCAAACTTTGCAGCGCCTTCCTGGAAATCATGTCGGTGCGAATGGAAGGACGCCTGCAGCCGGTCGTGAGTGTTCCGGAAGGCTTGAAATCGGCGGTCTTCCCATCGATGATGTTGCAGACCCTGGTGGAAAACGCCATCAAACATGGCCTGGAACCGAAGCCCGAGGGTGGCCGGCTTGAGATCGGTGCCGAGATCATCGACGGCCAGTTGGCCGTCCATGTGCTCGACAATGGCATCGGCTTTATGCCGAAAGCCGAAGGTGGCGTGGGTCTGGCCAATGTCCGCGAGCGCTTGAAGGTCTTATACAACGGCCGAGCTGAGCTGATCATCAGCGTGCCGCCCGCGGGTGGCACCTGCGCCACCATCAAAGTGCCCTACGAAATCGCCCCAGCCGCACCGCCGGCCTGATTGGACGAGCACCCGCATGCACCCCTTGCCCGCCCCCACCGCCGTCGTTGCCGACGATGAACGCCTGATGCGCGAACAGATTATTGACCGCCTGAAGGAAGCGTGGCCCGAGCTCTTGATTGTGGGTGAGGCCAGCAATGGTCGCGAGGCAATAGCGATCGTGCAGAGCCAGGAACCCGATATCGTCTTTCTCGATATCAGCATGCCCGGGTTGGACGGTATCCAGGCGGCCCAAGCGCTGGCCGGCCAGGTCCATGTGGTTTTCGTCACTGCCCATGATCAATACGCCATCAGCGCCTTCGAGCACGGCGCGGTCGATTATCTGCTGAAGCCGGCGGAGCCGGAGCGGGTCGCGCTGACCTGTCAGCGCCTGCGCGAGCGGCTCAAGCAAGCGCCGGATCCAATGAAGGACTTACTGGCGCAGCTATCGCAACGGCTCGGGGCCGGCGGCCTGAAATCACGCGAATACATGCGTTGGGTACAGGCCAGCGTGGGCGCCAATATACGGATGATCCCGACCAGCGACATCCTGTTCTTCCGCGCCGAGGACAAATACACTCGAGTGCAGACCCGGGGTTTCGAGGCCCTGATCCGCAAGCCGATCAAAGAGCTGATCGATGAGCTGGACCCGGCCGAATTCTGGCAAATCCATCGCTCGACCGTGGTTCGCGTCGATGCGGTCGACCACGTCAGCCGCGACTTCCGCGGCCGTCAGATAGTGCACTTGAAGGGCAGCGAGGAAAAACTCGAAGTGAGCCGCAGCTTCAATCATTTGTTCAAGCAGATGTAGGCTCGCCGGCGCTAGCCGCTTTAATTTCGCGCGGCGCGTCGGATGCACCTCGAGCGCACCAAGACAAGCGAAACTTCGCCCTCGAGTCAGTGTGCCGGCGAGCAGCCCAATCGTTTGCGCTTCACGGGCACGTCAACCCCGCCGGCTGCGTCAAGCGCGTCAAGTTCATGCTCCCCGTGCCGTATCCCAGCACCGAGTTGAAATCCACCTTGCCCTGGTTGCAATCCGTGAAGGTGAACGCGAGCGTGCCCCAGAAGTTATTGACGATCTGATTGGGATTGAAATTCGGAATCCAGCGCCCGCCGCTGGGCAGGGTGACCGGTGTGATAATCGCCGTGTTGCCGCTGTAGGTGCCGACGCCGACGAACCAGGCCTGTTCCGTGCCGGCAGGATTGAACGTGAACCAGCCCGCGAACACTCGGTTGTCGGGCAACACCTCGACAAACAAGCCGTGTCCGCTTTGCGAGGGGTCGTACCAGGAGCCCGTAAAGCCGGGGCCGATGGTCCCCGTTGCGGCGGCATCACGAAGAGTCGCAGCCGTCGATAGCCCGGCGGGCCGCGTCAGGCGTGTCAGGTTCATAGTCCCGGTGCCGTATCCGAGCACCGAGTTGAAGTCCACTTTGCCGTGATCGGCATCGGTGAAGGTGAAAGTGAGCGTCCCCCAGAGGTTATTGACGATCTGATTGGGATTGAAATTCGGAATCCAGCGCCCGCCGGTGGGCAGGCTGACCGGAGTGATGGTCGCGGTGTTGCCGCTGTAGGTGCCAACACCCACGAACCAGGTCTGCTCGGTGCCGGCCGGATTGAAGGTGAACCATCCCACAAAGATGCGATTGCCTGGCAGGATCTCTACGAAGAGGCCATGTCCGTTCTGCGCTGGGTCGTGCCAGGCGCCCGTGAAGCTCGAGTCAATCGTCCCTGGCGGCGAGGCGTTCCCATAAAGCTCGGCGCTGTTGAGCGCGATTGTTGTGTATGACGGTCCGACAATGCTGCCGCCTGCAACCAAGACGCGGCCGTCCGGAAGGAGCGTTGCCGTGTGGCCGCCACGTGCGCTACCGAGGCTGGCCGCGCTGGTCCATGTGCCGGTGGTCGAATCGTAAATCTCGGCAGAGTCGAGATTGATGTACGTGAGATTTGGATAGTGATTTGCCTGGCTCGTACCGCCTGCAACAAGAACCTCCCCGGTGGGCAGCAAGGTCGCCGTGTGGGCGTAGCGCGCGGCCGCGAGGTTGCCGGCGCCGCTCCAGTTTCGCGTCGCCGGATCGAACAGCTCAGACAAGGCGAAGATCGTGTCGCCCCCAATCCCACCGCCATTGCCGCCCGCGACCAGCACATTTCCGTTCGGGAGCAGGGTTGCCGTGTGAAAGACGCCGCCTGATGCGCTCAGGTTGGAAACGACGACCCACGTCCCATCGGCAGGATCGTACAGCTCGGCACTCGATAGGGTCGAAGCGAGATCGCCGTCATTCGATCCTCCGGCGACCAGGACTCGTCCATCTTGGAGGAGTGTCGCCGAGTGCCAGTAGCGCGCCACGTTCAGGCTGCCGGTGGGACTCCACGTTCCGGTGGCCGGATCATAGAGCTCGGCACTCTTGATGCTATCCGAGCCAAATCCCCCTGCAACCAAAACCTTGCCGCTTTGAAGCAGCGTCGCACTGTGACAGCAACGGGTTACGTTTAGGCTGCCGGTCAGGCTCCACGTACCCGTACCCGGGTCGTATCGCTCTGCCGTGCTCGGGCCATAATCCCATGGACTGGTGTCTCCTCCCACGACCAAGACCCTGCCGTCAGGCAACAGCGTCGCTGTGTACTCACCTCGAGGTTTATTGAGCCGGCCCGTGACGCTCCACATCCCGGTGACCGGGTCGTACAGCTCGGCGCTGTCGAGAACGTTGGCGCCGTTGTCCCTACCACCAACGACCAGAACCTTGCCGTTTTGCAGCAACGTTGCCGTGTGAAAAACGCGGGCCGTGTTGAGATTGCCCGTAGGAAACCAACTGGGACTGGTCAGCAGTGTCTTCGCGACTGGACCAGAAAGGGGCAGATCGAGACAATAACCTGGCACAATGAATCCGATCATTAAACCAACCAGTGCCAGCACCAATTCCGACATAAGGCGAGCGATGTTGTTTGGCCGATTCATAAATTGCCCTTTCTGACGTAAACCGGATCTACAAAAAACCCAATCGCGGTTAAGCACCTCCGCCAAGCCTCATGCTGCGCTTTGGAACCGGTAATCACACGTGGCTTTGGAGCAGCGTGCGTGTGGGAAATTCACACTCCGACGGTATAGTCAGGGAAGGATCCGCCGCCACTGTAACTAGCGTTGCGAGAGGAATCATCGCGCCACCGTGGTTCGCGTCGATGCGATCGAGCAGGTCAGCCGCGACTTCCGTGGCAAGCAGTTCCTGCATGTGAAGGGCGGCGAGGAAAAACTCGAAGTAAGCCGCAGCTTCAATCATCGGTTCAAGCAGATGTAGGCTCACCGGCGCTAGCCGCTTTAGTCTCGCGCGCATCTACTTGCTCTTGCCTGCCTCCGCGGACTGAAGAGCGCCCGCAGGCCGCAACGTGAGCATGTGCATCGTCGAGCCGGGAAGAAACGGGGTCGCCGCGCCTGTGACCCATGCGGGGTTCGCGTCTCGGTAATGCGGCGACAACAGGTGGCCACTCTGCCCGGTCGGCATGTGGAAGTAGCCGTCCTTCTCGCGTCCCGGCGAAACCGCGAAGCGCTCGGACGCCCCGAACGTGGGTCCCTGAACGCGCGGCATGTTTGAATCGCCGGGGAGCTCCTCGGTAGGCATGTCGAGGAAGGGTCCGAGCATCGGCACGGCCGCGCTAAGCGGGTGCCTGATACGCACCGTATTCGCTCGGCCCCAAACGTAGGTCGCGATTCCACCCGCCTTCTGCGCATCCTCGGCGGTGCGATCGGCGGCGGCAAGGAAAAGATCCGTCCAGGTCTGGAACTTCGGATCGAGCAGATGCATCGGACGCTCCGAAACGAGCGCCCACAGTGGTCCCTCGCTGCCGCGTCCCGCCGTGAGCGGGTACTCGGGATCGACCTGCCGGATGCGTTCGATCAGCGGTGCGAACGCCAGCTCGCCGACGTGCAAACGGAACTCGCGCACGACTCGGTACGCGGCCGAATCGGCCGACGCCCGGCCCGTCCACGACTCGCTCACCACCCGGCGCAGTTCTCGTCGTGCTTCCGAAGCCTCGAGAGTGGGCGCCGACAGCGTCTGCAACATGAGGTCGCGCCAGCGCGACAGGAAGATCGCGCGGTCGTCGAGATGCACGGTCATCATGTCGCGCACCGATGCCCGAGCGATTCGCTGGAGGTCATCGTTGATCTGCCGCGCCCTCGCGCCGGCGTCGTAGCCGCCGTCGCCGAGGATTTCCAACGCTGCTCCGTCGACAAGGCGGTTGTTGGCGGTCACGATGCGCCCATCCGGTGGGTCGACGATACGCGGATACTCGGCCGGCGTGACCCATCCGTCCCATCCACGCGCGCCATCGGCCCATGATGTCGGAAGGCGTCCATCGTGCCCGACGCGGCGTGGGATGCGTCCCGCGATCGACCAGCCAATTCGGCCGTCGCGCTGGGCGGCGACGATGTTCTGCGCGGGGATCCCCGCGCGCGCCGCCACGTCGAACAGCTGCTCGAGCGTCTCGGCAGTCTCGATGGCGGCCAACGTGCCGTTCATGCCGCCTTCGCGCAGCGGCACCCATGCGACGGCGCGGTCGTGTCCGCTCGAATCATGGCCGACGATCGGTCCCCAGATTGTCTCGCGGATTTCGACCGGCACGTCCGCGCTACCTTTCACGTTGATCGTCTCGTGCACCGTCTCGATGGGCAGCATTCCGGACGGCGTGCGATAGCGACTCGCATCCGTCGGGTCGGCCTCGACGATGACGAGGTCACTCCAATCGCCGGTCGAATTGGTGAAGGCCCAGGCGAGGTCCCCATTGCTACCGGCAACGAGTGAAGGCAAGCCCGGAAGCGTCGCGCCGGTGAGGCGTCGTGGCCGTGTGTCGCGCCAGACCATCGATGCGCGATACCAGATGTTTGGCGTCGACAGGCCGAGGTGCATGTCGTTCGCGACGATGGCGCCGCCGTCGGCGGTTAGACGACCCGCAACCGCCCAATTGTTGCTTCCACGGGCATCGTCGTTCGCGGGCGGAGAAAGCCATGCCAGCAGCGTGGCGCCTTCTTCTTCCACGCTTGACCGCGAGCGTAGAGGGTGCGCAGAAGGTGTCGCGGTGCGCACATCGAGCACGCTCGCATCGGGCACGGGCGGGACGCCATGCAGTCCGCCGACGAGCGGCGTTTCCCATTCGCTAGCCGAGGTCGTGATGAAGTCGGCGAGCGGTGCCGGGAGCGCCGCGTACACGGCGGCAAGGCGCGACTCGCGGCGCGCTTCGGAGTCCTGCAGCGTCAGAAACATGGATGCGAGGACCAGCGCCGAATCCTCGATGGCCCACGGCCGCGGCTCCGTACGCAGGGCGAGATATTCGGGAGGTTTGACCGCGAGCGCACTTAAGCCCGCGTTGACGCCCTCGACATAGGCGCGCAATACCGCACGCTCTTCCGGAGTCGCAGCGTCAATCGCGCGCTGCGCGCGTGCACGCAGACGCAGCGTGCGTGTCCGTGTATCGATCGTTACGGCCGCCGATCCGAGCAACTCGGACAACTCCCCCGCGGCCCGTCGCCGCGAGAGGTCCATCTGGAAGAAACGATCTTGCGCGTGCAGGAAACCGAGTCCGCGCGCCACGTCGGCGCGCGAGGTGGCGATAATGGTTGGAATTCCGAGGGCATCGCGCTCGATCACGATCGCAGCCGTTGCGCCAGGCATCGCGCCTTCGCCATCGAGTTGCGCCAGGCTGCCGCGCATTTGAAGGTAATACCATCCCGCCGTCCCGGCGAACGCAACCAGAGCGACCACCGCAATGCCACCGAGACAGCGAAAAAGGCGAGGAGAAAAAGCGCGCCAGCGCGAGGCAGGCAACAACGTGGGCATGTCAGGCGAAACCGTGCAGGCGCCTACTGCTAATTCGATCTGCTGCCGATGAGCGCGCGATATCGCGCCATGTGCCGTATCGCTTCCTTCGGCTTCTCGAGCTTTTCGTACAGCAACGCCAGGTTGTAGTGGCAATCGGCGAGGCCGGGATCGCCACGCAGCGCCGCCTCGTACATCTCGATCGCTTCCGCCTTGCGCTCCATGTCATCGAGGAGCACGCCGAGGTTGTAGAGCAGTAACGGATCGCCGCCACAAGCTTTCACCGCCTCGCGATAGACGTGCTCGGCCTTCGCAAAGCGCCCGCCCTCGTGCAGAAGCCGCCCCAGGTTGATATGGGCATCGAGAAGCGTAGGATCGGCAGCGATCGCTTGCTCGTACGCCTGTTGCGCAGCATCGGCGTCCTCTTTCTCCAGCGCCATGCCGCTGTCGAACCATGCCTGCGCGCCGCGCGGTGCCGCAGCCGCCTTGTTGCCTTCGATCACGCTCAAGGAGCCGTTGGCGGGATCGCCCTCGAATTCGAGCAGGTATTGCCCGGAGTCGGCCTGCCAGCGGCCGCCGCCTTCCCTGACTACGACACGATCGGCCACCGCGCAGATACTGAGCCCGGATAGCGGCATGGCATCGGGAAGGTGGCGGCGAAGCTCTCTCACGGATTTCGTGATCCGCCTTTGAGGCACCTTCGCCTCGGCAAGCGCCTGGGCGGTGCGCAGCACGATCAGGTCCTGAAAGGAAAACAGCCAGGCGCTGCGGGGCCCCCGCGCGGGCGACACGAAACCGGCGGCGATCAGCGCTCGAATCGTGCTGCGCGGCAGGTGAAGCAGCTTCTCGACGTCACGGACGCCGTACCGGTGCATCGCGCCCTTGCTTACTGGCCTAGGCCTTTTTCCTGACGCCCTTGCGCGCCGCCGGCACCGCGGCCACTGCCGGCTCGGTCTGTGCCCGCTTAGGCGGCTTGCGTGTCACAAGCTCCGGCCCCGGGGCCTTTGCGCGAGCAGGCGCCTTTTTCTCGAGGCTCGCGCGAAGCGCTTCCATGAGATCGATGACCTGCGCGCCACCTTCGGGCGCCTCAGCCAAAGTGATCTCCTCGCCCTCGACCTTCTTCTGCACCGCCGCCTCGATGCGCGCGGCCACCTCGTTGGTGTACGCAGCGGGATCGAACGTATCGGAGGCCTGCTGCTCGATCAGTTGCTTGGCGAGCTTAAGCTCGGCGTCCTTCACCTCGGTCTTCGGAATCTCGAGGTCCTTGATCGACCGCACCTCGCCGGCGTAGAGCAGCTGCTGCATGACCAGCCCGTCCTCGACCGGACGGATCATCACGATGTACTGCTTGCCGCGGGCTGCCCAGCGCCCGAGCGCGCAACGCTTCGACTCGCGCAACGCGCTCGCGAGCAGCGCGAAAGGCTTGGCGCCGCCCTTGTCGGGGCCGAGGTAGTACGCCTTGTCGAAGTACACCGGGTCGACGGCGTCGATCGGCACGAATTCGGTGATCTCGGCCATGTGGGTCCCGGCCTCCTCGAGCGCCTTCAGCTCCTCGGCCGAGAAGATCACGTATTGGTCCTTCGCGAATTCATAGCCTTTGACCATGTCCTCGCGCGCGACCGGCACCTCCTCCTTGATGCAGATGTACTGCTGCTTCAAGCGCGACCCGCAGGCCTTGTGCAGCAGATTGAAGGAGATCGCGCGGCTCGCCTCGGTGGCCGAAAAGAGCTTCACCGGGATCGACACCAATCCGAATGAAACTGTCAACGATGCTATCGATCGTGCAGCCATGCGTGGCCTCCTCTGCGTCAAGCCTCAAGGTCAGCGTGTTGCCGCGGACGTGCCTATTGTAATCCATGATGATTTTGGTTGTCCTCGGTCCCGCCTGGACGCCGGTCGGGGAGAATATCCCGCTCGTCGAAGCCGCACGCTGTTGCATCGTCTTCATTGCCTTAGCGTGGGATGGTATCCCCTCAGCCTGAAATGCTTGTAACTCTTACCTGCGCTTGCGCTAGCGCCGACGGCTTTTCTCCTCTCTTCTCCCGGCGCACCGAGGCGCAGCGTACGGAAAAAGCAGCGTTGGCAAACTGGCATGCTCCTTGCGATACAGCACGCGCCGAAGAGTAATTCCTGCGCTGGCGTGTCGGGCGTCGCCGCAGTGTGGAGGGGACCTTGCGCTGGAAGGGACGATTGCCTTCGTTGCCTTGGGCGCTGCGAATGGGCGTCGGCGCCTGCGTCTTGCTGTGGGCGCTACCAGCTTTCTCGGATGATCGGTCGGACGACGGCGCGGAGTGGCGCATGCCCGCGCGCGATTACGCGAGCACGCGCTTCAGTCCCCTCGACGAGATCACTTCCTCCAACGCGAACCGGCTGAAGCTCGCATTCAGCTTTTCGACGGGCGTGGAAAAAGGCCACGAAGCCGCACCGGTCGTGGTCGGCAGCACCATGTACGTCGTCACGCCCTATCCCAATTACGTCTTCGCGTTCGATCTCACCAAGCCGGGCGCGAACGTGAAGTGGAAGTTCGATCCCAAGACGAACGCCAGCGCCCAGGGCGTCGCGTGCTGCGACGTGGTCAATCGCGGCGCGGTCTACGCCGATGGGCGCCTTTTTTTCAACACGCTCGACAACCATACGATCGCGCTCGATGCGGCCAGCGGAAAAGAGCTGTGGCGCACGAAGCTCGGAGAGATCCAGCTCGGCCAGACGCTCACCATGGCGCCACTCGTCGTGAAAGGCAAGGTGCTGGTCGGCAACAGCGGCGGCGAGTTCGGCATTCGCGGCTGGCTTACCGCGCTCGACGCCGCGACCGGCAAACAGGTCTGGCGCGCCTATAGCACCGGCCCCGACAGAGAGGTGCTCATCGGCTCCTCCTTCAAGCCCTTTTACGCGCAAGACCGCGGCCAGGATCTCGGGGTCAAAACCTGGCCTGCGGATGCGTGGAAGATCGGAGGCGGCACGGTCTGGGGTTGGATATCGTACGACCCGCAGCTCGATGTTATCTATTACGGCACTTCGAATCCCGGACCGTGGAACCCGGACCAGCGACCCGGGGCGAACAAATGGACTTGCGGCATCTTCGCGCGCCGACCCGAGAGCGGCGAGGCGGTGTGGTTTTATCAAGCCAGCCCTCACGACCAGTACGACTACGACGCCGTCAACGAGAGCGTGCTGGTCGATCTGCCGATCGGCGGCACGACGCGCAAAGTGTTGCTGCACCCCGACCGCAACGGATACCTCTACGTGATCGATCGCGCCACGGGCGAGGTGCTGTCGGCGGATCCGTTCGGGTACATCACGACCTCGCTCGGAGTCGATCTAGAGAGCGGCGCGCTGCGCTACAACCCGCAGAAGGCTCCGAAAGTCGGCAAGGTGGTCCGCGATATCTGCCCGGCGTCCGCGGGCGCGAAGGACTGGCAGCCGACCGCATGGTCGCCGCGCACGAAGCTCCTCTACATCCCGCAGCAGAACCTCTGCCAGGACACGCTCGTCGCGGAGACCAGCTACATCGCCGGCACGCCGTACGTCGGAGCGGAGCTCAAGATGAGGCCCGGCCCCGGAGGTCATCGCGGCGAATTCAGCGCCTGGGATCCCGTCGCGCGCAAGAAGGTGTGGACGATCGCCGAGAACTTTCCGGTCTGGAGCGGCGCGGTCGCGACCGCAGGCGATGTCGTGTTCTACGGAACGATGAACGGCTGGTTCAAGGCGGTCGACGCGAAGAACGGCACGTTGCTGTGGAGATTCAAGACGAGCTCGGGGATCGTCGGCCAGCCCGTTACGTACAAGGGCACCGACGGACGCCAATACGTCGCGGTGCTCGCCGGTGTCGGCGGCTGGGCGGGCGCGGTCGTCTCCGGCGATCTCGACACGCGCGACGGGAGTGCGGCGGCGGGCTTCGTCAACGCGATGAAGGATCTGCCTCTCGTGACCACCAAGGGCGGGATGCTCTATGTCTTCCGCCTGCCGTAACGCGCTTCTCTTCGCGGCCCTGCTCTGTTTCGCGGCTCTGGCGCAGCCCCGCGAACTCCGCGTGTGCGCCGATCCCGACAACCTGCCGCTCTCGGACGCAAACGGCAACGGATTTGAGAACCGCATCGCGCGCCTGGTCGCCGAGGAGATGGGCGCGGAGCTGCGCTACGAGTGGCTGCCCCTGCGCCGCGGCTTCGTGCGCAAGACGATCGACGCGGGACTCTGCGAAGTGTTCATCGGCGTGCCAAACGAATTCGAGCGCGTTCTCGTCACCCGTCCCTACTACCGCTCGAGCTACGTGTTCGTCGATGGCCCGCGAGCGCACGGGATCGACGGCTTCGATGACCGGCGTCTCGCTTCGCTCACAATCGGCGTGCAGCTCGTGGGCAACGATCTCGCGGCGACACCTCCCGGCCATGCCTTGGCCGCGACCCGCAACGTCGAAAACGTTCGCGGCTTCACCATTTACGGCGAGGGTCCGGCAGCGCAGCGCATGGTCGCGGCGGTGGCGAGCGGCGAGATCGACGCCGCGCTGGTCTGGGGGCCGCAGGCCGGCTACTTCGCGAGGCGCGCCGCGCTCGAGGTGCGCGCTGCGCGTCCGCCGTACGTCGTCACGGGCATGACTTTCGAATTCGACATCGCGATGGGAGTGCGCCGCGGCGATCACGCGCTGCGCGACGAGCTCGATGCGATCATCGAGCGTCGGCGCGCCGACATCGACGCGATTCTCGCGGCGTATTCCGTTCCGCGCAGCGACCGCGCGGGCCGAGAGAAGCAATGAGGACGCTGGCTGCGATCGGGCTGGCAGCGGCGCTCGTCCTCGGCGCGGGCTGCGAGCGAGAGAAGCGTGCGTTCGACGCTCCGCCCGTGCCTTCCAACCCTCGAGCGGAAGCCGCCGGGCTACCCGACCTGCAGCCCGGGCAACCCGGCCGCGGCATGCAACCCACCGCGTCCGCGGGAGGCTACAACGAGCACAGCGCCTACGAAGTCGCGCAGGGCAAGCAATGGTACCGCTGGTACAACTGCGCGGGCTGCCACGCGCAGGGCGGCGGCGGGATCGGGCCGGCGCTCATGGACGACCGGTGGATCTACGGCAGCTCGCCGGACTCGATTTTCGCCACGATCGTCGAAGGCAGACCGAACGGGATGCCGTCGTTTCGGGGCCGCATTCCGGAACGCCAGGTGTGGCAGCTCGTCGCCTACGTGCGGTCGATGGCCGGACTGGTCACTCCCGATGCCGCCCCCAACCGCAGCGATGGATTGGCGGGCGCGCCGCAGGAAAACCGTCGCGAACCGCCGAAGCCGAAATGAACGTGCTCGTTCCCGCCGGTCCGCAGGCCGCGCACATCGCCGCGCTCTGGTGGCTCACTCTGGCACTTTGCGCGCTGGTATTCATCGTCGTGCTCGGCGTTCTCGCGTGGGGGCTGTGGCGTGCGCCGCGCGGCGATCTGCTCACGCCTCCGGACACGACGCCCGCGCCCGATGCCGAGCAACGCCTGCGACGGCGCGTGACCGCCGCGGTGGCGATCTCCACGATTCTGTTGATCGGGCTGCTCGTCGCAAGCGTTGCGACCGATCGCGCGCTCGCGCAGCTCTCGCTCGTCGACGCGGTCCACATCCGCGTCACGGCGCACCAGTGGTGGTGGGACGTCGTCTACGACGACCCGGAGCCCGAGCGCATGTTCGCCACCGCGAACGAGCTGCGCGTTCCTGTGGGCCGGCCCGTGATCGCGACGCTCAGCTCCGACGACGTGATCCACAGCTTCTGGGTGCCGAGCCTGCATGGCAAGAAGGACGTCATTCCCAGCCGTCCCGCCACGATCCAGCTCCGCGCCGACAAGCCCGGCGTCTACCACGCCCCTTGCGCGGAATACTGCGGGCTCGAGCACGCGTTCATGCGCTTCGATGTAATCGCGCTGCCGCCGGAGGAATACGAGGCCTGGGCCGAAGCGCAGCGCAAGCCCGCGCGCGAGCCGCAGGACGCCGCGGCGCGACGCGGGCAGGAGCTCTTCCTCTCCGGCAGCTGCATGCTGTGCCATGCGGTGCACGGGACGACGGCGAACGCCCGTAAGGCGCCCGACCTCACGCACGTCGCGAGCCGAGGGCAACTCGGAGCCGGCCGTCTCAAGAACACTCCGGAAAATCTCGCCGACTGGATCGCGGATCCGCAGAAATTCAAGCCGGGAGTCAACATGCCCGCGCACCTGCTGATCGAAGACGACCTCAAGGCGCTCGTCGCTTACATGGAGACGCTCAGGTGAGCAGCAAGGCAGACGTCATCCGCGACGGAGGCGGCTGGGACTCTCCCGCGGCGAAGGCGCTCGCGCGCGCCTGGAGCGACAAGCCAGGGCTTCTCGGCTGGATCTGCACGGTCGACCACAAGGCGATTGCCCGCCGCATCATCGTCACCGCGTTCGCGTTCTTCGGGGCCGCCGGAGTTCTCGGCGGGCTCATGCGCCACCAGCTCTCGGTGCCGGAGCACACGCTCGTCGGGCCGGACTTCTACAACCAGGTCTTCACGATGCACGGCACGACGATGATGTTCCTCTTTGCCGTGCCCGTGATGCAGGGAATCGCGCTCTACTTCGTTCCGCTCATGGTCGGCACACGCAACACGGCTTTCCCGCGAATGACGGCCTGCTCGTACTGGCTCTACCTCTTCGGCGGCCTCATCTTTTTCACCGCATTTGCGTTCAACACCGGCGCCGACGCCGGCTGGTTCGCGTATGTGCCGCTCGCCGGGCCGCAGTACGGGATCGGAAAGCGCCCCGAATTCTGGAACATGCTCATCAATTTCACCGAGCCGATGGGACTGATGATCGCGGTCGATATCGCGACTGTCATCCTCAAGATGCGCGCGCCCGGGATGACGCTGCGCCGGATGCCGCTTTTCGTGTGGGCTTCGCTCGTCACGTCGATCATGATCATGTTCGCCATGCCCATCGTGATGCTCGGCGCCAACCTCGTCCAGTTCGAGCGCGCGTTCGGCACGCACTTCTTCAACCCCGCCGAAGGCGGCGATGTCCTCCTCTGGCAGCACGTTTTCTGGTTCTTCGGCCATCCAGAGGTCTACTTCATCTTCATCCCCGCGCTGGGGTTCATCTCCGCGATCATCCCGACCTTCGCGCGGCGCCCGATGTTCGGCCACGACGCGATCGTGCTCTCGCTCATCGCCACCGGCTTTCTCTCCTTCGGGCTCTGGGTCCACCACATGTTCGCGACCAACCTCCCGGAGCTCGGCAAGAGCTTCTTCACCGCCATGAGCTTCATGATCGCGATTCCCACCGCGGTGCAGATCTTCTGCTGGATCGCGACGCTCGCGACCGGCCGGCTCAACTTCCGCACGCCCCTGATCTTCGTCCTGGGCTTCTTCTTCGTCCTGCTGATCGGCGGCCTCACCGGCATCATCCTCGGCTCCGTGCCGCTCGATCTGCAGGTGACCGACACGTATTTCGTCGTGGCGCACCTGCACTACGTGCTCATTGGCGGCGCGCTCTTCCCGCTCTTCGGCGCCTTCTACTACTGGTTCCCCAAGGTGACCGGTCGGATGATGAGCGAGCGCCTGGGCCACTGGCAGTTCGCGCTGTTCTTCATCGGCGTCAACGTCACGTTCTTCCCCATGCACCAGCTGGGACTGGAGGGCATGCCGCGCCGCATCTACAGCTACCTCCCGGAAACGGGATGGGGCACGCTCAGTTTCGTGTCGTTCATCGGCGCCATGATCGTGGACTTGAGCATGTTTCTCTTCGTCGTGAACGTCTTCCGCAGCCTCGTCGTCGGCGAACGCGCCAAGAAGAACCCCTGGGGCGCGCCGACCCTCGAATGGTCCACACGATCGCCTCCGCCGCCGTTCAACTTCCTCGCGCTGCCCGTGGTCTCCTCCCGCGAGCCGTTGTGGTCGCGTGAGAACGGCGGCGCAACACACGTGAGCGGTCTCGCGGCGAACGCGCGAGAGGGCCTCGTCACGACGGTCCTCGATGCGCTGCCCGACGTGCGCTACAGCTATCCGGGGCCCGGTATCTGGCCATTCGTCGCGGCGCTGGGGGTCGCGTTCTGGCTGATCTGGTCGATCTGGTCCGTGCCGGGCACGTTCTGGGGAATGATCCCGCCGGCGATCGCGTTCATCGCCTGGTTCTGGCCGCGCAAGAAGGAGAACGACGAGCATCTCGCGCTGGAGAAGCGGCCATGAGCGGTGCACGCGCGCGTCCAATGAGCACCGACCGCGAGTCGAAGCCAGCCAGCGTTGCCGCAGTCCGCCACGGCGACGCACTCGACGTGGCCAACCTGCCGAGCTACGGCTTCGGCACGCGCAGCCTGATGTGGTGGGGAACCGCCGGGATGATCGCCATCGAAGGCGTCGCGTTCGCCTTCATGATCGTCATCTATTTCTATCTGCGCAGCCTCTCGGGCACGTGGCCGAGCAGCGGCGCGTCGCCCGATCTGCTCTGGGGAACGGTCAACCTCGGGTTGATCCTGCTGAGCGCGATCCCGAACACCTATATCGACAAATGGGCGATCGAGCACGATCTTCGCAAGGTTCGCGTCGGGCTCGTGATCTTCAGCATCTTCTGTCTGCTGATGTTGATCGTGCGTGCGCTGGAATTCACGGCGCTCAACGTGCGCGGCGACGAGAGCGCGTACGGATCGACCGTATGGTTCCTGATGGGGCTGCATACGTTCAATCTGGTCACCGATGTCGGCGATACCCTGGTGCTGACCGCGCTGATGCTCAAGGGGCCGCTCGAAGGCAAGCGCTTCGTCGACGTCGCGGAGAATTCGGGCTACTGGGACTTCATCGTGGTGTCGTGGGTGCCCATCTACGCGGTCGTCTACTGGGCGCCGCGTTTCTAGGAAGCCGGCGATGCGAATCTGGTTCCCCTTGCTCGCCGCGCCGACTCTGGCCCTCACCGATCAGAGCATCGCGCTCGCAATGACCGGATGGGCCTGCGCGAACCAGCAGGCTTTCGCGATGCACGGCGTGCACGCGCTCTTTCTCGTCGCGACCGTCGCGGCGACCGTCGCGGCGTGGGGTCTGTGGCGCGCAACATCGCGCGGCAAGACGCGCGACGAGACGCTCGCGCGGCGCCATTTTCTTGCCGGCCTGGCGACGGCCTCCGCGGCGCTCTCCACTTTGGTGATTGCCGCGATGTGGGTTCCGAACTGGATGTTGTCGCCATGTGTCGCCTGATCGCGGCAGTAGCGGCAGTACTGGCGCTGCCAGCGCTCGCGCATGACGCGCCGGGCGCAGTCGCTACTATGCCCGGATTGCGCTGGAGCTTCGACGCGTGGGTCGTGACGCTGCTGGCCGCGAGCGCGGTGTTCTACGCGATCGGCGTACGCCGGTTGTGGCGGCGCGCCGGCCGCGGCCGCGGCATCACCTTCGGCCAGGCCGCTCGCTTCGCCGCCGGATGGCTTGTGCTCTGCGCGGCTCTCGTCTCGCCGATCGATACGCTAGGCGCAGAGCTCTTTTCGGTGCACATGCTCCAGCATGAACTGCTCATGGTGGTCGCGGCACCCCTGCTCGTGTTGTCTCGCCCGTTGGAGGCGTGGACGTGGGCGCTGAAGCCCGCCTGGCGCAAGGTGCCGGCACGCATTGCCCGGATCGACGCATTGCACGAGGCGTGGCGCATCTGCAGCGAGCCGATCGGCGCCTGGAGCTTGCACGCCATCGCGATCTGGGTCTGGCACGTGCCCGTGCTGTTCGAGGCCGCGCTCGCCGACGAGACCGTGCACATCACGCAACACTCGTGTTTCTTAGGCTCGGCACTCTTCTTCTGGTGGTCCGTGTTCGGCCGCGGCGCTTCCCGGCATGGCGGCGCATCCATGGCGAGCCTGTTCATCACCATGATGCATACCAGCGCGCTGGGCGCGCTTCTCACCTTCGCACCGACGCCGTGGTACGCACCTTACGCGCAGGCTTCGGTCTTCGGACTTTCGGCGCTCGAGGATCAGCAGCTCGGCGGGCTGCTGATGTGGGTGCCGGGCGGCATCGCCTATCTGGTTGCAGGGTTGGCGATCGTCGCAGCGTGGCTCGGGCCGCCCACCCGCCACGAGCTGCGGTGACCTACTGCGCGAAAGCCGAACGAGCCGCGCGCCATGCATTTGCGGCCCGCCAAAAACCAACCGAGCAGCACTGCACGAAAGGCGTTATCACCGAACAATGGTGCAGGTGACGGCGCCCCAGGGTGCTTCCGGCTTGGTACGTTCTATCGTCACGCGAAGCTCGTTGATCGTAACGTCGTGGTCACGCTCGACATTCGCGATCAACTGAGAGAGTAACGGGCCGGCCTCATCGCAGAGTTGCCTTTCGGCCAGCGAATAGCGCGCAAACTCGTCGGTCTCCTTGGTCATTTTTCTTTCCCCGAGGCACGCCTGGCCTAGTGAGTCGGGCAGTTTGCACGCTCGTCGGCACCAGGTCGATGAATGTGCGAATTCGCACACTCAGTTCCCGCATGTGCTACGGCTCAAAACCTGGTTACAATTCGATTCATAAGAACAGTTCCGGCAAGGATGACGTTGGCGAGGCGGCTGATCGTCGTACTTGAATCAACCAATCCATGGCCCGTTTCAATCGCAATTCCATTCCGGCGAATCGCTTGTTGGCGTCGCTTCCCCGCGCGGATCTTGCGCGCCTCGTGCCGGAGCTCGAGCACGTCGACCTCGCGTTTGGTCAGACACTGCACGAGCCCGGGCACCGCCAGGAGCACTTCTACTTTCCCATAACGTGCATTGTGTCGCTGCTCGGCGTCTTGCAGAACGGCGACAGTGCCGAAGTCTCGCTGACAGGGCGCGAAGGCGGGGTAGGGTTGGGGCTTGTCCTGGGCGGCGGTACTACGCTTACGGTGGCGACCGTCCAGAGCGCGGGCACGGCGCTGCGTTGGAAGTCGTCCGCGTTGCGGCGGGAAATGAAGCGAGGCGGAGTCGTGCAGCGGATGCTGCTGCGATACATTCAGGCAGTATGGACCCAGACGGCGCAGTCCGCGCTGTGCAATCGTCACCACACGCTCGAGCAGCAACTATGCCGATGGTTGCTTCTCAGTCTGGACCGCATCGATGGCAACGTACTCCGGATGACGCAGCAACTGATTGCAAATATGCTGGGCGTCCGCCGAGAAAGACTGACGCTTGTGGCAAAGAGAATGCAAGCAAACGGCTGGATTTCCTACCGCCACGGCATGATTGTCGTCCGAGACCGTGCCAGGCTGGAAGCCAAGGTCTGCGAGTGCTATGAAGTTGTCAAGGCGGAATACCGACGCTTGATCGAGTATCCGTGAAGTGAGGCCGACGGTTCGACGTCGAAGGCCGCCAATAGCGTATTGAGTATCAGGTCACCCGGCGAAGCGCGCGCTCGAGGCTCTGCTTGCGCTCCAAGGCGTTGATCTTACGTGTCCTCTTGGGCACGTTCAGTCCAAGCCCTCAGCGGGACATGTGCCCGCTAATTTTGTCTGCGAGCGACGCTGGACGTCGCGGGTTGCGTGCTTCACGTTCACGGGAGGTAAGATGAACCCGGCCCATCGGTCGAGGCGCACCGATGACTCGCGATTCCGCTGCTGGTAGCGAATGCACCTGTCTGGAGCTGCAGTGCGCATGGTCTTCTGGATCGGTCTCGCCCTCGCTGTCGTAGCCATTGCGGCGTTACTGCGATGGATGGTCGTGACGCCGGGAAGCTCGTGGACGGGACCGCTCGCACCCTTGACGGAGGAAGAGCGTGCGCTCGCGGGGCGTCTTCGCGATCACGTGCTGGCGATCGCCTCGCGCGAGCACAACCTGGATCACCCAGCTGCATACGAATCCGCCGCGACTTACATCGAGGAAGCGCTCGCGAAAGCCGGTTACGCCGTGCGGCGCCAGCCGGTCGAGACGGCGAAGGGTCTCGCGCGCAACATCGAAGTCGAAATCCCCGGATCCAGGCCGGAGGCCGGCATCGTGATCATCGGAGCGCATTACGACTCCGTCTTCGGCGCGCCCGGCGCGAACGACAACGGCTCGGGAGTCGCGGCGGTGCTCGAGCTGGCGCGTCTCTTCCACTCGTGGAGACCGGTTCACACCTGGCGCCTTGTGCTCTTCGCGAACGAAGAGTTGCCATACTTCCAGAGCGAGCTGATGGGAAGCCATGCCTATGCGAAACGCTCGAAAGCGCGCGGCGAGAGGATCGTGGCGATGTATTCGCTGGAGACGATCGGCTACTACTCGGAGGAGCCGCGCAGCCAGCACTACCCGTTTCCACTCAGCTACTTCTATCCGGATCGCGGCAACTTCCTCGCGTTTGTCGCGAATCTCGCCTCGCGGGAGCTGCTCCACCGCACGATCCGCGCATTCCGGGCCCATGCGAGCTTCCCATCGGAAGGCGCCGCCGCGCCGGCGTTCATTCCTGGCGTCGACTGGTCCGACCAGTGGGCATTCTGGCGCGAGGGCTGGCCGGCGGTAATGATCACCGACACCGCGCCGTACCGCTATCCCTACTACCACACGGCGCACGACACGCCGGACAAGGTCGACTACGAACAGCTCGCGCGAGTCGTTCGCGGGCTCGAGGCGACGTTCCGGGCGCTGGATGCAAGCGGCTAGTCGGGTCGCCTGATCCCGGGACGATACCGGTCCGCCCAGCGCGCCTGGTGGACTCGCAGCGTTCGACGTTTGCCGATGGAGCACGATGGGCCCGCAACGTCGGGAAAAATCTCGATAACGGCGGCCCGAAGTAGCACAATAGTCCCGACAGGATTTCGCGTCCGGGGCTTTGCCGTGGTTCGATCCATTTGCCTGCTGTTCCTGGTGCTCGGGTTGGCGTCGCCGACCTTCAGTGATGACGCGCAACCGATGAAGTCGATCCTTCTGGTTGCCCGGAAGAACCTGCCCGATCCATTCTTCCGCGACTCCGTGGTGCTGGTCACGCGATCGGGTGGCCCAGCTCCCGTCGGCGTGATCGTCAACCGCCCGACGGACGTCCCGTTGTCGCGCGTGTTGCCCGATATAGAGCGGCTCCGTTTACGGGATGAAAAGCTGTTCTTCGGCGGTCCGGTGATGCCCGAGCAGCTGGTCGTCGTGTTTCGTGCGGCCGTCCCGCCTACCGAGGCGATCGAGGTTCTCGACGGCGTTTACATGAGCCCGAGCGGCGAGTTGCTGCGCGAGCTGCTTGGCCGCGAACTCCCAATCGAGGGCTTGCGGGTATTCGCAGGTCATGCGGGCTGGGCGCTGGGGCAGCTGGAATCGGAGGTTGCGCGCGGCGATTGGCATCTAGTTACTGCCGACGCCCGGAACGTCTTCGAGATGAAACCGGAAAGGCTGTGGCAGGAGCTTGAACGACGCGCATCCGCGACAACGGTCCGGTACGAACACCCTGCTGGATTTGGTCAACATGACGCTTATCACAGCGTTCGTCAGCAGGCAGACGAGCAGAGAGGAGGCTCACCATGGCACTGAAGGTCACCAAAACGGAAATGTGGTCGGTCACGATCGACGATCGGGCCGGAGGAGCGGCGGAAAAGATCGAGCCGCTCGCGGGGGCGGGGGCGAACTTCGAGTTCGTGTTCGCGCGCCGCACGCCAGAGCATCCGGGCAAGGGGGTCGTCTTCGTCACGCCCGTGAAGGGGGCGAAGGTCGTCAAGGCCGCGAGGAGCGTTGGTTTCGAGAAACCGGCGGACATCCATGGGCTCAGGCTCGAGGGATCGGACAAGCCGGGCATCAGCGCGAAGGTCATGCGCACGCTGGCCGACGCAGGAATCAGCTTCCGGGCGACTTCCGCAAGCGCTGTCGGCCGGAAGTTCGTGTGCTACATGGCGCTGGATAGCGCAGAGGACGCGGCGAGGGCGGCGAGCTTGTTGAGAAGGCTCGGCTGACCAAAAGCGTGGTGAAGTCGTGCCGGCAGGCGACGACCGAGGATGAGACGCCATCGCTCAAGAAATCGTCGGATGAGCGAAGGGTAAAAACGGACGAAACGTGGCAATAAAACAAAAGGCCTAGTGCGGGGACCCAGGATTACCGGACAATGGCCTGGATTATTGGACATTTTCGACATCTATTTTTTGACTTCTAGATTTAGTTAGGCGTGCTTTGAAGTGAACGCGACCTACAAGCCTTTTTTCCTGAGCTACGCGCTGTTCCTTCTCCTCGCGGTGGTGTTCTTGCTCTGTCTCGCCTTTCTGCACAACGCAAATCTGAGCGCATATGTTGGTGCCGCGGTCTCCTTTCTTCCTTACGTCGCGGCTACTCTATGCGCTGCGTACCTTGGTTACGCGGCGCCTACGCGCGTATGGCTACAGCTCGTTGCCCTTGGTTGTTGCGTCGCGGTGGGCTTCGGGCTCGTTAATTTGGCACACGAGATCTTCATTGGGCCTGCCGACTTTTCCGGCCTCACAGGGTCGGCGTTCGTGGTTGCCATGTCATTCCCCGTCGTCTTGCTCTTGTGCTTTCTTGGGGGCGGCGTGGGCGTTGGGGTTCGTCGTGCCAAGCACGCCTAACCACTCGCTCAACCGGACCGCTCGCCGGCGGCGCTGGCGCGCCGTCCGCTCGCGGCCGGTTAGCTTGGTTCGTTAGGCAGCACAATGAAACGCACCGTGCGAAGTCACTTCCTAGCGATGCGGGCGAGCGCCCGGTTTGGTCGCGCGACCAAGCTGCGAGACGCCGGAAAAAGGGCCGATGCACTGAAGGTCGCTCGCGAGACGCTTGCGATTCTAGGTCACCCGCATGTGCTGCGACTCAATCCAGCCGAAGGCTCGGTGCTCTGCTGCGCAACTGTGCTTGTCGAGGAACTTGCCAACGAACTGGAGGTTCCTGGCGCCAGCCATAGGGACATCGTGGATGCGCTGCGTTTTATTCGGGCGGTTGGCCCCGGCTCCGATCTCACGCACTGGATTCCTCATCTCGAGCAACGGGCAACGCAAAGTGGTGAGAGTGCTGCCTAACCACTCGCTCAACCGGACGCGTGTCCGGCGGGCGTCCTGCGGCGCCCGCCGGCACGCGCCGGTTAGCTTGGTTCGTTAGGCGCCTCGAACTGCGCCGGAGAATTTTTGAAATGTCGTTGAAGAAGAACTCCCCTTTCCCCGTTGTGACTCTCCTTTTTTGTGCCACTTCCGCCGCATTATCGGTCGTGACCCTTGTTCATACCCCGCTAGATCCGACCTGGAGAGCTCTTCACTCCTCAGACGCCTTTCGGTCTGTTGACTTCTGGCTTCTCGTCCTTCCAGCGACGTTGCTTCACTCAAGCTGGTACCACTTCCTTCCGAACTTGGCTGTCGGTCTGCTACTTGCCGTGGCGGTGGAGCGTCGCACCGGGCCGCTCTGGCTTGCGGGTTTCGTCCTTCTGTGCTCTGTCGTACCCACAGGCGTTGAACTCTGGCTTTCGGGGCGACCCAAAATTGGCATCTCCGGCGTCGACTACGCACTTCTGGGTTTCCTACTGCCGAATCCCCCTCCCATTCGTCGCGGTCTTTGGCTCGCCTTTGCCGTCATCCTGCTCGGTTGGCTCGCTGCCGGCATACTCTTTCCTATCTCACCGGCGAACCCTCCTGGCAATGTCTCTCACCTCACCGGTCTCGTACTTGGCCTCACCGCCGGTTTCTCCTACAGAATCCGACGCAACGGTCGTGGTTCGGCGCCTAACCCGGCGCTCAACGCGGACGCCCCGTCGGCGGCACTTCGTGTCCGCCGCCGTGGCGCCGGTTAGCTTGGCTCGTTAGCCGCCTGTCACTGTGGCCAAGGGCTCTAAATTCATCCTTCGCGCAGCCTGGCAGTGCGCTCGCGTCGCCTGCATCCTGGTCCCATGCTGCGTGCTTTCCGGTTGCATCTTTCTAGTGTCTGATCTCGCATTACGTGACGTGTCCGTCAGCGACTCCGGTGCCTCCCACAACCGGGACTTACTCGGAAATCCCGTGAAGGTCGGACTGCTCAGAGTTGATCTGGCAAGTGAAAGCAATCTGATCGAGATGGCGCGTCGCGGGTCGTTAAACGTGTACCCAGAGGCGAGCTTCTGTGGGGAAGCGCAGACTGAATCAGCAGTAGAGACCGTTAGTTCAGTGTATTTTCATGAATTTACAGTTAATGGCCTGGACCGGCGCAACGAAGGACTCGCGGATGAGCGCTACCCGCGCCCTCCGTTCATTTATCACGTGTTCGTCATTCCGGACGCGCCGCGTCGACCCGACATTGACCCTGCCAAGCCTGGCCGACCGAGCTACTCTCTTACCGCGATGCCCTGAACGCTTTGTTTGCGTTTGCGCGGTGGCGCGATGTGGGGTCTGGCAGGTTTGGTGACGAACACCGTTGTGGTGAAATCATCTGACATTGAGCGCGCGCTGCGACGAGGTGCTCCTTGATCCACCAGGCGGCTAACCACGCGCTCAACCGGACCGCTCGCCGGCGGCGCTCACGCGCCGTCCGCTCGCGGCCGGTTAGCTTGGTTCGTTAGGCATCCGAGAACGGGCGTGCTAAACGCTGTCATTTTCGACCTATTCAATACTCTGACTACCCATGAGGTGAAACGGGATGACGTCCCCTGGACGGCGGACGTCTTGGGTGTGCCCCGTGCCGTCTGGAGTCGCGCGCTTACTGAAGCATCCGGTCCACGACTTACGGGCGCACTCAAGGATCCGATTGAGATCATGCGGCATTTGGCGCGCTCTGTTGACGTGTCAGTTACAGACGAGCTGCTGGCGACCGCGGCGAGATGTCATCGACAGCTGTTCAACCGCGTACTTCGGTCCGTGCCTGCTGCAAACGTCGACATCGTTCTGAGGCTGCGCGGTGAAGGACTGCGAGTCGCGGTCTTGTCGAACTGCGACGTCCTGGAAATCGAGGCCTGGAACGCGTCACCACTCCACGGCGTGTTCGACGTTGAAGTGTTCTCGTGTCAGTTCGGGCACGCCAAACCTCACCCGAACATCTACGGCGAGTGCCTTCGGCGCCTGAATGCGGCACCGGAGAACTGCCTCTTTGTGGGGGATGGCGGTCATGGGGAACTCGGTGGCGCCCGGGCCGTTGGCATTCACACCGTTCTGTTTTCGGGAGTCATTCAACATACGTGGCCCGAGCGCATTCCGGGATTGCTTGCCGAGGCGGACTTTCACATTTCGTCTCTCGACCAGTTGTTCTCGCTACCCCCATTTGCGTACCAATCGGATGCCTAACCTCTCGCTCAACCCGGACGCCTCGCCGGCGGCGCTCACGCGCCGTCCGCTCGGCGCCGGTTAGCTTGGTTCGTTAGAGCGCTTTCCCATGAATAGTGTGCGCATTGAGCGCCTAGCCAAGCATCCTCAGCTCTTGCCGCTTCTCAAGGTCTGGTTCGAGTCCGAGTGGCCCGCGTACTACGGCGCAAACGGGTCGGGCGACGCCGCGACAGATCTGCGGGCTTACTCAAATGGAGGCGCATTGCCTGTCGGGTTGGTCGCATTCCGTGGCAGCGAGGTCTGTGGCGTAGCTGCGCTGAAAGCTCAATCAATCGCAAGCCGTCCCGACATTGGGCTGTGGGCTGGTGCAGGCTTCGTTCCTCCGGAGCACCGGCGCCAAGGCATCGGCGGCGAACTCCTGCGTGGCGTCGAGAGCTTGGCGAAGGAACTCGGGTTCCCTCGCGTGTATTGCGCAACTAGCACTGCGGCTAGCTTACTTGAGCGCAATGAGTGG
>DASXQW010000147.1:0-9278 GCA_036506975.1 Casimicrobiaceae bacterium | reverse complement strand
CGCGCCCTGAGCCTCCGCCGCGACGGCGCGCGCGGTATCCAACGGCGCCGCCATAGGCGTCGTCACGTGCAGAACCACGGCGGCGTCGACGTTGGCATCGGCGAGCAGCGCACGCAATGCTGCGGCGAGGCGCTCGGGTGGCGCCTCTCCCTGGACGTCGAGCGGATTCGCCGGTTTGGAACCCGCGGGTGACAGCACCCTGAGCGCGGCCACGGTAGCTTGCGCGAAGCTCGCCAGCGCGACGCCCACCTCGGCGGCACGATCTGCCGCCAGCAGTCCGGGGCCGCGACCGTTGGTCACGATGGCGAGCCGATTGCCGCTGGGGAAACGTCCCAAGGCGAGGATGCGCGCCGCGCCGAAAAGCTGCGTGTACGTCGCCACGCGGACCGTCCCGGCGCGCTTGAGCGCCGCGTCGAACACCCGGTCCGGCGACGGCGCGCCGGGCGCGGCAGCGGCGCCGTGTCGACCCGATTTGAGAACGACGACCGGCTTGGTACGCGCCGCGGCGCGCAGCGCGGACATGAAGCGGCGCGCATCGGGCACCGCCTCGATATAGAGCACGATGCCTTCGGTTTCGCCATCGGCGAGCGCAAACTCGAGGAGCTCGCTGATGTCGACGTCGCTGCCCGCGCCGAGCGCGGCGACCGACGCGAAGCCGATGCCCGCTGAGCGCGCGAAGTCGAGCAGCGCGCCGACCATCGCGCCCGACTGCGAAAGCAGCGTCAGGCGACCCGGCAGCGCGGGCACCGCGCCGAGCGTCGCGTTGAGTCCCTGCGCGGTCCTGATCACGCCGAAGCTCGCAGGTCCCAGGATACGCACGCCGGATGCGCGCGCATTGGCGACGAGCTCGCGCCGCCAGCGCCGGTAATCCGCGGGCGTCGCGATCGGCGCTCCGGATAGAATCACGGCGGCACGCAACCGACCACGCTCGCACTTGAGAATATCCGGCACTGCTGCCGGAGGCGCGCATATCACTGCCAGATCGACCGGTCGCCCTATGGCGTCGAGCGACGCAAACGCGGGACGGCCGAGCACCTTGGCGTGGCCCGGGTTCACCGCGTAGAGCTCGCCCTTGAATTCGCCGGCGAGCATGTTTTCGTAGACGACGCGGCCCGGCGATCCCGGGCGCTCCGATGCGCCGACGAGCGCAACTGAGTCAGGCGCGAGCAGCGGACGAAGGTAGTGCGATGGCGCCATGCGTGCACCGAGTCTACCGCAAGCACGGTCGCATCCACGCCGCACGGGAGGATGCTCGGCGATCGCGCGGCGGCGCTCCGCTATAATCCGCGTCGCGGCGCAGTTACCATGGGCCTGTAGCTCAGGTGGTTAGAGCAGAGGACTCATAATCCTTTGGTCGCTGGTTCGAATCCAGCCGGGCCCACTTGTATCAAGCCAGCAGTTCGCGCACGGCAGGCGGTCATCATTACTCCGCATCCAGCAGGTAACGCGGCGCTTCACGAGCTTTTGCCTCTATGAGCGCATGAGCCAAATCGTGCTTTTCCTCGACAAGCCGGAGCACCATCGCTCGCAATATCTGAAGTTCGTCCAGCCCATTTGCGCGATGCATCTTGATAAAGGCGCGAACCGTCGCATCCTTGAGCGACAACCTTTCGAGGTCCGACCAAGTTACCTTGAGCACGCCACGACCCACGCTGCCCTCTGCCTGTTCTGCGCGCTTTACAAGAATCGAAACCAGTCGCATGTCGATTCCGTTATCCGCGCTTGGGAACGGCTGTCCACGTTGACCGGTTTTCGGCATCAAGGGAGTCGTAGTACTCGCGCAGCGCAAGCAGTTCATGAAGGACGTCGGCCGGAAAGCCCTGGCGGTCGCCCCGGTCGTCGGTAAACAGGCAATCCATGTAGCTTTGCAAGGATTTCGGGTCGCGCCAGATTGCCGCGATGACGTTTGCGATTCGGCCGTAGTGATGCAAAAGGGCCGTCGGTTGGACGTCGAGCGGAAGGCTCGCGCTCCATTCCAAAGTCCGCGGCAGCGGCTCAATCGCCGGCGTCGCCTTGCGCACGCCCCTATACTGCTCTTTGGGCGACGCGCCGTGGGGCGCCGTCGCTTGAGCCTCGGCCGGCGCGTGCCTTTTCGCCCGATGCGCGTGCATGTCGTTGGACGGCAAGCGGTCGAATCTGCGATAGATCGACATAGAGCATTCCAAGAAAATCTCGAGCTGGCACAGATAGAGCAATAGACGTGCCGAACTCGTGGCGACGTGCCGAACTCGTGGCTTGTCGATTACATCTACGCTCTCGAGCATTGCCCCGTCGTTCGGCAGCGCGCTTCGGTCCTGCTTCCGATGCAGCTCATTCGGCGCCGCACGAAGCAGTCGCGCTAGAATCGCGCAATGTGCGGGCGCTTCACTCTCACTCAGCCGGCGAATATCGCAGCCAAGTTCGGGCTCGACAACTTCGCGCCGGTCGAGCCCGAGTTCTACGAGCCGCGTTTCAACGTGGCGCCTACTCAGCGCATCGTCGTGATCCCGACGCGCGATATGCAGCGCGAGGCGCGGCGGATGCGCTGGGGACTCATCCCGAGCTGGGCGAAGGACGCTTCGATCGGATCGCGTCTGATCAATGCGCGGGCCGAAGGCATCGATACCACGCCATCGTTCCGGGCCGCGTTCAAATACCGGCGCTGCCTGATTCCCGCGGACAGCTTCTATGATTGGCTACCGACAGCGCAAGGCAAGCAACCTTATCGGATCATGCTGGCAAGCGGCGAGCTGTTCGCATTCGCCGGGTTGTGGGAGCGGTGGAAAGACCGCCAAGGCGAAGCCGTAGAGTCGTGTTGCATCGTGACCTGTGCGCCCAATGAGCTGGCCGCGAGATTCCATGATCGAATGCCGGCAATCATCGCACCCGAGGACTATGACACCTGGCTCACCGGCACGCCCGAGCAGGCGCTCGCGCTGCTCAAGGCGTATCCAGCGGAGGCGATGCGCGCCTATCCGGTGAGCGCCAAGGTCAACAGCCCGAAGAACGACGGCGTCGATCTCGTCGATCCTATCGACGAATGAGCGCGCTTCGCACCGACGCCTGCGTAACGCGATCACATGAACGTGATGTACTCTGCAGTCGCGCGCTAGGCTTGAGCGCTCGCGACAGAAGCGATGAACGCCGCCGCGTTCCGTCGCCAAGTGACGCGCGACGGCGTGCTTTCCGGCTCCTCGGCACGGTGAAGCGACGGTCAGGGCTTCGCTTGCGCTAGTCTGGAATGCTGGCATAGCCCTTGCTCGATGACGTGTACCCGGGCGGGACGGCGCTCCCCTGGTTCACTCCTCGCCCTTCGCGCCGTCTCCGCACCGGGACCCTTTCGCGCTGTCCTGCTGCTCCCTCAAACCGCAAGGTGCGCGCGCACGTTGTCGCCGTCCATCGCCGAGCCTGCGCCGCGGGAAACCACTTCGCCGCGCGAGAGCACGACATAATGGTCGGCGAGCGACTTGGCGAAATCGTAGTACTGCTCGACGAGCAGGATCGCCATTTCGCCGCCCGATACCAGCTTGCGGATCGCGCGCTCGATGTCCTTGATGATCGAAGGCTGGATGCCCTCGGTCGGCTCGTCGAGGATCAGGAGCCTGGGGCGCATCGCCAGCGCGCGACCGATGGCGAGTTGTTGCTGCTGGCCGCCGGAAAGATCTCCGCCACGCCGGTGCAGCATGCTGCGCAAGACCGGGAACATTTCGAAGACGAGCTCGGGAAGCCGGGCGCGCCGTGACTGCGCCGCCAGGCCCATCTGCAGATTTTCCTCGACCGTGAGCCGCGGGAAGATGTCGCGTCCCTGGGGCACGTAGCCGATTCCCAGTGACGCCCGCGCATGCGTCGGCAGCGAGGCGATGCCGCGGCCGTCGAAACTGATCTCCCCCGAGCGGATCGGCAACAAGCCCATCAGGCACTTGAGCAACGTCGTCTTGCCCACACCGTTGCGTCCAATGAGCGCCGTGCACGCCGCGCTCGGCACGTCGAACGCGACGTCGCGCAGAATATGGCTGCCTCCGTAATACTGGTTCAGACCCGCGACTCTGAGCATGGTCAGCGCCCGAGGAAGACCTCGATCACCTGCTGGTTCTGCTGGATCTGCTCCATCGGCCCTTCGGCGAGCACGCTTCCTTCGTGCAACACGGTGACCCTGTGGGCGATGCGCGCCACGAAGTCGACATCGTGCTCGACCACGACCAGCGTGTACCGGCCGGCGAGCGAGACGAAAAGCTCTGCGCTGCGCATCGTCTCTGCGTCGGTCATTCCCGCGACAGGCTCGTCGAGCAGCAGGACCTGCGGTTCCTGCATCAGCAGCATGCCGATCTCGAGCCATTGCTTCTGCCCGTGCGAGAGAAGACCCGCGGGGCGCCCCGCTTCCGGCAGCAGCTTGATCGTCTCGAGCGTGCTCGCGATGCGGTCGCGCGCCGCTGCGTCGAGACGCGCGCGCAGCGTGGGTCCGACCCGCTTGTCTGCCTTCATCGCGAGCTCGAGATTCTCGAACACCGAGTGCTGCTCGAACACGGTCGGTTTCTGGAATTTGCGGCCGATACCGGCTCCTGCAATCTCGGCCTCGGTGAGCCGCGAAAGATCGATCGTCTGGCCGAAATATGCGCTGCCGGCGTCGGGCCGCGTCTTGCCGGTGATGACGTCCATCATCGTCGTCTTGCCAGCGCCATTGGGGCCGATCACGCAACGCAACTCGCCCGCATCGACGATGAGCGACAGGTTGTCGAGCGCCTTGAAGCCGTCAAAGCTCACGCTGATGCCGTCGAGATAGAGTATCCCGCGGTGCGTCGTGTCGACGCCCTCCCCAAGGAGTCTCGCTCCGGCCGCAACCGGATCGTCCCAGTGTTCGTGCGTGGCGGTGCCGCTCATGGCGTCTTTTTTCGCGAACGCCACAAGCCGGCGAGCCCGCGCGGGAGAAACAGCGTGACCAGTATGAACAGCAGGCCCAGCGCGAAGAGCCAGTACTCGGGAAACGCCTTGGTGAACCAGCTCTTGCCGAGGTTGACCGCCGCGGCGCCCAGCACGGGTCCGAGCAGCGTGCCGCGCCCGCCGACCGCCGTCCAGATCGCGATCTCGATCGAATTGGCCGGCGACATCTCGCTCGGGTTGATGATCCCGACCTGCGGCACGTACAGCGCGCCGGCGATGCCGCAAATCACCGCGGAAAGCGTCCAGATGAACAGCTTGAAGTAGAGCGGATTGTAGCCGGAGAACATCACGCGCGTTTCCGCGTCGCGGATGGCCGTCAGCACCCGTCCGAGCTTGGACATGACGATCCAGCGCCCGAGCAGCAGAAATCCCAGCAATGCGGCGGCAGTCGTCACGAACAACGCCATGCGCGTTTCCGGGGCAGTGATGGGGAAGCCCAGGATGCGCTTGAAGTCGGTGAAGCCGTTGTTGCCGCCGAAGCCGGTGTCGTTGCGGAAGAAGAGCAGCATGAACGCGTACGTCAGGGCTTGGGTGATGATCGAGAAATAAACGCCCTTGATGCGCGATCGGAACGCGAAGAAGCCGAACAGGAATGCGAGCAGCCCCGGCGCCAGCACGACGAGCGCCACGGCGTACCCGAAGTGATCGGTGAAGCTCCAGTACCACGGATATTTCTTCCAGTCGAGGAACACCATGAAGTCCGGGAGGTCGCTCTGATAGACGCCGTCGTGCCCGATCGAGCGCATCAGATACATCCCCATCGCGTAGCCGCCGAGCGCGAAGAAAAGCCCGTGCCCCAGCGACAGGATTCCCGTGTACCCCCAGATCAGATCCATCGCCAGCGCGACGATCGCGTAGCACATGATCTTGCCGATCAGCGTCACCCAGTAGTCGGAGATGTGCAGAGCGCTGTCCGCCGGCACCGTCAGATGCAGCAGCGGAAACACGATCAAGAGCACGATCGCCGCCAGAGCGTAGAGCGACCATCCGCCCGGCGATAGCAGGCTCAGATAACGCGGCGCGCCCAGAGTCGCGTCGGGCATGAAAGCCCGGCCCAAGATCATGTCTCCATCGCCCGGCCCTTGAGCGCGAACAGGCCCTGCGGCCGCTTCTGGATAAAGAAGATGATGAACACGAGCACGGCGATCTTGGCGAGCACGGCGCCCGACCAGGCCTCGAGGAGCTTGTTGACGATGCCCAGGCCAAGCGCGGCGTAGACGGTACCCGCGAGCTGGCCGACGCCGCCCAGCACGACGACCATGAACGAATCGACGATATAGCTCTGGCCGAGGTCAGGCCCGACGTTGCCGATCTGCGACAGGGCGCAGCCCGCCAGGCCCGCGACACCTGCCCCGAGACCGAAGGCAAGCGTGTCGACCCGCCGGGTCGGCACCCCCGTGCAGCTCGCCATCGCCCGGTTCTGCGTAACCGCGCGCACGAATAAGCCCAATCGTGTTCGCGTCAGCAGCAACCACATGAGGAGCAGCACCAGCGCGGCGAAACCGATGATCGCAATCCGGCTCCACGGCAGCACGATGCCCGTCATCGCGACGAAGCCGCCGGACATCCACGACGGATTTTCGACTTGCACATTCTGCGCGCCGAAGATCGTGCGCACCGCCTGCATCAGAATCAGGCTGATGCCCCAGGTCGCCAGCAGCGTTTCGAGCGGCCGGCCGTAGAGGAAGCGGATCACGCAGCGCTCGAGCGCCATGCCGACCAGGCCCGCCGCAGCGAACGCCATCGGCACGGCGCAGATGAGGTATGCATCGAAAGCGCCGGGGGCGTAGCGGCGAAACAGATTCTGTACCACGTAGGTCGCGTACGCGCCGACCATGATAAGCTCGCCGTGCGCCAGGTTGATCACACCCATCAGGCCATAGGTGATCGCGAGGCCCAGTGCTGCCAGCAGCAGGATGCTGCCGAGGCTTGCGCCGCTGAAAATGCGGCCGATCATTTCACCGGTAGCGAGCTTGCTCTCAACGGCACGCAGCGATTTATCAGCTTCGCTGCGCACTTCCGCGTCGGATTCGACGTAGCTACCGCCCTTCTGCTCGAGGACACCGAGCAGCAGCGTCTTGGTGCTCGGATTGCTGCTTTCCGCGAGTGTGCGGATGGCGGCGATGCGCGTCGCCCTGTCCGTGCTGGCGAGCTGGATCGAAGCCTTCGTCTGAGACAGGAGCTCCTTGATCTCCGCGTCGCTTTCCTTCGCGAGCGCGGTGGTAATCGCCGCCAACGTGTCTTCGTCGGCGCTGTTCTGCAGCTCTTTGGCGGCTGCTAGGCGAGCCGACCGGTCCGGGGCGAAGAGCTTCAATGCAGCGATCGCCGTGCCGAGGCCCCTGCGTATGCGGTTGTTGACGACGACATCGTCCCTGTTCTCGGGCAGAGGGCTCACCGTCTTGCCGGTCAGTAGATCCGTCGCCTTTTCTCCCTGGACCCGCAGCACTTGTTCCTCGCCGACGGTCTGCACCTCTCCGTCGAGGAATGCCTGCAGCAGCGGCAGCGCTTGCGGATCGCCGCCGGCGGACAGTGCACCGATGGCCTTGATCTTGTCGTCGCTTTCCCCGAATGCGAGATCGCGGATCGTCTGCGGTGCGATCGTCGCCATCGCCGACGAAGCCAGCAGCGCGACGATGCCCGGCAGACAGCCGCGCGCCAACGCTGCGACGAAGCGTTTCATCGTGGCTCGTCTCCTGCCCGAAGGAAAACGAAACGACACAGCGGACGGCAGCGAGTGATCACGGGCCGCCGCCGCCGCTGTGCCACTTCAAGCATCGTTGAATCTGCGGCCCGGCGTCGCGCGCTCGCCCGGGATGACGCCAACCCATCGTCGCCCCGGCGCAGGCCGGGGCCCAAGCTCGTGCCATGAACGCGCTCGCCTCATGAGCTTGGATCCCGGGCCTCGCGCTACGCGCTCGCCCGGGACGACGCGGCTGTCTCCAATCGCGGCCCGTCCCGCGGCGCGGCGCTCTCGGACAGCCGCCGCGGCCTCCTTGAACATGCATCGTTACCATGCATCGTTGCGTGTCGGCCGCTTTTCCGCGCTCCGGGTCGCGCGCTTCGCGCCTACCCCTGCGCGCGTCTTACTTCTTCTCCGGCTCGTCCTTCTTGCCCTTGTCCTCCGGGATGTACGGGCTCCACGGTGTCGCCTTGATCGGGCCGGGCGTCTTCCATACGACATTGAACTGGCCGTTCGCCTGCACCTCACCGATGAAGACGGGCTTGTGCAGATGATGGTTTTTCTCGTCCATCTTGATCGTGAATCCGTCCGGCGCCTTGAACGTCTGACCAGCCATCGCGGGAATCACCTTGTCGACGTCGGTCGATTTGGCCTTCTCGACCGCCTGCTTCCACATGTTGATGCCGACATACGCCGCTTCCATCGGGTCGTTCGTGAGCGGCCGGTCGGCGTTGGGCAGCTTCATCTTCTTGGTATACGCCGCCCATTTCTTCTTGAACTCGTCGTTGGCCGGGTTCTTGAGCGACATGAAATAGTTCCACGCCGCGAGATGGCCGACCAGCGGCTTGGTGTCGACCCCGCGCAGCTCCTCTTCTCCGACCGAGAACGCGACGACCGGCACGTCGGTAGCTTTCAATCCCGCATTGCCGAGCTCCTTGTAGAACGGAACGTTGGAATCGCCGTTGATGGTCGACACCACCGCGGTCTTGCCGCCGGAAGCAAACTTCTTGACGTCCGCGACGATCGTCTGATAGTCGCTGTGGCCGAAAGGCGTGTAGGTCTCCATGATGTCCTTCTCATCGACGCCCTTCGACTTGAGGAACGCGCGGAGGATCTTGTTGGTCGTGCGTGGATAGACGTAATCGGTGCCGAGCAGGACCCAGCGTTTGGCGCCGCCGCCTTCCTTGCTCATCAGATACTCGACCGCCGGGATCGCCTGCTGATTCGGCGCCGCGCCAGTGTAGAAAACGTTCTTCGACAGCTCCTCGCCCTCGTATTGCACAGGATAGAAGAGCAGGCCGTTCAGCTCCTCGAACACCGGGAGCACGGATTTGCGCGACACGCTCGTCCAGCACCCGAAGACGACCGCTACCTTGTCCTGGGTCAGGAGCTGTCGCGCCTTTTCCGCGAATAGCGGCCAGTTCGACGCCGGGTCGACAACCACCGGTTCGAGCTTCTTGCCCATGACGCCGCCTTTGGCGTTGATCTCATCGATCGCCATGAGTGTGACGTCCTTGAGCACGGTCTCGCTGATCGCCATCGTCCCCGAAAGCGAATGCAGGATGCCGACCTTGATCGTGTCCGCCGCGAGGAGCTGCGGAGCGACCGCGAGTCCGCCTGTCGCGAGTGCGGCATAGAGCGCCAGTCGTTGCAGAAAGCTTCTTCGTTGCATGGAGTTACC
>DASXQW010000146.1:0-6312 GCA_036506975.1 Casimicrobiaceae bacterium | reverse complement strand
CATCGCCCGCTCGGCGGCGCTCGACCGCGTCAGGAAGGTGCCGGGCGCGTTCTATTTGCTCGCGGTGATGGCATGTGGGCTGACAATCTGGACGCCCGGCTTCTTCACCGCTGCCAACCTGACCAATGTCCTCCTGCAGGTCGCGGTACTGACGATCGTTGCGCTCGGCATGACGCTTGTCATCCTGACCGAGGGCATCGATCTGAGCCTCGGGCCCGTGCTCGGCCTGTGCGGCGTGGCGGCGAGCCTGCTCGTCGTCGCCGGTTATCCGCTTCCGGTCGCCGTCGTCGCGGCACTCGGCATCGGCGCTTGCCTCGGACTGCTGAACGGCGCGCTGATCGCGCTCGCCGGGATGCCGCCTTTCATCGTCACGCTCGGCACGTTCGGCATCGCGCAGAGCATCGCTACGGTGCTCACGCGCGGCGACTCTGTGGTTCAGCTTCCCGATTATTACCGCTGGTTCAACGATGGTGTCTTCCTCGGCATTCCAGTGCCAATCTGGGCGACCGCTGCCCTGTTCGCCGTTACGTGGACGTTGCTCTACCGGACGAAATTTGGGCGCTATGTATTCGCGATCGGCGGCAACCGCCAGGCGCTCAAGTTGTCCGGCACGCGCGTTAGCGTCTATCACGTCGCAGTCTACGTCTATGCGGCCCTGCTGGCGGCGATCGCTTCGTTCATCATGACCGCCCGCATGAATGCCGCGCATCCGACGATCGGCATCGGGCTCGAGTTCGACGCGATCGCGGCGGTGATCCTTGGTGGCACGTCGTTCGAGAAGGGCAACGGCGGCATCGCCGGGACGGTCGTCGGCGCGCTTGCGGTGGGAGTGCTGCGCAACGGTCTGAACCTGATCGGCGTCGGTACCGAATGGCAGGTCACGATCGTCGGCATCGTCATTATCAGCGCGGTCGGGCTCGATTCACTGCGGGGACTGAACGCATGACGTCGCAAGCGATCGCTTCCGGCCGCCTCACCGGCCTGGTCGACCACGCGGTGTTCGTCGCCGTGTCGCGCGTGATTGCAATTACCGCACTGGTGGTCGTGCTGTCGCTTTTGAGCCCGCACTTCCTGTCGTGGGGCAACTTCATCAACGTCATGCGGCAGGCAGCGCTGCAGTTCCTAATGGCGGCGGGGCTCACGATCGTCGTGCTCACCGGCGGCATCGACCTCGCGCTCGGCGCGATCCTCGGCCTGGCCGCGTGCCTGTCGGCGTCGCTGATCAGCCAGGGTCACGTTGCCTGGGGCATCGTGTCCGCGCTGCTGTCCGGGCTCGCTTGCGGCACCATCAACGGCACGCTGATCACCTACGGCCGCATCCCGCCGTTCATCGCCACGTATGGCATGCTTTGGATCGCCCACGGGCTGGGCTACGTGTTCATGAAAGGCGAGGTGATCTACGGCCTGTCCGACAGCTTCCGGTTCATCGGCGCCGGATTCGTCGGCCCGATTCCGGTGCCCGTACTGATCGCAATCGCGCTGCTGATCGCGCTGCACCTGATGCTGCACAAAACGGTGCTTGGCCGGTCGATCTACGCGATCGGCGGCAATCCGAGCGCGGCGCGACTGTCCGGCATGCCGGTCAAGCGACGGCTGATCACGGTCTACGCGCTGAGCGGCCTGCTATCCGGGTTCGCGGCGCTGGTGGTGATCGCGCGCGTCAACGCGGCTGATTCAAGCCTCGGCGAGGACTTGCTGCTGCCGGCGATCGCCGCGGTGTGCCTGGGCGGCACGTCGTTGTTCGGCGGCGTCGGCGGCATCGTCGGCACCGCGATCGGCTCGCTCATCCTGGCGCTCGTCGTGAACGGCATGAACCTGCTCGGCGTGCAGACGTTCTGGCAAAGCGGCGTGATGGGCGGAATTATCCTGGCGTCAGTGCTTGCCGACCAGCTCGGAGGCGCGCGGCTGGTCCGCCGATGATGAAGTGTTCAAACACATACGAGGAGGAGCAAAATGGATCGCAGGAACTTCCTGAAAGCATCGCTCGCGGCATCGACTGCGGCTGCCGGCCTGACCACCACATCAAGGCAGACGTTCGCACAGGCGGGCAAACCGCCGACGATCGCGTTCTTCGTTAAGAACGTCACGAATCCGTTCTGGAAAGGGTGCCGTATTGGCGCGGAGAAGGCGGCGAAGGAGCTGGGCGTCGCGCTGGAGGTCGTTGCGCCGACGAAGCCGGACAACATCGAGGAGCAGACCCGGCTCGTCGAGGACTGGATCGTGCGCAAGCCCGAGGCGTTCGTGTTCGTCCCGGTCGACTATAAGGCGCTCGTGCCGTCGATCCAGAAGGCCAACAAAGCCGGCATCCCGGTGGTTGGCTATGTCAACCGGATGACCGACATCGAGCAGGTCACGTATATCGGCTCCGACGACGAGTTGTTGCAATACGAGGTCTCCACCTACCTGTTCAAGTCGATGAGCGGCAAGGGCAAGGTCATCCACATCGACGGCGTGCCCGCCGCGATCACCGCGCAGGCGCGCAAGAGGGGCTTCGAGCGCGCGGTCAAGGCGTTTCCCGGCATTGAGGTGCTCGCCTCGCAGCCCGGGCAATACCGCCGTCTTCCGGCCGTGCAGGTCTTCGAGAACCTGATGCAGGGCTACCCCCAGATCGATGCGGTGGTCTGCGCGAACGACGATATGGCGGTGGGGATCGCCGAGGCGCTCGCCGCGGCAGGGCGGGGCGGCAAGACCAAAGTGGTCGGCATCGACGGCATTCCAGACGCCACCGCCGCGATCGCCGCTGGCAAGATGTTCGCCACCGCCGACTTCAGCGGTCACGACCAGGCCTATCTCGCGGTCACCGCTGCGGTGCGCCATCTGCGCAAGCAACCGGTCCCGAAGGAAATCGTGCTGCCGGTCGTGATCATCGACAAGAGCAACGTGCAGGCCTTCATGAAGACGCCAGAAGAGCGGGCGGTACCGAGCTGGGACAAGGCGGTCAGCGCGCAGAAGTCATGAGTCGTCCTATGGTCCGGGAGGCGGGCGGCGCCCGCCTCCTTCTGCGCCCAACCGGCGAAACGGTTTGAACCATGGTGGAAACGAAGCCACCGCTCATCGAATTGCGGGGAATCTCGAAGGCGTACGGCGGCGTTCAGGCGCTCAAGGCCGTCGACCTCGACATTTATCTCGGCGAGGTCCATGCGCTCGTGGGCGACAACGCGGCCGGCAAGTCGACGCTGATCAAGACGCTCGCGGGCGCAGTGCAGCCCGACGAGGGCACGATCCGGTTCGACGGGACGCCGGTTGCAATCGAGGATCCGCGCGACGCCAAGGCACTCGGCATCGAGACCGTGTACCAGGATCTCGCGCTGGCCGACAACCTCGATGTGCCGGCGAACGTGTTCCTCGGCCGTGAGATCACGCGGCGCGCGCCGTTTAACTGGTTCCTCGACAATCGCAAGATGGAGGAGCAGTCGAAGGCGCTGCTCGCCCGGCTCAAGATCAACATCCCGAACATGCGGCAAAAAGTCCGCGCTATGTCCGGCGGGCAGCGGCAATCGATCGCGATCGGCCGCTGTGTGTGCTTCAACGCGCGCGTGATCATCCTGGACGAGCCGACTGCGGCGCTCGGAGTGCAGGAGACACGCAAGGTGTACGCGCTGATCCGCGAGATGCGCGAGCACGGCTGTGGCGTGCTATTGATCAGCCACAACCTGAATCACGTGTTCGAGAACTGCGAGCGGATCACGGTGCTGAAGACCGGTTGCGTCGTCGGTTCCCGGCGCGTGACGCAAACCAACCAGGATGAGATTGTCCGCATGATCGTCAGCGGCACCGCCGAAGGGAGCCGCCCGCCGAGCCGCGATGAACCGGCGCTGCAGGCCGGCTGACGCTTGGATCGCCTGCCGAAGCCGGCTACGCGAGCCGAGGGCGGCCGCCGCGCTTACGCGTCGTCGATCGGTGTCGTGACGACGATAAACGTCAGGTCCGTCAAGCCGGTGTTCGTGATGCCGTGCTCGACGCCTGGCGGGATGAAGATCACATCGTGCTTGCGCACAACCTGGCGCCTGCCGTCCATTTCCATCAGACCCTCGCCTTTGAGCACGTGATAGACCTGTTCCTGCACCTTGTGCGTGTGCAGCGCGACATAGGCCATCGGCTGGTACGTCGAGATCCGGTAGTCCATGAGCCGTGATCCCGCCGTTTCCGGTCGCACCAGCGGCTTCGACAGCGCGCCGCCGAAATGACCCGGGAACTGCTCCCACGGCACCTCGACGACGTTGCGCACGAGTGCCGTGGGCTTGACCTTGCTATCCATGAGAATGTCCTCGATGGGAGTTATCGACGCCGACATCGCGGCGCGCCCCGCGCGACGCCTCGATGTAGGCGGCGAGGCCGTTGCGGATGTCGTAGCGCGGCACGTAGCCGAGCTCGGCGCGCGCGCGGCTCGTATCGAGCGCGCCCTTGCGCACCACGCGGATCCGGTCGCTGAGCGCGTAGTGCCCCGGGCCGATGGAAAGCCGCGCGCCGGGGACGAGCTCGTTGATAATGTCTACGATCTCGTATAGCGAAGGTGCTTCGCCGGACGAGATGTGATAGGCGTCGTGGCGATGCTCGGACTTGTCGAGCGCCGCGAGCACGCCGGCCACCACGTCGTCGATGTAGACGTGGTCGACGCGGAAGTCGCCTCCGGCCGCGATGTGCAGCGGCGTTCCGTCGATCGCGGCATCGACGAGCGTCTTCGGGACGCGCGCCCGCGGCAGCCCAGGGCCGTATACCCAGCAGGTGCGCAGGTTGATCGCTTCGATGCCGTGGTTGCGCCGGTAGTCGCGCCCGAGCTGCTCGACCGCGAACTTCGAGATCCCGTAGGGCATGACCGGGAAGCACGGATGATCCTCTGTGATCCGGTCCGCCTGGAAATCGCCGTAGATCTCCTCGGTGCTGAGGTTCAGCACTCGCCGCACGCCGAAGAGGCGCATCGCCTCGAACACGTTGAGCGCGCCGCCGATGTTAACGCGCACCGTTGCAAACGGCGCGTCGGCAGATGCGATCACGCCGACGATCGCCGCGCAGTGGACGATCGCGTCAGGCCGGTGGTCACGGATCAGGTTCGCGATGTGGTGCCATTCGGTGATTTCGCCGGCCGCGATCGTCACGTTGCCGCACCGCTCGGACAGTGCCTTCAGCGCCGGACCGACCGCGACATCGAAGCCGACCACCTCATCGCCGCGTGCGGCGAGCGCCTTGACGATTTCGGCGCCGATGAACCCGTTCGCCCCGGTGACGATGATTCGCGCCATTCCGCTTGCTCCTTCTGTGTGCGACCGGTTATAAAACGGCACATCGCGAAATGTCAACCGACATTGTTAAATAACGGGCAAAGCCTCGCAGCACGCTGCCTGCGATGGTCAGGCGAAGTAGGCGACGATCGAGCATCCGCCGAGCTAAAGCGGCGGCCGTAGTTTGCACTGGGCCGCGTCGTGTGCAACGGGCGACTGCATCAGCGCTCGAGTCTTGCGCACGTCAAGCAGTCCGGAATGCCGCAGGGCTCCGCGGCGAAGATCGCGGCCTGCGGCGCCTTGCTCTCGCGCATCCAAGCTCGCCGGCGCGGCGAAGCCGAGTGAAGAGGAACCCATTTCGCTATCGGGCCAGGCAGTACGACTGCCAGGTTTGCGCGTTGAAGTCCCAGTGCTGTCCCAACATAGTGATCCACAAGATCGATCGCAGTCCGTATGAACCGGCGCGTGATTTCGCGCGTGCCCTCGCCAAGACCGAGGCGTACTGGCAATCGCGCAAGGCTCGCAAGAAGGTCGAGATGCTGTTTGCACACCTCAAGCGCATTCTAAAGCTGGGTCGCTTGCGCCTGTCCCTTAACAAACCCCGCAATCCGCAATCGCGCGCAGCCGGCTTCGGCCAGACATCGAGTATTTCAACGGAATAGGTCGAGCCCGGTAATATCGCGGAGCCTCGCAGCTCGGTCAGAATCTCGCTAGAGATCCATGTCCACCCACAGCGGCTGATGATCAGAACCGGAGGCGGTGGCGTCGATGCGCGCCGCTTGCACCCGGGCCGCCAGCGCGGCGGAAACAAAACAGAAGTCGATCCGCTTGCCGTTGTCGGCGGTTACGCCTTCATTCTCGGGGTGACCGGCGGCGACCCAGGCGTCGACGAATCCGGTGAGCCGATTCAGTCGGCCGTAGCGTTCGCTCATGGGGCCGACGATTCGATCGTACTCCGCCGTGCGCCAGGTGAAGTTGAAGTCGCCCAGCAGGATCGCGTCGGAGGGCATCGGCGGCATCTCGCCTTCGGTCCAGCCGGCTTCGGGCTCGGGATGACCGCCGCACCAGGCGCCGCCTTCGCTCGGAGCGCGGG
>DASXQW010000145.1:0-26411 GCA_036506975.1 Casimicrobiaceae bacterium | reverse complement strand
AATGCTCGAAGTGCTGCGCACCGATTACATCAAGTTCGCGCGGGCGCGCGGGCTCACCGACCGCGCGATCCATTTCGGGCACGCGTTGAAGAACACGCTGGTGCCCGTGATCACGATCACGGGCCTGCAGCTCGGATCGATCATTGCTTTCGCCATCATCACCGAGACCGTGTTCCAGTGGCCGGGGATGGGACTCTTGTTCATTCAGGCGGTAAGCTTCGCCGACGTGCCGGTGATGGCGGCGTATCTCTGTTTCATCGCGCTGGTCTTTGTGCTGATCAATCTCTCGGTCGACCTGCTCTATTACGCCGTCGACCCCCGCTTGCGCATCGAGCGCCTGGTGCCGGCGCACTGAACCGGCGCGTCGATTAGCGCATCCAATCTCCATGGGTCCTGTCGAGTATCTCCGCACCCAGCACACCGAGCTGACGGCGCTGCGCCGCGACCTGCACGCGCATCCGGAGCTCGGCTTCGAGGAACATCGCACCGTGGAAGTCGTGACCGGCGAGCTTCATCGGCTCGGGCTGGAGTACCACTCGGGCGTCGGCAAGACCGGCGTCGTCGCGGTCATCCCCGGCCGGCGTCAGGACAGCGGCCGCGCCGTCGGCCTTCGCGCCGACATGGACGCGCTGCCGATGCACGAAGAGAACGACTTTCCGCACGTCTCGCGGTTCAAGGGCCGCATGCACGGGTGCGGGCACGACGGCCACACGGCGATGCTCCTGGGCGCGGCGCGCTACCTCGCCGGCACGCGGCGCTTCGATGGCACCGTGTATCTCATCTTCCAGCCGGGCGAGGAAGGTTTTGCCGGCGGCAAGGCGATGGTCGACGACGGCTTGTTCGAGCGCTTTCCCGCCGACGAGATTTACGCGCTGCACAACTGGCCGGCGCTGCCGCCGGGCACGATCGCGGTGCGGCCTGGCCCCATGATGGCCGCGTCCGACCGGATCGAGATCCACATCGAAGGCCGCGGCGGCCATGGCGCGCATCCGCACCGTTCGGTGGATCCGGTGCTGGTGGCGGGCCACATCATCACCGCAACGCAATCGATCGTCGCGCGCAACGTGAGCCCGGTCGACGCCGCGGTCATAAGCCTGTGCGCGATGCACGCGGGCAATCTCGCGGCGACGAGCGTGATCCCGCGCGACGCGCGGCTCGTCGGCACGGTGCGCACGTTCCACCCGCAAACACAGGACGCGATCGAGCGGCGGCTCTCCGAGCTGGTGCACTCGATTGCCGCGGCGTTCGGCGCGTCGGCGACGCTCAAATACGAGCGCGCGTATCCGGCGACGATCAACAGCGAGCGTGAAGCGGAGTTTGCCGCAGAAGTCGCCGATGCGCTGGTCGGCCGGGAAAACGTCGTGCGCGACCTCGAGCCCAGCATGGGCTCGGAGGATTTTTCCTTCATGCTGCAGCGCCGCCCGGGCGCGTACGCAAGGCTGGGCCAGGGCGGAGCCGAAGGCGGCTGCTTCCTCCACAACAGCCGCTACGATTTCAACGACGACGTGATCCCGCTGGGCGCAGGCTATATGGCGGCGCTGGCCGAGCGCGCGCTGTCGGTCGCGGAATAGACTCGTGCCGATGAACGCGGTGCCACATTTCGCGCAGAGCTATGGCGAGGCGCGCGACAAGTTTCTCGCCGCGGGAGCCGAGCGCGGGGCGCGCATGTTCCGCGATGTGCACCCGAGCGAGCGCGGCGCGCAGGATGAGGAGCTGTCGATCGATGGGGCGAAGATCGGCGACGATAAGGCGCCGGCGCTGTTGTTGCTCACCTCGGGCACGCACGGGGTCGAGGGATTCTGCGGCTCGGGCTGCCAGGTCGCGCTGCTGCGCGACGACGCGTTCCTGACAGCGGTCGAGGGCTCAGGCGTTTGCGTGCTGATGCTCCACGCGCTCAATCCTTACGGCTTCTCGCATCTGCAGCGAACCAACGAGGACAACGCGGACCTGAATCGCAACTTCGTCGATTTCTCATCGCCGCTGCCGCCGAGTCCTGCGTACGCGGAGATTCATGCGCTGCTGTTGCCGGCCGCCTGGCCGCCTCCGCAGGACAGCGAAGCCAAGCTCGACGCGTGGATCAAGGCCCATGGAGAGAGAGTGTTCCAGGCGGCGGTCAGCGGCGGGCAGTACGCTTTTCCCGACGGCATGTTCTACGGCGGCAGCCACCCGTCGTGGAGCAACGCCTGCCTCCGTGCGGTACTGCGTGCGCAGGCTTCCCCGCGGCAACGCCTGGGCTGGATCGACTTCCACACCGGGCTCGGGCCGCGGGGACACGGCGAGAAGATTTACTCGGGCCGCGACGATCCGGCCGACATTGGACGGGCCAAGACGTGGTGGGGCAACGAGGTGACGTCGTTTTTCGACGGGTCGTCGACATCGGCGCGTGTGTCCGGCGTGATTTCCGCCGCCGCGTACACCGAATGCCCGCGCACCGAAATGACCGCAATGGCGCTGGAATACGGGACCTATCCGCTCGAGCAAACCTTGCAGGCGCTCCGCGCCGAGCACTGGCTCCACAATCATCCCGAGGCGCCGGCCAAGCAGCGCGAGGAGATCAAGCGCGCGCTGCGCGACACGTTCTACATCGACGCTGACGACTGGAAGGCGATGGTTTACGAACAGGCGCGTGACGCCTGCTTGCAGGCGATCGCGCAACTCGCTGCGGCACCCGTACCGCATTGACCCGACATCATGCTCGCAAGGAGACGACTACCATGAAGACGCTGAAATTCCTGTTGGCCGCGGCGATCGTCGCGGCCGCATTCGGCGCGACGGCCGTGCTGGCCGCAACTTTCCGCTTCGCCGATCAGGGCGACGCGCTGTCGATGGATCCGCACGCGCTCAACGAATCGTTGCAGTTGAGCGTCATGGGCAACGTCTATGAGCCGCTGGTCGGCCGCGGCAAGAAGCTCGAGCTGGTGCCGATATTGGCGACCTCGTGGAAGCAGACCGCGCCGACGGTCTGGCGCTTCGTGTTGCGCAAGGACGTCAAGTTCCACGACGGCACGCCTTTCACGGCCGACGATGTCATCTTCAGCTACGAGCGCGCGAAGAGCGAAAGCTCCGACATGAAAACCTATGTCGCGCCGATCAAAGAGATCAGGAAGATCGACGATCTCACTATCGACGTGGTCACCAGCGAGCCGTTTCCGATCCTGCCCGATACGATCGGGTTCTGGTACATGACGAGCAAGTCGTGGTGCGAGAAGAACAACGCCAAGGAACCGGTCGATGTGCGCAAGGGCAAGGAGAACGCGGCCACGCTCAAGGCCAACGGGACCGGGCCGTTCATGCTCAAGTCGCGCGAGCCGGGCATACGCACGATTTTCGTTGCCAATCCCAACTACTGGACCAAGGTCGAGAGCAACATCACCGAGGCGGTGTTCACGCCCATCGGTAACGCCGCGACGCGGGTCGCCGCGTTGATCTCGGGCGACATCGACATGATGGAGCCGGTGCCGCTGCAGGACATCGAGAAGATTTCCGCCAACGCCTCGCTCAAGCTCCTGCAGGGGCCGGAACTGCGCACGATCTTCCTCGGCATGGATCAGTCGCGCGACGAGCTTCTGTACTCGAGCGTCAAGGGCAAGAATCCGCTCAAGGACAAGCGCGTGCGCCAGGCGCTCTATCAGGCGATCGACGAGAACGCGATCGCGAAGACGGTCATGCGCGGCGCCGCGACTCCGACCGCGCTGATGGTCGCGCCGGGCATCAACGGCTTCGTCAAGGAGCAGAACACGCGCCTGCCGTACGATACTGCAGCGGCGAAGAAGCTGCTCGCCGACGCCGGCTATCCGAACGGATTCGAGATCGGCATGAATTGCCCCAACGATCGCTACGTCAACGACGCGCAGATTTGCCAGGCCGTCGCGGCGATGCTGGCGAGGATCGACGTCAAGGTCAACCTGATGGTCGAGACCAAGGCGACCTACTTCCCCAAGATCCTGTCGCGCGAGACGTCGTTCTATCTGCTCGGCTGGACACCGGCCTCGTACGATGCGCACAACCCGATCTTCGCGCTTCTCATGTCGCCCGGTCCTTCCGGTCGCGGCCAGTTCAATCTCGGCAGCTACGCCAACAAGAGGGTCGACGAGCTGGGCCCGCAGATCGCGAGCGAGCTCGACCAGAAGAAGCGCGACGCGATGATCGCCGAGGTGTTCAAGATCCACTCGGACGAAGTCGGGCATATCCCGTTGCACCAGCAGGCGCTGGCCTGGGGGATGAAGAAGAACGTCGACCTGGTCCAGCTTGCGGACAACATCAACTTGCTCAAGTGGGTAGTGGTCAAGTGACGCGAATGTCCAGGAGCAAGAGGCGAAGCCTCGCAGCGACTGGAAACAGTCGCGTCATCCCGGACGAGCGCGCAGCGCGAGGTCCGGGATCCAAGTTTGCGGCGCGATGGCGCGAGGGGCACGAACTTGGGTCCCGGCCTGCGCCGGGACGACGATCTCGCGTCATCCCGGACGAGCGCGCAGCGCGAGGTCCGGGATCCAAGTTTGCGCCGCGATGGCGCGAGGGGCATGAACTTGGGTCCCGGCCTGCGCCGGGACGACGATCTTGCATCATCCCGTTGATGCCATGAGCCGCGCGCCATGACCACCGTTGCGTCGCAGACGCGCCTCGCGCGGTGGTGGGACGCTGACCTGGCGTATGGATTCCGTCGCTCGCCGGTCGCGATCGTGTCGGCGCTGGTGCTCTTCGTCTGCCTCGCTGCGGCGCTGTTCGCGCCCTGGATCGCGCCGCATAATCCGTTCGATCTCGCGACGCTCAACCTGACCGACGCACTGGCGCCGCCCCACGGCATGGCGGGCGCCAGGCCCGAGTACCTGCTCGGCACGGACGATCAGGGCCGCGACGTGCTCTCCGCGATCATGTTCGGCACGCGCATTTCGCTGCTCGTCGGGGTTGCTGCGGTCGCGCTCTCGGTCATGCTGGGCGTCAGCCTGGGGCTCGTCTCGGGTTATGGCGGCGGGCGCCTCGACGCCTTCATCATGCGCGCCGCCGACGTCCAGCTGTCGTTTCCGGCAATCCTGATCGCGCTGTTGATCGACGGCGTCGCGCGCGCCGTCCTGCCGCGCGGCGCGCATGGCGATGTCGCGCTCGTCGTGCTGATCGTCGCGATCGGCGTTTCCAACTGGCCGACCTACGCGCGCACGGTGCGGAGCTCCACTCTGGTGGAAAAGAGCAAGGAGTATGTGCAGGCGGCGCGCGTGATCGGCATCACGCCAGCCGCGATCCTCTTCCGGCATCTGCTGCCCAACGTGCTCGGGCCGGTGCTGGTGCTGGCCACGATCAACATCGCCACGGCCATCGTGCTCGAGGCGACGCTGTCGTTTCTCGGCGTCGGCGTGCCGCCGACTCGGCCATCGCTGGGGACGCTGATCCGCGTCGGCAACGATTTCCTGTTCTCCGGGGAATGGTGGATCACCATATTCCCCGGCGCTGCGCTGGTCATTCTGGTGCTGGCGATCAATCTGCTCGGCGACTGGCTGCGCGACGCGCTCAATCCGAAGCTGAAATGACCATGTGCCGGCCGTTTGGAGATGAGTTGATCGCGTTGCTCTACGCGGCGCAGGCTGCTCCAGCGTGACCGCCGGTGCGCTCCTGGCCGTCGAGGGGCTGCGCGTCGAGTTCCCGACACGACAGGGAACGCTCGTCGCCGTCGATGGCGTGTCGCTGACGATTGCGCCGGGCGAAGTGCTCGGCGTGGTCGGCGAATCGGGCGCCGGCAAGTCGCTGACGGGTGCCGCGGTCATCGGGCTGATCGACCCTCCGGGGCGCATCGGTGCGGGCGAGATCCGGCTCGATGGACGCCGCATCGACAATCTGCCGCCTGAAGCGCTGCGCCGCATCCGCGGCCGCGAGATCGGCGCGGTGTTCCAGGATCCGCTGACCTCGCTCAATCCGCTCTATACGATCGGGCAGCAGCTCGTCGAAACGATCACGACGCATCTCGACCTGACGCCGGCGGCGGCACGCGAGCGCGCGCTCGATCTCCTGGGCGAGGTCGGGATCACAGCGCCGAAGCGGCGGTTCAACCACTACCCGCATCAATTTTCCGGCGGCATGCGGCAGCGCGTGGTGATCGCGCTGGCGCTCGCCGCGAAGCCAAGGCTCATCATCGCCGATGAGCCGACGACCGCGCTCGACGTTTCGATCCAGGCGCAAATCATCGCGCTCCTCAAAGGCCTGTGTCGCGATCACGGCACCGCGGTGATGCTGATCACGCACGACATGGGCGTGATCGCCGAAACCGCCGACCGGGTTGCCGTGATGTACGCCGGGCGCATCGTCGAGGTGGGACCGGTCGCCGACGTCATCCATCGCCCGCAGCATCCGTACACGCGGGGCCTGATGGGCTCGATCCCGACGATCGCCGCGGAACGCGAAGCGCTGGAGCAAATCGACGGGACCATGCCGCGCCTGACGGCGATCCCCAGCGGCTGCGCGTTTCATCCGCGTTGTCCGCACGCCTTCGACCGCTGTCACCGCGACCGGCCGGAGCTGATGGCGGCCGGCGCGACGCGTTCGGCGTGCTGGCTGGTCCTAAGATGAATGGCTTGCCGGCCGACGCCACGCCGCTCGTCGAGCTGATCGATGTGGCGCGGCATTTCGACGTCTCGCCGCCGTGGCTCAACCGGGTGCTCGAGCGCAAGCCGCGCGCGCTGCTGAAGGCGGTCGACGGCGTGAGCTTCACCATCGCCCGGGGCGAGACCCTTGGGCTGGTCGGCGAGTCCGGCTGCGGCAAGTCGACGGTCGCCCGGCTCATCGTCGGCCTGTACCGCCCGACGCGCGGCGAGATTCGGTACGCCGGCAGCCGCGTCGACGCGAACGCCGCCGACCCCGCGGCGCGCCGGAACATGCAAATGATCTTCCAGGATCCGTACGCGAGCCTGAATCCGCGCTGGCGCGTCGCCGACATCGTCGCCGAGCCGCTGCGTGCGCGTCGCGGCGGCGAGCGCGGGCCCGCGCGCGCGTTCGAGGAGCGCGTTGCCAAGCTGCTTGAGCAGGTGGGCCTCGCGCGCGCCGACGGGAGGAAGTTTCCGCATCAGTTTTCCGGAGGACAACGGCAACGCGTCTCCATCGCGCGCGCGCTGGCCGGGAATCCGGCGTTCCTGGTCTGCGACGAGCCGACCTCGGCGCTCGACGTGTCGGTGCAGGCGCAGGTGCTGAATCTGATGCGCCGCCTGCAGCGCGAGCTCGACCTTACCTATCTTTTCATCTCGCACAATCTCGCCGTCGTTCACCACATCGCCAATCGCGTCGGCGTGATGTACCTCGGGCGCATCGTCGAGCTGGCGCCGACCCAGCGGCTGTTTGCGCGTCCACAGCATCCCTATACGCGCATGCTGCTCGAGGCGGTGCCGGATCTGGCGCACACCGGGAAGCCTCGGACGGCCGTCGCTGGCGAAGTGCCGAATCCGCTCGAGCCGCCTTCCGGCTGCACGTTTCACCCGCGCTGTCCTTACGCCGCCGAGCGTTGCCGGCGCGAAGTGCCGCTGCTGAAGCCCGTGCCGCACGCGCCACTCGGCGCGGGCGAAGTCGCCTGTCATGCAGTGGAGGAAGGCCGCCTCCCGGCGGCGGCAAAAACTGGTGACGAAATCTGGCGACGGCCGCAGGCGGGGAGCGAGTCGGGGCGCGTGGATCGGCTATAATTACGTGTTGAATGTGGCCGGCGGTGGTCCCGCCTGGCCTGTGGCCACGCGGCGGCGCTCGAATGCGTGTCGGGGACCGGTCCGGTTGCCGATTTCGTGGCAAGCCTACCGCGTTCTACCCCTAGATCAGCCTGTCCGAAGAATCCGAATTGCGCCTCACACAGATCAAGCTGGCCGGTTTCAAGTCGTTCGTCGACCCGACCAGCATCGCTACACCCGGACAGCTCGTCGGCATTGTCGGCCCCAACGGCTGCGGCAAATCGAACGTCATCGACGCCGTGCGCTGGGTGCTCGGTGAATCCAAGGCGTCCGCGCTGCGCGGCGAATCGATGCAGGACGTCATCTTCAACGGCGCGGGCGAGCGCGCTCCGGTCGGGCGCGCGTCGGTCGAGCTTTTCTTCGACAACAGCCAGGGCCGGATCGGCGGCCAGTGGGGCCGCTACACCGAACTGTCGATCAAGCGCGTGCTGACGCGCGACGGCGATTCGACGTATTACATCAACAACATTCCCGTCCGCCGCCGCGATATCCACGACCTGTTTCTGGGCACCGGCTTGGGACCGCGTGCCTACGCGATCATCGAGCAGGGCATGATCACCCGCGTGATCGAGGCGCGACCCGAGGAGTTGCGCGTGTTCCTCGAAGAGGCGGCAGGCGTGTCCAAATATCGGGAACGGCGCAAGGAGACGGAAAGCCGCCTCCGCGACAGTCGGGATAACCTGGCGCGGGTCGAAGACATCCGCGGCGAGCTCGCCGCGCAGCTCGCGAAGCTCGAAGCGCAGGCTGAGGTTGCAACCCGCTATCGCGAGCACGAAACCGCTCTGAAGCAGGCGCAACATCTGCTGTGGTTCGCCAAGCAGCAGGAGGCGGCGCGGCAGCGCGAACGGCACGCCGCCGAAATCGCGAACCTGGCCGCGGGCTTCGAAGCGTTGCAGGCGGAGCTGCGCGCGGCGGAGAACCGGGTGGAGACGCTGCGCGCCGATCAGTATCGCGCGGGCGACCTGCTGCACGAGAAACAGGGCGAGTTCTACGCTGCCAACGCCGAGGTCACGCGGCTGGAGCAGCAATTGCAGTTCGCCCGCGAGAGCGAAGGACGGCTGTCGCAGCAGGCCGCGCAGATCACGGAGCTGCTCGCAGGCCTCAACGCGCAGATCGCAGCGGTCGATGCCGAAGCGCGCGATGGCGAGAAGGAGCTTGCCGCGGCGCTGGCCCGGCGCGAAGCGGCTGCCGGCGAAGAGCGCGCGTTGCAGGCCGCACTCCCGCAGGCCGAGGGCGATCTCGCCGCCAAGGCACGCGCCTTGGCCGAGGTCCAGCAGCAGAGCAGCGACATCGAACAGGCGATACGCATCGCCGAAACGCGCCGTGAAAGCGCGGAGAAAACGCTTGGCGCGCTCGCGCAACGACGCGAGCGGCTCGAGACTGAAGCGGGAACGCTCGGTGCTCCGCTTGCCGCGCAGATCGCGCTGGTTGCCGAGCAGCTCGAGCAGGAGAGCGCCGACCTGGCCGGAAGGGAGGAGGGACTCGCCGGCTTGCACGACGCGGTGCAGGCGCTGCAGGAGCGACAGCGGACGGCGAGCGATCTCTGGCAGCAGGCAAGTCGCACGCTCGCCGATCGGGAGGCACGTGCGGCAGCACTTGCGGCGCTACAGGCGAAAATCGGCCGCAACAAGGATGCGGATGACTGGCTTGCGGCGCGCAAGCTCGGTCAGGCGAGACGGCTGTGGCAGCAGCTCGACATCGAGCGCGGCTGGGAGGATGCGCTGGAGGCAGTGTTGCGCGAGCGCCTCAACGCGCTCGAACTGCAGGAGCTCGACGCTGCGCTCGCGTGGGCCGACGGCAGCGCGCTGCCGGGCCGCATCGCAGCGTATGCCGCCGATCCGTCGAAGGACACCGAATCCGCACCAAGCGATTCGCTGCTTGCCAAAGTCACGCCGGCGGGTCCAGGCCTCGGGCGCGTGCTCGCGGACTGGCTCGCCGGCGTACGCTGCCGCGCCGACGTCGAGAGCGCGATGCGCGATCGCAGCGCGCTCGCCGCGGGCGAGGCATTCGTCACGCCGCAGGGCCACGTGATCGCCGCGCAGGGCATCAGCTTCTTTGCGCCCGACAGCGAACTGCACGGCGTGCTGGCGCGGCAGCGCGAGCTCGCCGCGCTCGAAGCTGCGATCACGGTCGCGCGAAAGGAAACCAGCGCCGCCGCCGCCGCCCGCGACGACGTCGAAGCGGAGCTCAATGCACAGCAGCAGGCCTATCACGGCGAGAGCCTGGCGATGTCGTCGCAACAGCGACGCTGCCACGACCTCGAGCTCGAGCTCTCGCAGCTCAAGCAGGCCGCGGATACCGCGGACAAGCGTCGCGCGGCGATCGCCGAGGAGCTTTCCGCGCTATCCACCGAGGAGGTTGCCGAGCGCGAAGCGCGTGCGGCGATCGATGCCGACCTCGCCGCTGCCCGCCGAAGGCTTGCCGACGCCATGCGCGCGCGTAGCTCTGGAGAGCAGGCGCGCAACGAAGCAGAGCTTGCGCTCGCGGCGGCGCGCGACCGCGTGCATGCGGCGGAACGCGCCACGCAGGAGGCCGGTTTTGCCGAGCGTTCCTGCCTGGAGCGTCTCGCCGAGTTCACCCGCCGGCGCGAGGACCTGCAGGCGCAGGTCGCGCAACAGCAGGCGCTGCTCGGGCAGCTCTCCACGGAGCGCGCCGAGATCGACTGGACACCGGTCGAGGCGTCGCTCCAGAAGCAGCTTGCCGCGCGCGCCGCCGCGGAGCAGGCGCTCTCTGCGGCGCGTGATCGGCAGGAAGCCCTCGCCGCAGAATTGCGCACCGGCGAGGAAGCGCGCCTTTCCGTCGAGCACCAGCTCGAGCCGGCGCGCGCGAAGATCGAGGACATGCGTCTGAAGCAGCAGGCGGCCGTGCTTTCCGAGCAGCAGTTCATCGACCAGCTCGCGGACGCGCACGCGAATCTCGCTGCGCTGCCGGAGCTGCTCAAGGCGTGGGGCCGCGCGAGCTCGCTGCCTGGCGAGATCGAGCGGCTGACGCAGGCGATCGCCGATCTGGGCGCGGTCAACCTCGCCGCGCTCGACGAGCTCAGGCAGGCCGCCGAACGCAAGCAATATCTCGATGCCCAGGCGCAGGACCTGACCGAAGCGATGGCGACGCTGGAAGCCGCGATCCGCCAGATCGACCGTGAGTCGCGGGAACTGCTGCAACAGACCTTCGAGAACGTCAACGCCAATTTCGGCAAGCTGTTTCCGACTCTCTTTGGTGGCGGCCAGGCCCGCCTCATTCTGACCGGTGAGGAGATCCTCGATGCCGGAGTGCAGGTCATCGCCCAGCCGCCGGGGAAGCGCAATACCACGATCCATCTGCTATCCGGCGGCGAAAAGGCGATGACCGCGATCGCGCTCGTCTTCGCCTTGTTCCAGCTCAACCCGGCGCCGTTCTGCATGCTCGACGAGGTCGACGCCCCGCTCGACGATCCGAATACCGACCGCTTCTGCGCCATGGTGCGCACGATGGCGGACGTCACCCAGTTCGTGTTCATCAGTCACAACAAGATCACGATGGAGATGGCGGCTCAACTCGTCGGCATCACCATGCCCGATCCGGGCGTGTCGCGCGTCGTCGCCGTCGACATCGCGGAAGCGCTGGAGCTCGCTGAAACGCTGCCGCGACAAGTCGCCACGGCGTCGCGATGAATTCGCTTTTTCTCGGGCTGCTCATCGCCGGTGTCGTGCTTGTCATCGGCGTCATTGCCTACAACTGGCTGCAGGAACGGCGCGCGCGACGGCGGCTCGGCAAGGCATTCGGCGCGCCGGGCGATCGCAGCCACGAGCGCTCCGAGCCCGGCTTGCGCGGTGGCGACTCCGAGTCGGCACCGCCATCGAGCGTCGCGATCGAGCGCGCCGCCGAAGAGCTCTCCGCAATGCCGGTCGATGGGGAAGCGTCGGACGTGCCGCTGCCACGGCCCCTGGCGCCAGCGCACTCCGCGCGCGATGCCCTCGCGCCCGACCCGGACATCGAGTCCGTCGTGGTTCTTCATCCCGCGGTGCCGGCGGCCAGCGCTGCGCTGGCACAGGCTTCGGCGCTGCGCCCGGCCAAGCCGCTGCGCTGGCTCGGTCGCCGCGGCGCCGATCTGCCCTGGCAGGCGATCGACGCTGCCGCCGGGCCCTGGCAGGAGATCGCGGCCTGCCTGCTGCTCGCCGATCGCTCAGGCGCTGCGAGCCGCAGCGACGTCGAGGCCTTTCTGCAGGGAACCGCGAAGGTTGCCGCGGCCGTATCCGCCGACTTCGCGCCGCCCGAAGCGGGTGACGAGGCCGCGCGCGCAGAGGAGTTGGATCGCTTCTGCGCCGACCTCGATGTCCAGATCGGACTCACGATCCTCAAAAGCGATCTCGGCCAGATCGCCGGAACGCGGCTGCGCGGGGTGGCGGAAGCGGCCGGATTCCGCCTGAGCCCTGCCGGTCAGTTCGAATACCTCCAGGAAGAGACCGGCACCGTGCTGTGCAGCCTGCAGAATTACAAGCAGGAGCCGTTTACGATCGAGAGCCTGCGCGTGCTGACCACGCCCGGCGTCGTGGTGCTGATCGACGTGCCGCGCGTGGCCGATCCGGTCAAGGTCTTCGACCAGATGCGGCTTGTCGCCAAGCGCCTGGCGAAGTCGCTCGAAGGCGTGCTCGTCGACGATAATCGCCGACCCCTTGACGATGCGGCCCTCTCCGCGATCCGCAGCCAGGTGCAGACGACCGCGGCGGCGCTGCGCGCTGCGCACATCGAGCCGGGCGGAACGCGTGCGTTGCGGCTATTCGGCTAGCGTCTGCAATGGCTACCGCCGCAATCGTCGGCGTTCCGCGCAAGGCGGCCGAGCGCGCGGCGAAGCTGCGCGCCGCGCTCGAGGAGCACAACTACCGCTACTACGTGCTCGACACGCCCACGATCGACGACGCCGAATACGATGCGTTGTTTCGCGAGTTGCAGGCGCTCGAGCGCGAGCATCCCGCGCTGGCCATCGCCGACTCGCCGACGCAGCGTGTCGGCGGAGCGCCGGCGGCAGAATTCGAGCCGGTGCCTCATCGCGTTCCGATGCTCTCGCTCAACAACGCCTTTACGACCGAAGAGGCGGGCGCATTCGACCGTCGCGTCCGTGAGGCGCTGGGCGTCGAAAGCGTCGCGTACGCGGTCGAGCCGAAATTCGACGGGCTCGCGGTCGGGCTCGTCTACGAAGCGGGACTGTTCACGCTCGGCGCGACGCGCGGCGACGGCTACGTCGGCGAAAACGTCACCGCCAACTTGCGGACGATCAAGGCACTTCCGCTCAAGCTCGCCGCCGCGAAGGTTCCCGTTCCGCGGTATCTCGAGGTGCGCGGTGAGGTGCTGATGCTCAAGCGCGACTTCGAACGCCTCAACGCTGCGCAAGCGGCGAAAGGCGAGAGGACGTTCGTCAATCCGCGCAATGCGGCGGCGGGCGGCTTGCGCCAGCTCGATCCGAAGATGACCGCCGGCCGGAAACTGACGTTCTTTGCCCACGGCGTCGGCGAGGTCGATTGGGGCGCGCACAAGCGTCCGCCGCAGACGCAGGCAGCGATACTCGATTTCCTCGAGTCGCTCCGCCTGCCGGTCGCGCGCGAGCGTACGGTCGTGCATGGACTCGACGGCCTTCTGGATTATTACCGCAGCATCGGCGCGAAGCGCGATGCGCTGCCCTTCCAGATCGACGGCGTCGTCTACAAGGTCGACGCTCTCGCGCAGCAGGCGGCGCTGGGATTCGTCTCGCGCGCGCCGCGCTTCGCGCTGGCGCACAAGTTTCCCGCCGAGGAGATGGCGACCGAGGTCCTGGACATCAACGTCCAGGTCGGGCGCACCGGCGCGCTCACGCCGGTCGCGCGGCTCAAGCCCGTCTTCGTCGGCGGCGTCACCGTCACCAATGCCACGCTGCACAACGAGGACGAGGTGCGACGCAAGGACGTGCGCATCGGCGATACCGTCATCGTGCGCCGCGCCGGCGACGTCATTCCCGAGGTCGTGCGCGTGCTGGCGGAGAAGCGGCCCAAAGCTGCGCGCGAATTCGTCATGCCGAGGAAGTGTCCCGAATGCGGCTCAGCGGTCGTGCGGCTTCCCGACGAGGCGATCGCGCGCTGCTCCGGCGGGCTGGTCTGCCCCGCGCAGGTGAAGCAGGCGCTGCTGCATTTTGCCGGCCGTCGCGCCATGGACATCGAGGGCCTCGGCGACAAGCTGGTCGATCAACTGGTCGACGCCAAGATCGTGCGCACGCCGGCAGACCTGTACAAGCTGGGCATGGCGGCTCTCGCCGAGCTCGAGCGGATGGCGGAGAAGTCCGCCGCCAACGTCGTCGCCGCGATCGCCAAGAGCCGTAAAACGACACTGGCACGCTTCATCTTCGCGCTGGGGATACGGCACGTCGGCGAGACGACCGCGAAGGACCTCGCGCGCCATTTCGGCAAGCTCGACGCGTTGCTCGCCGCGGATGAGCCGGCGTTGCTCGACGTACCCGAGGTCGGGCCGGTGCTCGCGCAGAGCATCCGGCAATTCTTCACGGAAGCGCATAACCGTGAGGTGATTGCCCAGTTGCGCGCGGCCGGGGTAGAGTGGCCGGAAACTTCGCCTCAGCGGAAAGCGGCGGGCAAGCTCGCCGGCTTGACGTTCGTCTTGACCGGCACGCTGCCGACTCTCGCGCGCGAGGATGCGAAGCAACTGATCGAGGAGCAGGGCGGAAAAGTCGCGGGCAGCGTTTCAAAGAAGACGAGCTATGTCGTCGCTGGCGCCGATCCGGGCAGCAAGCTCGACCGCGCCGGCGAGCTGGGAGTGCCGGTGATCGACGAACAACAACTGAAGGCGCTGCTCGATCGTGGTCGCAAGGAATGAACGCCTTCGCAGTATGGCGGTTGCTCTCCCTCACCCCCTGGCCCTTCTCCCGCGTTGCGGGAGAGGGGAGAGGAAATGAGTCGCTTCGCGACTAAGGAGTGGACGCATGGCGTTCGGTAGGATCACCAAAGCGGTCTTTCCCGTCGCCGGCCTCGGCAGCCGCTTCCTTCCGGTCACCAAGGCGAGCCCGAAGGAAATGCTGCCGATCGTCGACAAGCCGCTGATCCAGTTCGCCGTCGAAGAGGCGGCCGCGGCGGGCATCACCGACATGATCTTCATCAACGGCCGCAACAAGCGGGCGATCGAGGATCATTTCGACAAGGCCTACGAGCTGGAGACCGAACTGGCCGCGCGCAACAAGACCGAATTGCTCGGCCTCGTGCAAGGCGTATTGCCGCGCGGCATCAACTGCATCTACATCCGCCAAGCCGAGGCGCTGGGGTTGGGGCACGCCGTGCTCTGCGCCGAACCGGTTGTCGGCACCGACCGGTTCGCGGTTCTGCTCGCCGACGACCTGATCGACGCCGAGGTGCCAGTCATGCGCCAGATGACCGACATCGCCAATCGCGAGAACTACTCGGTGATCGGCGTGATGCCGGTGCCGGAATCCGACGTCGGCAACTACGGGATCGTCGAATCCGATGCGCTGCAAGACCGCACGGGCCGGATCACGCGCATCGTGGAAAAGCCGAAGCCGGGCACGACGCCTTCAACGCTCAGCGTCGTCGGCCGTTACATTCTCACGCCGCGCATCTTTCATCACTTGCGGACCATGCCGGCGGGCGCAGGCGGCGAGATCCAGCTCACCGACGGCATCGCGCGCCTGCTTGGCGACGAGAAAGTGCTCGCCTATCAGTTCGAAGGCCGCCGCTATGATTGTGGCAACAAGCTCGGCTATCTCGAAGCGATGGTCGATTACGGCCTCAAGCATCCGGAGACCGGTTCGGGGCTCGCGCGCTTTCTCGCCAGCAAGGGACGATGACGTTCAACGAACTGCGCTACCTCGTCGCCATCGCACAGGAGAAGAGCTTCGGGCGCGCGGCACAGCGCTGCTTCGTGAGCCAGCCTGCGCTGTCGGTCGCAATCCAGAAGCTCGAAGAAGAGCTGGGCACGCAGCTCTTCGAGCGCGGCAAGGCGGAGATCACGGTTACGCCGGTCGGGGAGCGCGTCGTCGAGCAGGCGCAAAAGGTGCTCGAGGAGGCGGCGCGCATCCGCGAGATCGCACAGGCGGGGCGGAACCAGCTCGTCGGGCTGTTCCGCCTCGGTGTCATCTACACAGTCGCGCCGTATCTGCTGCCCGATCTCATTCCGGCGCTCAACGAGCGCGCGCCGCAAATGCCGTTGGAAATCGAGGAGAACCTGACCGAGCAGCTCGAAACGGCGCTCAAGAGCGGGCGCATCGACGCCGCGATCATCGCCATGCCTTTTCAGCCGGCGGGCGTCGCGACCGAGTTTCTCTACGAAGAGCCGTTCCAGGTGGTCGTTCCCCAGCAGCATCGCTGGGCGCGGCGCAAGACGATTCAACCGACGGAGCTCGCGGGCGAACACACGATCCTCCTCAACGTCGGCCATTGTTTTCGCGATCAGGTGCTCGATGCCTGCCCTGAGCTCAATCGCGGCGATGCACCGGTCACGCGCACCAACTCGCTCGAGACCGTGCGCAACATGGTCGCATCCGGACTCGGCGTCTCGGTGCTGCCGCGCGATGCCCTGACGCCCAAGTATCACAGCCGGCTGGTGGTGTCGATTCCATTCGCGAAGCCTGTGCCGACGCGCCGGATCGCGCTCGCGTATCGCAAGAGCTTCCCGCGCCCGGCGGCGATCGCGGCGATCCGCGAAGCGGTGGCCGTCTGCCGGACGAAAAAGGCGGCGTAGGTTCCCTACCTGAGCCGTTTCAGAAGCCGTACAACGCGGCCGGATTGTCGACCAGGATACGACGGCGCGTTGCGTCATCGGGCGCCCATTCTCGCAGCAGCTCGAGCAAGTCGCCCGTGTCGGGCGGCGGACTGCGTCCCGGGTGCGGCCAGTTGCTTGCCCAGACGCAGCGTTCGGGATTGGCCTGCACCAGCGCCTTGGCCAGCGCGCCGACGTCGGCATAACGCGGGGGCCCATCCTTGGACGTCTCGTACGGCGCGCTCAACTTCACCCAGGTGTTGCCGCCGGCGAGCAACCGGAGCAAAGATTTGAATCCCGGATGATCGATTGGCACCGGTTCGAGGAATTTGCCGTTGTGATCGATGACCAGCGGAACCGGCAGGCGCAATAACGCCGACTCGTAGCGTGGCAGCTCCCGGCCGTCGAGCTGCAACTGGACGTGCCAGCCGAAGGCGGCAATGCGCGCCGCCATCGGCTCGAGCGAATCCCAGGCGAGCATGCCACCCGGCAGAAGGTGAAAGCGCACGCCGCGCACGCCGGCACGCGTCAAGCGCTCCAATTCGACGTCGGTGACATCGGGCGGCACGGTGGCGACTCCGCGCGCGGCGTCCCCGAGCGCGGAGAGCGCCTCGAGTGTGCAGGTATTGTCGAAGCCATAGCCGTTGGGCTGCACGATCACCGCGCGCGACAGCCCGAGTGCGCGCTGGACTTGCAGATAATCGGCCAAAGGCGCGTGCGGCGGCTTGAAAGTCGCCTTCGGCACCAGCGGGAACCGGTCTTCGTAGACGTGCATATGGCAGTCGCAGGCGTCGGGGACACGCAACCCGGGTGCATCGATGCGCTCGGTCATAGAGGCCGGGGGCGTTCAGCCGAGGAAATGATGCGAATCCAGGCCGCGAGATCGGGCCAGACCACGACCATCACCAGCACGGTGACCTCGGCAATGATGAAGGCCCGGCAATAGCGGATCATGTCGTTGTATTTGCAGCCGGCGATGCTCGTGGCGACGAAGTGGCCCGGTGATCAGCCCCGTCGGGGCCGGGTTATTGCGACGCCGCGGGCGGGCCGCGCGGTGGCTTTACCGCGCGGTTTCGCTTCATAGGCCGGCGCGAGATCGCGCGCAGTGCCGGCAAGCAGCACGCGCATCGCGGCTTCCGCTTCGTCCGGCGAGCGGCGGCGGATCGCCGCGGCGACCGCCCAATGTTCCGCGAGCGAGTTCTCATAGGATTCACGGGCGTTGCTCGACAGCCGGAATGCCGCGAGCAGCGCGGTGCGGATCGCCGCCGCGACGTGGACAAGCAGCCGGTTGCCGGTCGCAGCGATGATCAGCTGGTGAAAAGCGAGATCGTGCTGGCAGCAGCCCTCGACGTCGCCGGGGAGCGCCGCGGCCATCGCCCGGAACGCATCCTCGATGGCGAGGATCTGCTCCGGAGTCGCGCGCGATGCGGCGAGTCGCGCAGCCGCCGGCTCGATGATGGTGCGCAGATCGAGCAGCTCCATGAAAAACGCCGGGTCCGGAGGAGCGGCGGCGATCCAGCGCAGGACATCGGCGTCGAGGACGTTCCACTGGGGCTTGTCGTTGACGAGTGTGCCGCGGCGCGTGCGCGCGTCGACGAGGCCCTTCCGCGCCAGCGCGCGCAAGGCTTCGCGCAGCGAGGGTCGGCTCAGGCCCAGGCTCTGGGCGAGCGTAGTCTCTGACGGCAACAGAGCGCCGGAAGCGAGCTCACCCGAGACGATCTTCATGCCGAGAGTGTCGATCACATCGTCGGACTTGAACCGACGTCGATGCAAAATCGGCGCGGCGCGCGATGCGACCGCTGGCGATCGGCGGGAAATTCGATGGGAGCGAAGCATAAGCCGATCAGATTTGTCCGACATAATGACGTTACCGTCCGACAAATTCAAGTACAATCGTTGAGCGAGGTTGACCGAAGCGCGGCAGCTGCTTCGTAATCCCCTCTTTAATTCTTCGGGAGCAACGCATGGTCTCCGATCTCAAAGGCAAGGCAGTTCTCATCACCGGGGCATCGACGGGGATCGGTGCTGCCGCAGCGCGCGCATTCGCGCGGCTCGGCAGCCGTGTTGCCGTGCACTACAACGCCAGCCGCGACGCGGCGGAGCAGGTCGGGGCAGACGTGCGCTCCCTGGGCGGCGAGGCCGTGCTCGTGGGTGGCGACGTCACCCAAACCGCCAACATCAAGCGCATCGTCGCCGAAACGCAGGCGGCGCTCGGCCGCATCGATGTGCTCATCAACAACGCCGGCGGCCTGGTGGCCCGCACTCGCATCGAGGATTACAGCGAGGATTTTCTGCTCCGGGTCATCGCGCTCAACGTGGTCCAGGTTGCGATGTTCATGCACGAAGTGATCCCGATCATGCGCAAGCAGAAGAAGGGCAGCGTGATCAACGTGAGCTCGATCGCGGCGCGCCATGGCGGCGGCGCTGGCGCGATCATCTACGCCGGCGCGAAGGGGTTCATCTCGACCGCGACCCACGGCTGGGCCAAGGAAGTCGTCGGCGACGGCATCCGCGTCAACGCGATCTCGCCGGGCGTGATCACGACACCCTTTCACGAGCGCTATTCGAACGCGGAACAGTTGAAGGCAATGCAGGCGACCATTCCGATGAACCGGCTGGGGACCGCGGACGAATGCGCGGGTACCTTGATCTATCTCGCATCCGACGAGCTATCCGGCTACGTGACGGGGCAAGTCATCGAGGTGAACGGCGGACAGTTCATGGTATAGGGCCGAATTTATTCGGCCACCGCCGCGTCCGGATGAATCCGGGCCTACTACGCCCTTCCCACCAAAGCTGGCAGCTCCGCCAGCGACGCGATGATCGCGTCGGGCTTCGGACCGTGTCGCTCGAGCGGGGCGCCCACGCGGTTGACCCAGATGGCGGTGAGGCCGAACGCTTTCGCGCCGACCACATCCCAGCCGTTCGACGACACGAAGCCTATCCGTATCGGCAACAGCTTCACGTGATCGACGGCGAGCTGGTAGACGCGCGGGCTCGGCTTGTAAACACCGGCGGCATCGACGGACAGGATGGCGTCGAGATGCAGCGCTATGCCGGTAGCCGCCGCCAACGGCTCGAGCATCCCGCGCGTACCGTTGGAAAGGACGACGCGAGGCAATGGCGCCAGCAGGGCGAGCGCGGACGCGACCTCGGGGAATGGCGACAGATCGAGATACGCATCGAGCAGGCGATGCCGTGCCGCGCCCTGTAACGGCAGGCCACGCGCCTCGACCGCATAGTCGAGTGCGTGCGCGGTGATCGCAGCGAAATCCTCGCGTCTCTGCGTCGGGCTTATCATCAGGGTTTGCAACCAGGTGTATTCGAGCTGCTTGGTACGCCACAGCTGCGATAGCGCCGCACCATGTCCCGGATACAGGCGTTCGGCCAGCGTCACGACGGATTGCACGTCGAAGAGCGTGCCGTAAGCGTCGAAGACCAGTGCATCGACGGAAAGCGAAGTTGAGGAGTTGGCAATCATCAGGGCGTCTCTCGCGCGGATTTTCGGTCATCGTATGCAAAAATTGCACCGATGTCGCGTGATGCGAGGAACGCAGTCAAAAAAATAGGGGTTACACTTGCGTGCAACCCCTTGGTTCCATGGTGGGCGATACTGGGATCGAACCAGTGACCCCTGCCGTGTGAGGACAATGCTCTACCGCTGAGCTAACCGCCCGCGCGAACCCAGACAGGAGCGAGTATTTAAGCATAGCGCCGAGAGAGGGGTCAAACTGGCGCCGCGATTTGTCCAATCTTGTCTTGAACAAAAACAGCACCTTTGAGGTGCGATCAAGGGCCACCGGGAAGCTGGTCGAGGGCTTTTCCAAGCATTGGATTTCGGTAAGCTTATAGGCCGCAAAGCAAAAATTTCCGTGGCTCAAGTCTTGCTCAAAGGCAGTCGATTAGCGGATTTTCCATCTATGTCCCGTCCCCTTTATGATGAAATGAGCGGCGCCGAGGGCGCGCCGCGGCCCCATTACCAGGGGTTCTCGGACTGGTTGAAGCGAACGCCGGTCGACGAGATCGCCCAGAAGCGCGAGGAAGCCGAGCGCGCGTTTCACCGTATCGGTATCACCTTCGCGGTTTATGGCGAAAATGGCGGCACCGAACGCCTGATTCCGTTCGACATCGTCCCGCGGATCATTCCAGCAAGCGAATGGCGGACGCTGGAGCGCGGCCTCACGCAGCGCGTGCAGGCGCTCAACCTCTTCCTGGACGATATCTATCACGATCAGAGCATCCTCAAGGCCGGCGTCATACCGCCCGAGCGTGTCCTGGCCAATGCGCAGTACCGGCGCGAAATGCAGGGGATGGACGTGCCGGGCGGCATCTACGCGCATGTCGCCGGAGTCGACATCGTGCGTGCGGATCAAGGCGCTTACTACGTGCTCGAGGACAATCTGCGCGTCCCGTCGGGCGTATCGTACATGCTGGAGAACCGGCGGATGATGATGCGCCTGTTTCCAGAGCTGTTTGCAAGCCAGGCGATCAGGCCCGTCGAGCACTATCCGGACCTGTTGCTGGAGAACCTCCGCGGGGTCGCGCCGGCGGGTGAAGAACGGCCTGAAGTGGCGGTGCTCACGCCGGGCGCGCACAACTCGGCGTACTTCGAGCACGCGTTCCTCGCCCAACAGATGGGCGTCGAGCTGGTCGAGGGCCAGGATCTGTTCGTGCAGAACGACACCGTATATATGCGCACGACCCGCGGTCCGCGACGCGTTCACGTCCTGTACCGCAGGGTCGATGACGATTTTCTCGATCCGCGTGCGTTCCGGCCCGACTCGATGCTCGGCGTGCCGGGGTTGTTCGCCGCATATCGCGCAGGCCGCGTCACCCTGGCCAACGCGATCGGAACCGGCGTCGCCGACGACAAGTCCATCTATCCCTTCGTGCCGGACATGATCCGTTTTTATTTGACCGAGGAGCCGATCCTCGACAACGTGCCGACGTGGCAACTCTCCCGGGAGGACGATCTGCGCTACTGCCTCGAGCATCTCGCGGAACTGGTCGTCAAGGAGGTCCACGGCGCCGGCGGTTACGGCATGCTGGTCGGCCCGGCCGCGAGCGTTGCCGAACGCGAGGCGTTCCGCGGGCGCATCGTCGCCCAGCCGGACAAGTACATCGCGCAGCCGACGCTTTCGCTGTCGACCTGCCCGACGTTCACCGCCGCGGGACTGGCGCCGCGCCACATCGACTTGCGGCCGTACGTGCTCTCGGGCAAGGCGATCAACCTCGTTCCGGGAGGCCTCACGCGCGTGGCGCTGCGCGAAGGGTCGCTGGTCGTGAATTCGTCGCAGGGGGGCGGCACCAAAGATACCTGGGTCATGGCGCATTGACCTTCATGCTCTGCCGCACCGCCAACGAACTGTACTGGATGGCTCGCCATATCGAGCGCGCGGAGAACACCGCGCGCCTGCTCGATGTCACCTACCGCATGTCGCTTTTGCCGTACGAGGCGATCGAGCCCGGCCTCGCCTGGGCTGAGCCCTGGGCGGTGCCGTTGATCACTTCGGGGCTGGCCACCGCGTTCTATGAGCGTTTCCAGGAGCTCTCCGCCGAGAATGTGCTCCGCTTCATGATCCTCGACTCGAGCAACCCGTCGTCGATCTATTGCTGCCTGCGCGGGGCGCGCGAGTCGGCGCGCTCAGTACGCGGTGCCATCACCTCGGAAATGTACGAGGACTTGAACTCCGCGTGGCTCGAGATGCGCGGCTACGACTACGATCGCATCCAGTTCACCGGCGTGTCGGCGTTCCTCGAGTGGGTGAAGATGCGCTCGCACCTCTTCCGCGGCGTGACCTTCGGCACGATGCTGCGCGACGAGGCCTACCACTTCAACCGACTGGGCACGCACATCGAGCGGGCGGATAACACGGCGCGGATCCTCGACGTCAAGTACCACACGCTGCTACCGTCGGCGGCCGACGTCGGCGGCGCGGTCGACTATTACCAGTGGAGCGCGCTGTTGCGCTCGGTGTCGGGCTTCGAGTCGTATCGCAAGATCTACAGCGACGTGATCACGCCGCGGCGGGTTGCCGAGCTCCTCATTCTCCGCGAGGACATGCCGCGCTCGCTGCATTCGTGCATGAACTTCATCCACGAAACGCTCGAGGTGCTATGCGACCATAACAGCCGGGAAATCGAGCGCGCATCGGGCGAGCTATACGCGCGACTGCATTACGGCAAGACCGACGATATCATCAAGTTCGGGCTCCACGAGTACCTGATCGAGTTTCTCGACCGCATTTCAGCGCTCGGTGGAGAAATCAATCGCTACTTTCTCGTGCCAACGTAGCGATAGTCGATCTTGTAGAATTAGGGAACCCCTGAACAAGTCCCACATGATCCGCGTTTCTGGCGCAATGGCCTCAGATGTTTAGCAATCGCTTGCGTCGCGGTTTCTATCACCCATGACCTATTGCGTCGCCATGTCACTCGACGCGGGAATGATCTTCGCGTCGGATTCGCGCACCAACGCCGGCGTGGACCAGATCGCACGCTTCTCCAAGATGCGCATTTTCGTCCGCGACGGCGACCGCGTGATCGTCACCCTTTCGTCCGGCAACCTGTCGATCACGCAGAACGCGCTGTCCATTATCGACCAGCGGGCGCGCAAGGCCGATGGCGAGTTGAACCTGTGGAACGCCACGTCGATGTTCGACATCGCGCGGCTGACCGGCGACGCGCTGCGCGAGGTGAAGACCCGCGACGGGCCCTACCTGTTGCAGAACAACATCGACTCGCATGCGAATTTCATCGTCGGCGGCCAGGTGAAGGGCGAAGCGCCGCGTCTGTTCGAGGTCTACAGCGAAGGCAATTTCATCGAAGCGACGCCCGACACCTGTTATTTCCAGATCGGCGAGAGCAAGTATGGCAAGCCGGTCATCGACCGGGTGGTCAAGCGCTCGACCGGCTTGCTCGAGGCGACCAAGTGCACGATCGTGTCGTTCGATTCGACCATGCGCTCGAATATCTCGGTCGGATTGCCGATCGACCTCGTCGTCTACGAGACCGACGCGCTGACGATCCGGCTGCAGCGGCGTATCGAGGAATCCGATCCGTATTTCCAGATGATCCACTCGCAGTGGGGCGAGGGCCTGCGCCGGGTGTTCGCGCAGCTTCCGAACCCGGACTGGTAATGGCCATCCGCGTCGCGCTCCAGCACCGCACGAGCTACCGGTTCGACCGCCTCGTCAACCTCGGCCCGCACGAGATACGGTTGCGGCCCGCGCCGCAATGCCGCACGCCGATCCTCGGCTACTCATTCTCGGTCGAGCCGCCGGAGCACTTTCTGAACTGGCAGCAGGATCCGTACGGCAATTGGGTCGCGCGCCTGGTCTTTACCGAACGCACGGACAGGCTCGCGGTGCTGGTCGGCCTGACCGCCGACATGACGGTCATCAATCCGTTCGATTTTTTCGTCGAGCCTTATGCCGAGACTTTTCCGTTCGTCTACGCGCCGTCGCTCGCCAAGGAGCTGATTCCGTTTCTCGAGACCGCGCCTCTGGGCCCACGTCTTGCCGCCTGGCTCACCGCGTTTCGCGCCACGATCAAGGAGGGCGACAACACGGTGACCATGCTGGTTCGCCTTAATCAGCAGCTGCAAAATGAGATCCGTTATCTGGTGCGGATGGAGCCCGGAGTGCAGGAGCCGGAACAAACGCTCATGCAGGCCTGCGGCTCGTGCCGCGATTCGGGCTGGCTGCTGGTGCAGATCCTGCGCAATCTCGGACTGGCCGCGCGCTTCGCGTCCGGGTATCTGATCCAGCTCGCCGCCGACCAGAAACCGCTCGAGGGCCCGGCTGGTCCGGAGCGCGACTTCACCGATCTGCACGCCTGGGCCGAGGTGTATCTCCCCGGCGCGGGATGGATCGGACTCGATCCGACTTCGGGACTGCTCGCCGGCGAGGGTCATATCCCGCTCGCGTGCACCGCCGATCCGGGCAATGCAGCGCCGGTCATCGGCTACACCGACGTCTGCAACGTCGAGTTCGACTTTGCCATGCAGGTGACGCGCGTGCACGAGGACCCGCGCGTGACCAAGCCTTACAGTGACGCGCAGTGGTCGGCGATCGACGCGCTGGGCGAGGCGGTCGACGCCGATCTCGCGGCTCACGATGTCCGCTTGACGCAGGGCGGCGAGCCGACCTTCGTGTCGATCGACGATATGGATGGCGCCGAATGGAACTACACCGCGCTGGGACCGAAAAAACGCGAGCTTGCCGAAGCGCTGCTGAAGCGCCTCAAGGCGCAATTCGCGCCCGGAGGGTTCCTGCATTACGGCCAGGGCAAGTGGTATCCGGGCGAGCCGCTGCCGCGCTGGGCGCTGGGCGTGTACTGGCGCAGCGACGGCGAGCCGGTATGGCACGACGACGCACTTCTCGCCGATACGCGGCGGCCCGGCAGGCACGGCCTGTCCGATGCAGGCGCGTTCGCGACGCGACTCGCTGCGACCCTTGGACTGCCCGCGGCGCTGGTCATCACCGCTTACGAAGACGTGCCAAGGCTCCTCAAGGACGAAGCAGCGCTCCCGGTCAACGCGGATCCACTGCGCAGCAATCTCGCCGATGCCAGCGAGCGCGCGCGGCTCGCACGACTTCTGCTCGAAGGCCTGGACCAGCCCTCCGGCTACATCCTGCCGCTCAAGGCTGGCTCCGACCGACACGACGGCGAACGCACCGTCTGGGAATCGAGCCCGTGGCCGCTGCGCCGCGAGCGGCTTTACGCGCTTGCGGGAGATTCGCCCCTCGGGCTCAGGTTGCCGCTCGGTTCGTTGCCGGACGTCTTGCCGGAAGAAGTCGAACACGAGCCGCCCGTCGATCCTTTCGCCCCCAAAGAAACGCTGCCGCGGCGTGACGACATGCGGCGCGCCCGACGCGGCCGCGCGCGAGGCGCCAAGCCGCGTGAGGTGGTGAAGACCGCCCTCGCGGTGCAGGCGCGCGACGGTCACGTCCATGTCTTCATGCCACCGCTGACGCGACTGGAGGACTATGCCGCGCTTCTCGCTGCGATCGAGGACACTGCGCATGCCGCAGCCTTGCCCGTGGTCGTCGAAGGTTACGCACCGCCGCGCGACGCCAGGATGCGGGTGCTCAGCGTCACGGCCGATCCCGGCGTCATCGAGGTCAACATCCAGCCCGCAGCGTCGTGGCACGAATTGGTCGCGACCACGGCGACGTTGTACGAGGAAGCGCGGCAATCCCGCCTCGGCACCGAAAAATTCATGCTCGACGGCCGGCACACTGGCACTGGCGGCGGCAACCACGTGACGCTGGGCGGCGCCACGCCGGTCGACAGTCCTCTGCTGCGGCGCCCCGATCTGCTGCAGAGCCTGATCGCGTACTGGCAAAACCATCCTGCGCTCTCGTATCTGTTTTCCGGCCTGTTCATCGGACCGACCAGCCAGGCGCCACGCGTCGATGAGGCGCGCGACGATCGCCTGTACGAACTCGAGATCGCGTTTCAACAGCTCGAGCGCAAGCATCGCTCCGGCGAAGATTCGGCGCAGCCGTGGCTGGTCGACCGCCTGCTGCGGCATCTGTTGACCGATCTCACGGGCAATACGCACCGCAGCGAGTTTTCCATCGACAAGCTCTATTCGCCGGACACTCCGACGGGGCGGCTCGGACTGCTCGAATTCCGCGCCTTCGAGATGCCGCCGCACGCCCGGATGAGCGCGGTGCAGATGCTGCTGTTGCGCGCGCTGGTCGCCCGCTTCTGGCAGCAGCCGTACCGGGGCAAGCTGGTACGCTGGGGCACGGCGCTGCACGACCGCTGGTTGCTGCCGCATTTCGTCGCCGCGGACCTCCGCGATGTCGTCGCCGACCTGAACGCCTTCGGCTACGCCTTCGACGCGGCGTGGTTCGATCCGTTCGTCGAGTTCCGCTTTCCACGTTTCGGCACGGTGAGCTACGCCGGCGTGACCATCGAGCTGCGGCAGGCGATCGAGCCGTGGCACGTGCTCGGCGAGCAGATCAGCGCCGGCGGCAC